>JBEBKE010000225.1:0-3875 GCA_040079555.1 Sphingorhabdus sp. | reverse complement strand
ACGGTGGCAGGGCCAGTGGCCGAAAGCTGCATGCGCTTTGGACCTTCGCCTTCCATCTTCAGGGCGACCTGTTTGATGTTCAGGACGATGTCAGTCACGTCTTCGCGCACGCCAGCAAGCGACGAAAATTCGTGCAACACGTTTTCGATTTTGATCGAGGTAATGGCTGCGCCCTGCAGCGACGACAAGAGAACGCGACGTAGTGCGTTGCCCAGCGTCAAGCCAAAGCCGCGTTCCAGCGGCTCGGCAACGAAAGTGGCCTTGCGGCGGCTGTCGCCACCGGACTTCACTTCAAGGCCCATGGGCTTTTTCAATTCCTGCCAGTTCTTGAGATTGACGGACATGGATTTCCCCTAGGTTGGGCGGAACCGGCATTTTGGTGCACCGTACCGGATCGCCTGATAAAAACTGATGCGGCGCAGATCGGATAACCGGCGCCGGAAACTTTTGCGATTAAACGCGACGACGCTTTGGCGGGCGAACGCCATTATGCGGGATCGACGTTACATCGCGGATCGAAGTGATCGTGAAACCAACAGCCTGCAAAGCGCGCAATGCGCTTTCGCGGCCTGAACCTGGACCCTTCACTTCGACTTCAATCGTGCGAACACCATGCTCAGCAGCTTTCTTACCGGCGTCTTCTGCGGCAACCTGTGCAGCATAAGGTGTCGATTTACGGCTGCCTTTGAAACCCATCGTGCCGGCGCTGGACCAGCTGATGGTGTTGCCTTGGGCGTCGGTGATCGTGATCATCGTGTTGTTAAAGCTGGCGTTGACATGAGCCACACCTGCCGAAATGTTTTTGCGTTCGCGCTTTTTAATGCGCTGAGGTTCGCGTGCCATTATGCTCTATCCTAAATCTTATAAAAGCCGTGGAGTGCCTGCGGTATCGAAATGCTATCCGGCGAGCCGGATGCTTATTTCTTCTTACCAGCGATGGCCTTGGACTTGCCTTTGCGGGTGCGCGCATTTGTGTGCGTGCGCTGACCACGGACCGGCAGACCTTTACGATGGCGAAGACCGCGATAGCAGGCCAAATCCATCAAACGTTTGATGTTCATCGACACGGTGCGGCGAAGATCGCCTTCTACGGTGTGGTCAGCATCAATCGTTTCGCGCAGTTTCAGAATTTCGGCATCCGAAAGATCCTGAACACGGCGGGCGTGGTCGATTTCCAACTTATCAGCAATTTGAACCGCAGACGTGCGGCCAATGCCATGGATATAGGTGAGCGCAATGATCACTCGTTTATTTGTGGGGAGATTGACCCCGGCGATACGTGCCATACTTAAATTTACTCCTGCTCCACAGGGGTTCCGCGAATCGGGGAACGTCCTATCTCAAGGCTGGTGAATGGGCCGAAAACGCAGAAAAACCAGCTGGCACACGAATGTGCTGCTGGCTTTACCAGTGTTCGGATGGTGCCGCATTACTGTTTGCACGGCTCACTGTCAAGCGGGCGACAACTACACCGACCGAAACGGATATATCCGCCATCGCAACTCAAAGCGAAAACCGTCTTTACGTCAAGCGGGTTGATTTGAAGCGCCTTTCCCGCCAAGGGGCGGCCATGTCTTCTGCATCGTCCGACCGCAAAATATTAAGCTTTCAGGACCTGATCCTGACCCTCCATGATTATTGGGGCAAACAGGGCTGCGTCATATTGCAACCCTATGACATGCGCGTGGGCGCGGGCACATTTCATCCTGCCACCACCTTGCGCGCGCTGGGCCCCGATCACTGGAACGCCGCCTATGTGCAGCCCAGCCGCCGCCCGACCGATGGCCGCTATGGCGAAAACCCCAACCGGTTGCAGCATTATTACCAATATCAGGTGATCATGAAGCCAAGCCCTGCAAATTTGCAGGAACTGTATCTGGGTTCGCTCGACGCAATCGGCATCGACCCGCTCAAACATGACATCCGCTTTGTTGAGGATGACTGGGAATCGCCCACGCTTGGCGCATGGGGCCTTGGCTGGGAAGTATGGTGCGACGGCATGGAAGTGACGCAATTCACTTATTTCCAGCAAATGGGCGGTTTTGATTGCAAGCCGGTGGCGGGTGAGTTGACCTATGGGCTGGAACGGCTCGCCATGTATATTCAGGGCGTCGATAGTGTTTACGATCTGGCGTTTAACGATAGCGGCGTCACCTATGGCGACGTGTTTCATAAAAATGAGGTCGAGTTTTCGACTTACAATTTTGAGGTTGCTGACACCGCGTCGTTGTTTGACGGCTTCGCCAAAGCGGAGGCCGAATGCAAACGCTGTATCGAGGCGAACATTCCGCTGGCCGCCTATGACCAAGCTATTGAGGCATCGCATTTGTTCAACCTGTTGCAGGCGCGGGGCGTAATCAGCGTGCAAGAACGCGCATCCTATATGGGCCGCGTCCGCGATTTGGCCAAAGGCAGCTGTCAGGCTTGGATGACGAAGAACGGGTGGGACGCGTGATGACCGACTTCCTCCTCGAACTGCGCAGCGAAGAAATCCCTGCGCGGATGCAGTTAAAGGCCAAGGACGATCTGGTCCGGCTGTTCACCGATGCACTGGCCAAATCTGGGCTTGCCGCCGAGAGCATTGAGGCGTTCGCCACCCCGCGCCGTTTGGCGTTGATCGTCAAGGGCCTGCCGCTGGAAACAGCCGCATCGTCCGAAGAAACCAAAGGGCCAAAGGTAGGCGCGCCGCCGCAGGCGATGGAGGGCTTCCTTCGCAAAACCGGACTGACGCTGGATCAATTGGTCGAACGCGACGGCGTGTATTTCGCGATTGCCGAAAAGCCGGGTTGCAAAACCGCCGATGTGTTGGCCGAGGCCATCCCCGCGATCATCCGCGCTTTCCCCTGGCCAAAATCGCAACGCTGGGGCGCGGCCTCGGCTAGCACCGAAAGCTTGCGCTGGGTGCGGCCGTTGCAGGGTATCATCGCGTTGCTGGGTGATGAAGTGGTGGATTGCGAGATTGACGGCATTGTCAGTGGCCGGACAACCATGGGCCACCGGTTCCATTCCACCGGCCCAATCGAAATTGCCAACGCGGACGGTTATGTTGAGGCCTTGCGCGCCGCGCATGTGATTGTCCATTTCAGCGAACGCACCGCGATTATCCGCGAAGGCGCAGAGGCCGCGGCGAAAGCGGCAGGCTTGGTGCTGGTTCCCGATGAAGGTTTGGTCACCGAAAATGCAGGGCTGACCGAATGGCCGGTGCCGATGCTGGGACGATTTGATCCGGCATTCCTCGCTGTGCCACAAGAAGTCATCCAGCTAACCGCACGGGTGAACCAGAAATATTTTGTCTGCAACGATGCAGACGGCAAACTTGCCAACGCCTTTGTCTGCACGGCCAATATCGTCGCCAATGATGGCGGTGCGGCGATTGTTGCAGGTAATGAGAAGGTATTGGCGGCGCGACTTTCCGACGCGAAGTTTTTCTGGGAGCAGGATTTGAAAGTTGCTCTGGATGAGCAAGCCCAGAAGCTGTCGCAGATTACCTTTCATGAGAAATTGGGCACGGTTGCTGATAAGGTTGATCGGGTTGCGAAATTGGCGCGGTGGTTGGTTGAAGAGGGGATTGTTAAATCCTCCCCGAGCTTGCTCGGGGAGGGGGACCGCCCGCAGGGTGGTGGAGGTGCCGCCAGCGCAGCTGGCGCTCTTTCGAGCGCCGCCCCTCCGTCATCAGCCTCCGCCAAGGCTACGGCTGATGCCACCTCCCCATCGCAAGTCGATGGAGAGGATTTAGCAGCCCAAGCCGAACGCGCAGCCCGCCTGTGCAAAGCCGACCTCGTCACCGGCATGGTCGGCGAATTCCCCGAACTGCAAGGCATCATGGGCGGCTACTATGCCCGCGCCCAAGGCGAACCCGATGCCGTCGCCGACGC
>JBEBKE010000224.1:0-3885 GCA_040079555.1 Sphingorhabdus sp. | reverse complement strand
GCGATGCAGCTTTGACCGGTGTTGATCAAAACGCCGGAGACTGTGCCCGGAAGTACAGCGGCAAAGTCAGCATCGGGTAAAACAAGGTTCGGTGATTTACCGCCCAGCTCCTGATGTACCCGCTTGACCGTATCCGCTGCCGCCTTTGCAACCATGATGCCTGCGCGGGTCGAACCGGTGAAGCTGACCATGTCGATGCCGGGATGCGCAGAAATGGCGGCACCCACGGTCATGCCGTCGCCTTGGACAAGGTTGAATACGCCCGGTGGAACACCTGCTGCATCCATAACCTCGGCAAAGATCGCCGCGTTGCCTGGGCATTCTTCGGATGGTTTCAGGACCATCGTGTTCCCCGCCGCGATGCACGGCGCGACTTTCAGCGCGATCTGGTTCAGCGGCCAGTTCCATGGGGTAATCAGGCCGACAACGCCCATCGGTTCATAGACT
Source organism: Sphingorhabdus sp. (assembly GCA_040079555.1). Lineage (GTDB taxonomy): Bacteria > Pseudomonadota > Alphaproteobacteria > Sphingomonadales > Sphingomonadaceae > Sphingorhabdus_B. The sequence continues at coordinate 3,438 of JBEBKE010000224.1, read as the reverse complement.
ACAAGGTTTTTGCCATGCTGTTCGGTAAACGAAAAGCTTTCGAGTGCGGGTACTGTGCCAAGGAAGCCGCCAAGACCAGCGGGGGCCTGCGCCATGGTCGCAAAGCTAACCGGCGCGCCCATTTCCGCCGCCATCGATTGCGCGAAATCGGGAATGCGCTTTTTATATTCCTCAATGATGCGCCCCATCAATGCGAGGCGTTCTTCTCGTGAGGTTTGGCTGAATGTTTTAAAGGCTTCGCGGGCGGCGGCAACAGCGGCATCGACATCGGCGGCTGTGCCAAGCGTAATCTCGGTGCAAGCTTCTTCGGTCGACGGGCTGATCACCTCATGGCGCTTGCCACCAACGCTATCTACCCATTTACCGTTGATGTAGTTTTGCAAATAGCTGTCCATAATATCTCTCCTCAAAGCCGTGCGAGTCGGATGCGATCGCGCTTAGGTTTTGAATTGGGACTTTTTTGGCGAACGTCAACTGCGCGATTAAAAAAGGTCAGCCGGACGGGCGATGCTGTTGCGAAGTGTAGTGTTCGTTTGACCGCGTCTTGCGCACTTATTATCCCGAATACGCGGGATCAACGCCACGCCGTTCATCTAACAGCAATGTTTTTCGCAGCATTTCAGACGTGCGGGGGCAGCTTCAAGGAGTAGCTCTATGCGTAATTTTTCCCGAAAGGCCAAAGGCCCGGCCTTACTGGCGATTTTAGCAATCGCAGCGCCCAATAGTCTCGCGGCGCAGCAACAAGACCCGTCCGATCCCAATATCGTTGTCGATGGCGCTAGGCTGCCACAGGCCGAAACGCTGGTTAAAGGACCAGAGGTGAAAGGCATCATTGCCGCACGCAGCGATGATAAAATGAAAGTCATGACCGCTGACGGCGGCAGCGCGATAATCGCGATCACCGATGCAACCAAAATTAAAACGAGTGGCGGCATCTTTTCCAGCCGCAACACACTTGCCGCAGACTCATTGCTCAACGGGTTGCCCGTCACCGTAAAGACGATGCAGTCTGGCGATTATCTAGTCGCCAGCCAGATAAGCCTGCGCAAGAATGACCTAAAGACGGCAAATATGATCCACACCGGCACGGCTCAGAAATTTGAAGAGCAGACTGCAGCAACGCAGGCGCTGCGCGGGCGTATGGGTGACATCGACAAGTATAACATCAAGCGCACCGCCAACGTCTATTTCGACACCGGAAAAGCGGCGCTGTCAGCGGGCGCAAAATCCGAACTATGTGCAGCGGCAAACGAAGCGGAATCGATGGACAATGCCTTGATGCTCGTCGTTGGTTACACCGATGCTGTTGGCAGCGAAGAGTTTAATCAGCAGCTGAGCGAAAAGCGGGCGGCAAGCGTTATCAACTATCTTCAACAAGCGTGCCGGTGGAAACCCTATCGGATGCTCACGCCCACCGGAATGGCTGAATCCGATCCACTGGCGAGCAATGATACCGAAGAAGGCAAAGCGCAAAACCGCCGTGTTTCGGTGAACATTCTGGTTAGTAAGGGCCTTGACGGGCTGTAAGCTTCAGCCGCTGCGGAATGCAGTGGCGCAAAAACGCAAAAGCCTGGCGAGGTGACTTGCCGGGCTTTTTTGCCTTCGCTGCGGACATCAACGCAGAAAACTGAATCAGCGTTTCCAGTGTTCCAGTATGAAATGCGGCACAGTCAAAATTCAACGCGCTGTGCTGATGACGCGGCTTGGTGCTGCAACGACAGCCGAAGCGATCCGCACTGCTGTGGAGGCAGGTCTGTAAAGAGTTCTTGACACCTTGTTGCCCTGCATGTAAAGAACTCTTTACAAGCAGGAGTGGGTAGTTGGAAAACCATTTGAAAGACTATCGTGAAAAGGCCGGATGGAGCCAAGGCGAACTCGCGCGCCGGCTCGGCGTTTCGCGGCAGACAATCAACGCGGTTGAAACCGACAAATATGACCCCAGCCTGCCGCTGGCGCTGCGCATGGCGAAGTTGTTCGCCTGCCAAGTGCCAGAGATTTTTATCGATCATTGGGAAGCAGAAGGAGAGTGACATGACGATCATAGCAGCAGAGCCGAAAGTGAATAAAACACGCAAATTATTATCCCAACTGGTCTTCGGCGGTTTGATAGGTGGCTTTGCCAGCTATTTTGGCCTCGGCGTCCTGAATGTCGAAACGATGGCTCCGGACCAGCTGATAGTAAGCGGTATTGGCCTCATTTATGTTTTGATGGGTGTCATCGTCGGCTTTGGCCTGATCGCGCCAAAATTGGGATCAAGCATATTGAATGTCGAAGATGCCAATGAAATTAACGAACAGCGACGCATTTTGACCGGGTCCACCATTTGCATGGTGGCGCTGGGTGCTGCGCTCATCGCTCTGCCTTTGGCAGGACCGAATGGCGCGATTTCGCCGCTGACAGGTTTCGGCGGATTGGTTGTTTCGCTGTTCATCCTAATCGTGATTTCGATCCGCGATTGGAGGCATTATGATGAAATGATGATGCAGCTCAGCCGTGATGCGGGGAATTTTGCCTTTTGCGGCATTGGTGGAACATTGATGATCTGGGCGTCCGCTGCATCGCTGGGACTCATCGCTGCGCCAACGCCATTGGGGCTTGTCGCCATTATTTCCGGCGGTTTCTTGTTGTCGATCTTCATCGCCAGCGGACGACGCGGATTGTTGGTGCCGCGCTAAACAAAAAGCCCGGCGAGTTCCCCCGCCGGGCTTTTTGATGCAGCTTAGCTGAAAAAATCAGCCGCTGTAATACATGTCGAATTCAACCGGTGCCGGTGCGGTTTCCCAGCGCGACACTTCTTCCCATTTCAATTCCATATAGGCCTCGATCTGGTCTTTGGTGAACACATCGCCTTCGAGCAGAAACGCGTGATCCTTGGTCAGGGCTTCCAGTGCTTCTCGCAGTGAACCGCACACTGTTGGAACTTTCTTCAGCTCCTTTGGCGGCAAGTCATACAGGTTCTTGTCCATCGCTTCACCGGGATGGATTTTGTTCCGGATGCCGTCGATGCCCGCCATCAGCAATGCCGATGTTGCAAGATAGCTGTTCGCAAGCGGATCAGGGAAGCGGAATTCAACACGCTTTGCTTTGTCGCCCGCACCATAAGGAATGCGGCATGATGCGGAGCGGTTGCGTGCCGAATAGGCAAGCAACACAGGCGCTTCGAAACCGGGAACCAGACGCTTATAGCTGTTGGTCGTGGGATTGGTAAACGCGTTGATCGCTTTGGCATGTTTGATAACGCCGCCGATGAAGAACAGGCAAGCCTCGGACAGGCCAGCATAGCCATTGCCAGCAAAGGTATTTTTGCCTTCGTTCCAGATCGAGATGTGCGTGTGCATGCCCGAGCCATTGTCGGCCTTAATCGGCTTTGGCATGAAGGTAGCGGTCTTGCCATACGCATGCGCGACCATCTTCACGACATATTTGTAGATCTGAAT
>JBEBKE010000223.1:0-3893 GCA_040079555.1 Sphingorhabdus sp. | reverse complement strand
CTATCAACGCGCGTCTCTATCGGCCCGACACATGCCGATACAATTAGGAAGACTAAAGGAGAGGCTTTCCACATCCCTCACGTTTAGCAAAGTCCGCTTTTTTCAGCAACCTAACGCGTCAGCACAAAATACAACACGTACAGCCAGCCCAAAAAGCCATGGATAATCGCCCACAACACAGATTTATGCGCGGTGTAGCTGATCACCATGGCAAGCGCGCTGCCAAAGCCGATGCCGGATTTGATTGCGCTGTCGCGCACAAAAGCAACGCGGGGTGGTGGCATAGGTTTCGCTCCTTACGCCGCCTGTTTGGCGCGATCGGCCATTTCCTGGTTGAGCATTTCGGCCAGCAAGAATGCGAGTTCCAATGACTGCGCCGCGTTCAACCGCGGGTCGCAATGCGTGTGATAGCGGTCGGCGAGACCTTCATCGGTCACCGCAATCGCACCGCCGGTGCATTCGGTGACATTCTGGCCGGTCATTTCAATATGGATACCGCCGCCGATGCTGCCCTCTGCACGGTGCACCGCGAAGAACCCGCGCACTTCGGCCAAGATGCGTTCGAATGGACGGGTTTTGTAACCGCTGGCCGATTTGATGACATTGCCATGCATCGGGTCGCACGACCAGATTACCGGATGGCCCTCGCGCTGAACCGCGCGCACCAGCCTTGGCAGGCCAGCCTCGATCTTGTCATGCCCATAGCGCGTGATCAGCGTCATCCGGCCGGGCACGCGTGCCGGGTTCAACGTATCAAGCATCCGCAATAAAGCGTCAGGCTCTAGACTGGGTCCACATTTCATGCCGATGGGATTGCCGATACCGCGCAAGAACTCGACATGCGCCGATCCTTCAAAACGCGTCCGATCGCCGATCCACAGCATGTGCGCCGATGTGTCGTACCATTGACCGGTCAGTGAATCCTGCCGCGTTAATGCTTGCTCATAAGGCAGCAAGAGCGCCTCATGGCTGGTGTAGAAATTCGTGCCTTTGATCTGTGGCACGGTTTCGGGCGTTACGCCGCATGCCTCCATAAAGGCCAAAGCTTCGCCGATGCGGTCGGCCACATCCTTAAACTTTTTCGCCCAAGGCGACCGGCCCATATAATCATGTGTCCAGGCATGGACTTGATGCAGGTTGGCATAGCCGCCGCTGGAGAATGCGCGCAGCAGGTTCAGCGTCGATGCCGCCTGGCTATAGGCGCGGACCATCCGCGCAGGATCAGGCTCACGCGCCGCCGGTTCAAACGCGATATCGTTGATAATATCGCCGCGATAGCTGGGCAGTGTAACATCACCGATGGTTTCGGTATCGCCCGAACGCGGCTTGGCAAATTGCCCCGCCATACGGCCCAGCTTAACCACAGGCAGCTTGCTGGCAAAGGTCATTACGACCGCCATTTGCAGAAGAACGCGGAATGTATCGCGGATGTTATTGGGATGAAACTCGGCAAAGCTCTCGGCGCAATCGCCGCCCTGCAGCAAGAACGCTTTACCCGCAGCGACATCTCCGAGCTCATCAGTCAGGCTGCGTGCTTCGCCCGCGAACACCAGCGGCGGATAGTTGCGCAGCGTTTCTTCGGTCGCCGCAAGCGCCGCTGCGTCGTTATAGGTTGGCATCTGCAACCCTGTGTGGTTGCGCCAGCTTTCGGGCGTCCAATGTGCCGCCATGATCTTCACTCCAGTCGATTCGTTTACCGCTAAGTCCTCTAGGCGTTGGGTGGCTTTAGAGGCAAGCAAAACGGACTGTCACCGGCGATAGCCGAGCTATGCTGCACTGCACATAAGAATTTACAAATCCCGATTTCGAAAACCGCGTTAAATCAAGGCATCGCCAGCGTCCCATGCTGGAACAGGCCCGAATTAGTTCACACGCTCGCAACAATCTTGCCCTATAGGCGACTCGCGTCCGATGGTGGACGCACTGGGCAAAGACTTCGATGTATCATCATCCCGTTGATAATCAGGATAAGGAAAAGCGCCGCAAGGCTGCGATACCGAAAAAGCGTCGACATTTTGGCGTGCGCGAAATCATTCTGGTTGTTATCGCCTTTGCTCTGCTCGCACTGCTGCCCACCAGCGCCCAATTCGGTAAAGCCGGACCGGTTGAAGTCAGCGACGGGCTAGGCGCGATGGAGAGGCCAGAGGAAAACTTTGCAGGTTCTGCTTTCTATTTCCTCGATACAATTGATACAAAACTGCCCGCGCAACAGGCCGATATACTGCCGACCGACGATATGCTCGCAAGCCTACAAGCCGATAGCAAACTGCCAGTCGATACCTTCACCAACAACAGCGGCGGCGCGCAGCCATTCATTCTAAAGGCAGGCACAGCCAATTTCTCCCGCGCGCTAAAATGTCTGTCCGACGCGATCTATTACGAAGCGGCAAATGAGCCCGACGATGGCCAACGCGCAGTGGCGCAGGTCATCATAAACCGCATGCGGCATCCGACCTATCCCAACAGCATCTGCGGCGTGATCTATCAGGGCTCGGAACGCCAGACCGGATGCCAGTTCAGCTATAGCTGCGACGGATCAATGGCCCGCACGCCCGCCCGCCCCGCCTATATGCGCGGTCAGCGCGTCGCGTTGCAGGCGATTTCGGGCTATGTTTATGCGCCCGTGGGCATGGCGACGCATTACCACGCGACCTATGTTTATCCTTATTGGGCGCCTAGCCTAAACTATCTGGGCACCATTGGCGCGCACCGGTTTTACAGCTGGAAAGGTAGCGCTGGTCGTCCATCAGCATTCTTTAGCCGCCATAACAATGCCGAGCCTTTCCCCGGGCCAAAGCCGCGTGCTTGGACACCGGACACCACGCCTGCGCTCGACCCGATCCAGCTGCAAAAGCAATATGAGCGCGAATATGCAGCAATGCGCGAAAAGGCGGAGCGTGAGGCTGTGACCAATGCGCGCAACGGCTATCAACCGGCAGAGGCGCAGGATTTCACTGCTCGCCGTTCAGCTGTCATTCCTAACTACGCACCACCAACCTATTCACGCGAAGCGCAGGCTCAGGGCGGCGAAGCGCGCTATCGTGCCAGCAACCTGCCGCAAAACTCGAACATTAAGCCAGAGTTTCAGGCAAGCGGCACTTGGAAAACCCAGCCCAAGTCCGAGTGACCGTGTAATTCACGAAACGCGCTAAAGTCCCCGCCTGCCCCGCCGTAACTCCTGACAACAGGAGTATCGCGATGTACCAATTTGACAGGATGATCCAAGGATCGCGGGCCGTGCCCGAAACGGCCTCGCCCTTGCTTGCGGGTAACAGCCTGTCGGTGCAGTCGTTGCGGCAATTGATCGCGTTGGCGGCGGACTCGGCGGACCCCGTACTGATCACGGGTCCTGCGGGCGCCGGAAAGCACAGCCTGGCTAAGGTGATCCACGCATTTTCCCCCCATGCAGCCGCGCCATTCATTCACGCATCGGATATGTCGTTTGTAACCGATCATCTGGATGCAGATTGGCAAGGTACCTATTATCTGCAAAACGCGCATTTGCTGTCCGTTCCTTCGCAGCACCGCTTGTTGGCTTGGTTGGATAGCGACAAAGCGAAAACGATCAAGCTGATAGCCAGTTCCGACGGGCGCGATGACGGCGACCGTATCATCGCGCCACTGCGCGTCCGCCTACACCGACTTCGATTGCCCTGCCCTGCGCTGATCCAGCGACGCGGCGATGTTGCTGCGATACTGCAACGATTATGGGCCGAGGATCGCGACCATGTGCCGCCAATTTTGGACCGCGATGCGTGGGCAGCGGTGGGCAATGATCCTTGGGCGGGCAATTATCGCGCGCTGCGTGACTTTGCCAGCAAAGCGATCCGGCTGTTCGGCGGGCGCAATGTTTCGGCGGAGCAAGTCCGGCGGCTGTTGGGCGGGCATAGCGA
>JBEBKE010000222.1:0-3900 GCA_040079555.1 Sphingorhabdus sp. | reverse complement strand
ATCGGGCAGCGGCCTTCGCCGACGACATGATAATACCATTCCCAAGCCTCCGGATTGATTGGTTCACCAACCGAACCCAGCAAATGCAGCGAACTGCGCGACGTTTTCTTCACCCAGTCATCGCCTTCGCGCATCAAGGATCGCAGCGCCGTGGGTGCGCCATAAAAGATGTTGACCTGATGCCGATCAACAATTTGCCAGAAGCGGCTGTGATCGGGATAATTGGGCACGCCTTCAAACATGACCGTCGTCGCGCCATTGGCGAGCGGGCCGTAAACAACATAGCTGTGCCCCGTAACCCAGCCGATGTCGGCAGCGCACCAATAGACTTCGCCGGGCGAATAGTTGAACACATAATGATGGGTCATCGTCGCCCAGACGAGATAGCCGCCTGTGGTGTGCAACACGCCCTTTGGCTTTCCGGTCGAACCCGATGTGTACAGAATGAACAGCGGGTCTTCCGCCCCCATTGGCTCTGGTTCGCATGCTGGAGAAACATTTTCGCGCGCCTCGTCATACCAAACATCGCGGCCATCCTGCATGGCGATGGAATTGCTGACATGGCGCACCACCAAACAGGCTTTGACGGATGGACAGTTCGCCAAAGCCGCATCAACATTGGCCTTTAGCGGCACCATTTTGCCGCCGCGCATCCCTGCATCGGCGGTGATCACAATGTTGGAATCGCAGTCCTGTATTCTACCACACAGCGCATCGGGCGAAAATCCGCCGAATACAATCGAATGGATCGCGCCGATCCGCGTGCAGGCGAGCATCGCCATCGCAGCCTCTGGAATCATTGGCATATAGATCGTGATACGGTCGCCTTTACGCGCGCCAAGATCCTTAAGGACATTGGCAAAGCGGCAAACCTCGGCGTGCAGCTCACCATAAGTTATGCGGCGTTGCTGTGATGGATCATCACCTTCCCAGATGATCGCGATATCCTCGGCACGTTTGGGTAAATGCCGGTCAAGGCAATTGGCCGATACGTTTAGGATACCATCTTCAAACCATTTGATCCCAAAATCCGCTTCGTTGAAACTGGTGTTCTGCACTTTAGTGAATGGCTGTATCCAGTCGATCCGCGCCGCCTCTCCACGCCAAAATGTATCTGGATCACTGATTGATGCGGCATAGGCGTCATCATAGCCGGCCGCGGTCATAAAGGCCTTTTTCGCCCAATCGTTGGGAACGGGATAAATGTGCGACATCGTGCCTCTTCCGAAATACCTGATTTCGCTTTGTCGATAGCGAGATCGTTCGCTTTCATCATCCCCTACTAAAGTCGCCCCTTGTTACGACTAAAGTCTAACTGGCGCGCGTTGCGGCGACAAGCGACCATAGCCGCCTAAAGAAATAGCAACGGTAAAAGCCGAAGGGATGAGGGTAATGAAAACGAGAAAAATGGCTGCCTGGCTGTTGGCAGGCGTCGCTGCAGCAACACTAGTATCAACCGGCGCACTCGCCGCCACCGACAAAGAACAGGAGCTTGAAGCACGGATGGAAGCGCTTGAGCGGGCTTTTGGCTCACTCCAAGGTGAATTGCAGACAACCAAGGCCGAAAACGCGGCACTGCGGCAAGCAGTGGGTGATGCTGTTAGTAAGGCAAGCGAAGCGCCCAAGGCTGCTCCAGCTGTCGATGGCTTTACCGTCGGTTCGGGCGCCACGCGCGTAAAGATTGGCGGCTTTATCAAAACCGTCGCAACCTTTAGCAAATGGAGCAATGGCGATGTTGCTGCCAATAGCTTGGGCCGGGATTTTTATCTGCCGCAAGCCATTCCTATTGGCGGCGTTCGCGAATCAACTGACACTGATTTTTCCGCTAAGCAGACCCGTTTATGGCTAAACTTAGACACTCAAGTCGCGGGCCATACGCTGAAAGGTTATGTCGAAACTGATTTTCAGACAGCCACGGGAACACAAGGATCGGAACGCACCACTAACGGCTATAATCTCGCCTTACGCCGCGCCTATGTGCAGTTTGATAAACTTACCGTCGGCCAAGATTGGAGCACATTTCAGAACGCAACTGTGCTTCCAGAATCAACCGATTTTGTCGGCACAACAGAAGGTACAGTCTTTGTGCGGCAACCGCTGGTCCGCTATTCAACACCACTGAGTAAATCGACAACGCTGCATTTCGGAATTGAAAACCCCGAAAGCGCGACAGCGAATCTGGGGTCGACAGCCTTGATCGAAAATGACGATGACGGCATTCCTGATTTCACTGCGCGGTTGAACCACGTCACCAGCTTTGGCGAATTCGCTGTGGCCGGATTGGCGCGCCAGCTCGCAGTCGATAACGGCATCGTCCATGACGAAGCGATGGGTTACGGAGTGAGCGTATCGGGTAAGATCAATATCGATGCGGCCAAACGCTATGACCTGCGCTTTATGGCAACTTACGGGTCAGGCATTGGTCGCTATGTCGGACTGAACTTTGCCCCTGATGCAATTTTTGTGCCCGGCGTGAACCGTTTGCGTCCCGTCAATAGCTATGCCAGCTTCGCCGCATTGCGGTTGGGCTGGACGCCCACCCTGCGGTCGACTTTGATGGGAAGCTATCAAAAAGCCGATTATCCAAGCGGTTTTCCGGTCGGAACATTCAATACCTATAATAATGAAGCATGGAGCGTTGCGGGCAATCTGTTCTGGTCACCCGTTAAAGGCTTTGATCTGGGCGTTGAGTATCGCCACGGCGAACGCATTTTGATCAGCGGAGCCAATGGGCAGCTTAACCGCGTTGAATTCGCTGCGAAATATAGTTTCTAATACAACCAAAGGGAGAGAGATAATGGCAACAATAGAGGATGGTGCTTTACCCAAGCATCACGCAGCTACGCAAAGCGAAAGGAAGGTTATCCTAGCCTCTTCGCTGGGCACGGTATTTGAATGGTATGATTTTTATCTTTATGGCCTTTTGGCCTCGATCATTTCCGCGCAGTTTTTCTCGGGCGTGAACGAAACGACTGGGTTCATTTTTGCGCTGGCGGCGTTTGCAGCCGGTTTTGCCGTGCGGCCATTTGGTGCGGTGTTCTTTGGCCGGATCGGCGATCTGGTCGGACGTAAGAATACCTTTTTGGTGACCATGGGTTTAATGGGCCTCTCGACATTCGTCGTTGGGCTATTGCCGTCCTATACAACCATCGGCGTTGCAGCGCCCATCATGCTGGTTGTAATGCGCCTGATCCAGGGCCTTGCCCTTGGCGGTGAATATGGCGGCGCAGCGACATATGTTGCTGAACATGCCCCCAACAACAAACGCGGCCTTTACACCAGCTTCATTCAAACCACGGCAACACTGGGTTTGTTTGCGGCATTGCTGGTGGTCATTGGCACACGGACGATGATTGGTGAAGAAGCGTTTAAAGACTGGGGCTGGCGCGTGCCGTTCCTGGTTTCGATCGTTTTGCTCGCCGTATCAATGTGGATCCGTATGCAATTGGCCGAAAGCCCCGTTTTCCAGAAAATGAAAGACGAAGGCACAACGTCAAAGGCGCCGTTGACCGAAGCATTTGGCCAATGGAAAAATGCTAAATGGGTTGTTATCGCTTTGGTAGGTGCAGTCGCTGGTCAAGCGGTGGTTTGGTATACCGGTCAGTTCTATGCGCTGTTCTTCTTGGAGAAAATCCTTCTGGTTGACGGTGCGACAACAAATATCTTGATCGCGATTGCGTTGGCCCTTGGTACGCCCTTCTTTGTTTTCTTCGGCTGGTTGTCGGATAAAATTGGGCGTAAGTGGATTATCATGGCGGGCTGTGGGCTTGCGGTGGTGACCTATTTCCCGGCCTTCCACGCTTTGTCGAATGCGGCGAACCCTGCATTGACCTCGGCAAGTGAAAATGCGCAGGTTTCGGTGACGGTAAACGATAATGACTGTTCGCTGCAATTTGACCC
>JBEBKE010000221.1:0-3909 GCA_040079555.1 Sphingorhabdus sp. | reverse complement strand
ACCTTCACAATCGGCAGCTTATCCTCTGGCAAGCCATTGGCGCGGCCGATGCCGACAGCGACCCGTTCGATGGAGGCGATCAGCCGGTCGCGCACCGCTTGGTCGTTTGATCGGACGGTGACTTGCAGGTCGGCAAACTCCGATATGATGTTGTGCTTTGTTCCGGCGTGGAATGCGCCAACGGTAATGACACCAGCGTCTAGCGGGCCTTTTTCGCGGCTGATGATTGACTGCAACCCAACGACGATCTGCGAGGCGATGTAGACCGGGTCACGGCCCAGATGCGGCGATGCACCGTGGGTGGCAATGCCGGGAACGCGGATATCGACACTGTCGGCAGAGGAATATTGAATGCCTTCGGACGCGGAAATCTTGCCAGTCTCAAGCTCTGCGGCGACATGGAATGCCAGCGCGTAATCGGGCTTTGGAAAGCGAGTATACAGCCCGTCCTTGACCATGGCATCGGCACCGCCAACGCGTTCTTCGGCAGGTTGTACGACAAAAACGATCGTGCCTTTCCAACGATCCTTCATCCGCGCCATTTGCCGCGCGGTGCCGACCATCGATGTAATGTGCACATCATGGCCGCATGCGTGCATCACGGGCATTTCTAGCCCATCGACGCCAACTTGCGTGACGGTCGAGGCGTTGGCAAGGCCGGAGCGTTCCTTCACCGGCAGTCCATCCATATCGGCGCGGACAAGCACGACGGGGCCATCGCCGTTTTTCAACACGCCGACAACACCGGTTTGCCCGACCTTTTCCGTTACCACCATGCCGGGGATCGCGCGCAATTCCTGCGCCATCCGCGCGCCGGTTTTATACTCGCGGAACGACAGTTCGGGGTTGCGGTGGAAATGATCCCAAAGCGCAGCGAGCGACTTGTCATAATCGGCTTTGACGTCGGTTGCGTAATCGGGCTGTGCCGCGACAGGCATAGCCAATATCGCTGCTGCTGCCCCCGCCAGAATTGTTTTAGCCAGAATTGTTTTGGTCAGAATCGTTTTGGTAAATTTCATGATGTCCTCCGCTGTTGGGTGCAGCCTATCACGGGCAAGTCTCAAGGCAATGCCCTACCGCTGTATTTTCCGGCACCATCGTTGTGTACCGCATAAAGCCGCGCTTTGATTTCATATCCAGCCAAAATCCACCGCGAAAAGCATAAGCTTCGCCGACATGGCCCAGCCACAACGTGCCTTTGCTATCTTTGTGCATATGGATGCCAAGGCCATAGGCATTGAAATAGCCTTTTTCATCATCGCCGTTCTTGCCATCAAAACGCCACTGGACTTTGGTCATTTCGGCGAAAGCGCGGCGCGACAAAATCGGGCGACCTTTTTTCAGCAACACCTGACCGATGGTGACAAGACCTTGCGGCGATATCCGCAGACCGCCTTGCGGGCTGAACGCGGAGCCGTGCTTGCCAAGCGGATAAAGGTTCAGATCGCAGCTGCCATTGCTGGCAGGGGCCACGGGGCAGGGGTCGGGTCCGGTGATTGCGGCATCGCGGGCAAGATCGCCATTGGAGCGCAACAATGTCACCGCTTGCGCGCGCCGCCCCGGGCTGCATCCGGCACCCCAATTGAAACAGGCATCGATTTTCAAAGGCGTTAGCACTAGCCGCGCGACCGCCACGTCAAAGCGTTCTTTTGTCACGCGCTCCACCACCGCAGCGATCAATGGCGAATTCAAATTGGCATAGCTGAAATAGGCACCGGGCCTGTGCTTTGCCTCCCACGCCTTGGGATCGGAAAGCACGCTTTCGATGCTGCCATCCAGCGGCAGGATGTAATCGACATTGTCGCGAATGCCCGTGCGATGCGTCAGCAATTGCCGCATCGTGATCGGCTGGTCAGGAAAGGCGGGATTGCGAACGTGCCAGCCTAGATAGTCGTTGATATCGCGGTCGAGGACGATTTTTCCCTGATCAACCAACCGCATAACCGCCAAAGCGCCAACCAGTTTAGAGATGGATGCGACCCGCACGGGATCATCGATTGCGACGTCTCGTCCGACAACGCCTGCCTCACCTTTTATCGATGTGGCAGTTATCTGTTGAAGGTCGAATTCGACTTTCAAATCCACCGGGGTCGGCAAACGCGAGGGCGTATTTGCCGCTGCCGAAGCCGCGAGAAGCGCGAGGGACGGAATCAGTATCCAGCCAACCCTCATTCATTACCCTGACATGGGCCGTCATGTTTACCGGACATTGTACCGGTCAGCTTGATCTTGCCCGCGAGTGGCACCGAGACAGTCAATTTGGTGTCGAAATCAAATTGCGTGTCGCCAACGGTACCGTCCAATTCCATATCGGCTTTACCAAGCGTTCCCATGCCGCACACGACCTGCATCGACGCGCGGCTGCCCGCGAGATCGAACTTTTTATACGTGCATTCCTCTGCACCTTCACCGCCAAAAAAGTCTGCGCCGGGCTTTGCAGCTTCAGCGGCGCTTAGGCATGAAACGCCGGACGCGCCGGATTCTGCTTCGCGCAACAGATCGGCCTTTTCCTTTTTACCAAGACGCGGGACGTCAATGTCTGTGAACTTGAATTCGGTTTTCCAACGGCCTGGCTTGACCGGCATATAGCCATCCTGCGCCAGCTCTTTGACGCGTTCGTCCGCTGAGACTTTGCCGTCGCCATTGGTGTCGCTTTCGCTGCTGCGGTTGCAGCCGGTCACCGCAAATATTGCGGATAGTGCGAGCAATCCAGTTTTCAGTTTCATGGCGTTATTTCCCAAACTTATGCCGGACAATCGCCCAGGCGTTTGCCTTCGATCTTTCCGGCAGTGATCAAATCCCCCATCGGCGTGCCACTGGTCTTTTGTTGCACATCCATCGTGTACCTATCGTCGCCGAACTGGCCGTTCATGCTGCTGGTAATCACTGTTTTGGCATCCGGCTTGCACGTCAATGCCATCGCCATTTTGCCATCGGCTGCGTCGATCTTGTCGATGCTGCAATTGCTACTGTTGGGCGATCCAAAAAATTCAGCGCCTGGTTTTTCGGATTGTTCTTTCGTCACACAGTTTTTCACAGTGACGCCTTTGCCCATCGCGGCAACCATTTGCTGCTTTGCCGCCTCCGGCAAGCCTTTTGCATCAACGGTTGTGAATGTCACTTTGGTTTCCCAAAGCCCAGGTTTAACCGTGAATGCGGGCATGGATTTTTGCGTTGCTACGACATCGCCGGTTTTGTCCGCCGCGTAGCTGCTTTGATCCCCGCCGCCGGAACACGCCGCCACGCAGAATGTTAACGCCAAAAACGCACAAGTTTTTTGCATGATTCTTTCCTCTACCCTGCCTTTGTTTGTAACAATGTCGTTTTAAGCCATGAATTGCAATCGTTCATGACAAAGACAGCCGATGTCGCTAATGCTCCTGCCAACACTATTACTGGAGTATTTTTCCTCATGTTTTCAAGGTTGATCTTAGTGGCGCTTGCGTCATTTGCGCTCATTATGCCGGCGCAGATCGTTAATGCCCAGACCGCCGTAGCTCCTGCCGCCGCACCCGCCGCAGTGGATCAGGAAAATATTCTGCATCTCGATTTGTCTACGGGCGGGCGCGTTTCGATCATGATGTTTCCCAATGCGGCCCCAGCGCATGTGGAGCGGATTAGAACGCTGGCACGGCGCGGGTTTTACAACAACCTGACGTTTCACCGCGTGATCGAAGGGTTCATGGCGCAGACTGGTGATCCGACAGGGACAGGCACAGGTTCGTCCGACCTTCCTGATCTGACCGCAGAGTTCAACGCGGTGCCGCATTTGCGCGGTACAGTATCGATGGCGCGTGCAACCGATCCGAACAGCGCGAACAGCCAGTTTTTTATCTGTTTCCAGCCGAAATTCTCGCTCGACAACACCTATACCGCATTTGGACGCGTGATCGCTGGAATGCAGTATGT
>JBEBKE010000220.1:0-3962 GCA_040079555.1 Sphingorhabdus sp. | reverse complement strand
CGCAACAATTATCACCCGAATGGCAACTAGAGGATGGCCGCTTTGGCGTGCTTACTCTTCCCGCGCTCAATACCATTGGCGATCAAGACGGCAAAAAGGCGATCGGATATTCATCTGCGGTCCGAGACGGGCTGACGACGATGGATGAGGCGGACATTTGCGGCTGGATCATCGATCTTCGTCAAAATCGCGGCGGCAACATGTGGCCCATGCTAAGAGGTCTTGATCCCATCCTTGGCCCCTCTCCATTTGGTATGTTTTTGAAAAAAGCGGGCCAAAAAGAGAATTGGGTGCGTGCAAATGGCTATATCTTTCCAACCTCAGAAAACTTGCCAGAGACACCCGTAAGTTTCAATTTGAAGCACGAAAATGCTCCGCTTGCGGTATTGGTCGGCCCCAATACGGCAAGCTCAGGAGAGATGGTTGCGATCGCGTTTATTGGCCGCAAAGACGTGCGGCACTTTGGGCGTCCGACAGCAGGACTGACATCTGCTAATACTAAGCACGCGTTGATTGATGGCGCTTATCTTGTCCTGACCGGCGCAGGTGTGAGTGACCGCCTTGGGCGCGAATATACCGGAGCTATCATTCCTGACGAGCAAGTCGATGTTGATCAGGCAAAGTCCGCGGCAAAACTCTGGCTAGAAGAGCAATGCCAAAAGGATTCATCAGCACTCTGAAACAGCCGCCGTGAAGGTTTGGCGCTTGCCTAAAGAGCCGCAATCACGGCATCGCCCATTTCGCTGGTGTTGTGTGTGCCGCCAAGGTCCGGCGACCGCGCACCGCCAGCCAACGCCTTGGCCACTGCGGCCTCAATGCGGGCTGCTGCATCGGCTTGGTTCAGCGAATAGCGCAGCATCATTGCCGCCGACAGGATCGTCGCCAGCGGATTGGCTTTGCCTTGCCCCGCAATGTCTGGCGCGCTGCCATGGATCGGTTCGTAAAGTCCCTTTTGGTTGGCATCGAGCGAAGCTGACGGCAGCATTCCGATGGAACCCGCACACATGCTCGCCTGATCGGACAGGATATCGCCGAACAGATTGCCTGTCACGATGACATCAAATTGCCCGGGATTGCGAACGAGCTGCATTGCAGCGTTATCGACATACATATGGCTCAGCGCGACTTGCGGATATTCCGCATGCGTTTCAATCACGACGTCGCGCCACAGCTGGCTCGTCTCCAGCACATTGGCTTTATCGACCGAACACAGTTTTTTGCCGCGTGCCATCGCGGTTTCAAAACCGACACGGGCAATCCGGCGGACCTCATCCTCATTATAGGACATGATGTCATAGCCTTCGCGCTTGCCATCGGCGGTTTTGCGCATCCCTTTTTCGCCGAAATAGACGTCGCCGTTCAGCTCGCGAACGATGACCATGTCGATTTGTGATGCCACTTCGGGGCGCAAGGCGGATGCGTCGGCGAGTTCGGGAAACAATGTTGCGGGGCGCAGATTAGCGAACAGTGCCAGCTCTTTACGAAGACCAAGGATCGCCTGTTCGGGGCGCAGATGCCGTTCGAGATGATCGCAATCGGGATCGCCCACCGCACCAAACAGGATAGCGTCAGCGCGCTTGGCAAGATCAAGTGTCGCATCGGGCAAAGGATGTCCGCTTGCCTTATACGCCGCACCGCCAACCAGCGCTTCTTCAAACACTAACCCGGGCAAAGCCAGCACGTCCAAAACACGCACAGCCTGTGCAATCACTTCGGGACCGATCCCGTCTCCGGGCAACAACGCAATGAGCATGACCTATTCTTTCCGATGAAACCGTTAGCCCTGAGCCTGTCGAAGGGTGTCCCAAGGCGTTGCGCAACATCTGAGAAGCGCCCTTCGACAAGCTCAGGGCTAACGGTGCTATTTCGAGGTGCGCTTTGCCGAAATCGCCTAGCTTATGCAACTGCCCTTTTCAGCCGATCGATCAGTCTTTCGCGCGCGGCCATAATATCGGCACGTCGGTCACCCAATACATGCGCCAGCAAGGCAGTCCGGTTTGCGGCCATAACCTTCAACACGCTGTCTGTTCCGTCCATTCCAACTGGATCGTTGCCGCCATAGCCGAGTTCGGACAATAACAACGCCTCATACCGCGCCATCGAAGGTGCCCAACCGCGCGCGGCAGGGGCAAGTTCGATAGCCTGAAGCAATCCGTCGAGTGCGCTGTGCAGCGAGGCATAGGCCTGTCCCTCTGGCAGTGTTGTCGCCGTCAGCGTGCACGCCCATTCGATACCAGCCACCGCCAAAGGCTCGCCCAATAAATGCGCGCGGCTGTGCGCCAGATCGACCGAAAGCGACGCGAGTTGCCCCAATGTCCGCGCGCGCCATTCGCCCTTGACGATGTTGCCAGGGATCAAAACGGGACGCAGCGTCCTGCCCCGCGCGCCTTGCACATAGCCTGCCATCAATCCCTGTGACGCCGTCAAAGCGCGCACAATTGCGCCTACCTCGCCATGCGGACGGACTGAAACGATAATGGCGTCAGATGTTAGTTGCACGTTACTGGCGTTGCGCAGTGCGGCTTTCCCCGAATATTTCCCACGCGGCGATAAACATCGCGGCGATCACCGGGCCGACAATCAAGCCATTGATACCCAACACGCTTAATCCGCCGAGCGTAGAAATCAGCACGATATAATCGGGCATTCGCGTGTCTTGCCCAACGAGCATCGGACGCAACACGTTGTCGACCATCGAGATGACAAAAAAACCAAACAGCAACAACGTAATACCCTGCCATACGCTTCCACTGGCTAGCAGGTAAATTCCGACGGGAACCCACACCAATCCAGTGCCAACAGCCGGAATCAGCGCCAACAGCCCCATCACCACGCCCCATAACAACGCTGCACGAATATCCAGAAAAGCAAAGAGCGCGCCGCCCAATACCCCTTGGACAATCGCGACGATAACACTGCCTTTTACAGTTGCGCGGATAACCGTCGTGAATTTATCGAAAAGCGCGCCGCGTTGTTCGGACCTCAACGGCACGACCTCACCAATACGGCGTGTGAGATAGCGTCCATCGCGTAGCAGAAAAAATGTCAGGTAAAGCATGACGCCAAGCGTCAGCACAAAACTGAATGCGCCTTGGCCGATGCTGACGGCTTCGCGCGCAATCAGTTGCAGGCCGGAAGTGAGGAACGAGCTGAGCCTTTTTTGAACCTCTTCGATTTCCGAAGGGCCCACCCGGTCAAGCTGCGCACGCCAGCTAGCAGGGATCGCGGCCTCTATATCGCGCAGAATTTTTCCGATGTCGATTTCTCGGCTCTGCAGCGAGTTGTATGTCGTCACTGCTTCCTCAACCATCATCGTCCCGACCAAGATGCTTGGGATGATCACCAGCGCGATTACCAACATTAACGTCAACAACGACACAGTATTGCGCCGTTTCGGCATCATCAGCGCCAGTCGATCATGTACCGGAGCAAAGGCAATTGTGACGACTAAAGCCCATAGGATCGCGCCGAAAAATGGCCAGCTTACCCATGCCATCGCGATCGTTGCGGCGGCGACAAAACCCAGCAACACGCGGTCTTCGAATGCGGAGTCGTTCTTTGCTTTCCCGCGTGCAGTCGGTTGTTTGGGCTCAGACAAGCTGCGACCGCATCCGTTTGGACCGCGCAGCTGGGCTTGGGTGCGTCGCGAGCCATTTGGTTTTACCGCTGCCGCCTTCCATCGCCGCAAGCTTATCCAGCGCAGTCACGGCTGCCATGGCTGGATAGGCTTTCGCCTTTAAGAAACCCATCGCGTAATCATCGGCTTCGTTTTCGTTACCTTGCGAATGTTTCGCCGCGATCACGTCTTCAAACAGCTTGCCCAGTTCACCGCTCGCGATGCTGCCGACGGCTCCGCCTGCGGCTTTTGCGCCTTTACGCGCCGCACTGACACGCAATGCGCTTTGCATCCGCTTTTTGGTATGGCCGTTTTTCACATGACCAATTTCATGACCGATGACATA
>JBEBKE010000219.1:0-3981 GCA_040079555.1 Sphingorhabdus sp. | reverse complement strand
ACACGCATGAGGTCCACACCCATTACGCCGACCTTCACTATTTTCCCGTCTTTCAGCGTCGGCTGTGTCTGTTGGACGGAATAGATTTGGCGGTTGTGGCTTCGTCGAAACACGGTTTTTTTGGGGTCAGTCAGGATAAGTGCCCCCTCGCTGTCCGAGGTGGCTGGCTCAGAGATTGAATCATAGAATATCCAGTTGCCATTGGGGCCACGTATCGTGAGGCTGAGACTGGAATGCCCCGCACCATCGGCTATTGCGGTTTCACCAGCGTCGAGCAATACCGTGGAATATTTCCCGCAAACGCGGGTTGGGGACGCTGCCAGTGCTCCAGTGCTTATGAGCCCAATCGCTAAAATCGCTAGTTTGGTAGCCTTCATCGGGTGCCGCTTTCAATTGCTGAGTGTACAAGGGCGAACGATGGCGAAGCGGCACGTGATCTTCAACGCCAAATCCGTACCAGTGCATTTACAGCATAGCGTGTGCGCAAACGCCCCCCTATCCATGCACTAGACGCAATTGAGGATGGTAGACATGGCATTGCAGTTTGAACGCGGCCTTTGCGGGTTGGTGGCAACACTCTGGCTTAGCGGATGCGCTGAAAGCCAAAGCGCGTCGACATCACCAGGCGTTCAGATCAATAGCGCGCCTAAATCGGCTTATGCGCTCGATATCCAATTCACAGATATCCCCCAGCCTGCGCAAAAAATCGAAGTTTATGGATTTTATCGCGTGGAAAATGCCGAGTGCGTCAAAGCGCTGCCGTTAAGCGGGGCCGTTTTGCCGCCGGAGCATCGATTGTTGTTGCCGCTTCATAAGGTTGCCAATGGCCATTATCGGACGGAATTTTACGAAGACGCATTGCGCGACGAAAACTATTTTAACCTCGGCATGTGTCGGTGGCGTTTGCAAAATATTGCAGCCTATTTTTCGTCGCCAGCAACTCGATTTACCGCATCGCTCTCCAATTCCCAAAGTCGCAGCGAAACCACTTTTTCGGCGACCCGGTATTTCCTCCATCGCGACTATTTTGAAAAGCCCAAGGTCGGGACCATCGTCTTTGGCGAGGGCGCTGATTTTTATCGGCCCGAATTATCCAAGCAATTCCAAGTTCGGCTTTCCGCGAAAAAAACGGCAACCCTGAAGCAGGCGGCCCAACCGGCTCATCCATCAGCCGTTTTTAACAGTGGCGCTGCCCGATAGCTTTTGCCAACCGAGATCGCGTGACCGCGTTGAACGATGACTTGAGCTGCCCGCTTTTCGATAATCGTCCGTCGATTCACGATGGATGATCGGTGAATCTGAACGAAGTCGCCTGTCAAATATTGCGCTAGGTTTTTTAGCGTCGTCGTTGCCAACCATGTTCCGGTTGCCGTTCGCACGTTCAAGAAAGTGCCATGTGCTTCAAAATATTCGACGTCAGATACAGATCGCCAATGGTGTAACAAGGCGTCATGGGCCGGTGGCTAGTCATCGACAATTACACCCTCAACATGGTTCCAAATTCAATTCCAAGCGGGATCGCTCCCTGTTCGCCGCTGGTCCTGATTCCAACTGAAAATTCGTGCCATAAATATGCGCTAGGCGGCGGCGCAAATTGGCAAGGCCAAGTCCCGTTGGCCTCGACGCTGGTGTGAAGGGCAACGCGTTTACGCATTATAGGCGACAAAGACGACGGCGCTTGCTTGCCGGAATTCGACGCTCTCGTCGCGCGCCGTCGGCTTTGAAAGCTCCTCAATGGAGGGATTTGCGCGAACCGCGCGTGCAAGCACTTTTGGATCTGCCCCGCGTTGCCCGGGTTGTTATGGTGGTCGATCGGGTGTCTTAGCGTTAGCCAATTTTCTCGGGACACCGCAGAAAACCCTGGGTATTTGCGGGGTCGTTAGACGAACTAAGCGTATGATATTAAATAATTGATGAGCTCCAGCAGGGAGCACCACAATTCCGTCACCAACCAATGGCTTTTTGCGCCGGATCGCCAAGTCGATCTTAGTGGTTAGAGTCCAGCAGGATTGAATAGTCTTTTCTTTCGTATCGCTATCGCCCCGCCTATAGCCGGTTTCAAATGAAACTATGTGAAGGCACCGCGCGTTGATCTCCGTCCTTGACCTGTTCCGTATCGGCATTGGACCATCCAGTTCGCACACCGTCGGGCCGATGCGGATTGCGCGGCGCTTTGTAACCCATGTTGGCAAGGCGGGACTGTTGACAGATGTCGTCCGTATCAAAGTTGCACTGCAAGGCTCGCTGGCGCTGACCGGCGTCGGCCACGGATCAGTTGATGCTGTGATCCTGGGGCTGTTGGGGCAGAGGCCGTCGACGATTAATCCTGATGCGGTGCCGGGCTTGCTTGCAGGCGTGGAACAGAACGGACGATTGCAATTGCCCGGCGGTCCGCAAATTGCCTTTTCCAAACGAAGCGACATTGCGCTCGACACGCATATCATGCCCGAGCTGCATCCCAACGGGATGGTGTTGCGCGCGTTTGATGCAGACGGCGGAGTGCTCCTTTCGGAAACCTATTACTCGACCGGCGGCGGTTTTTTCGCGTCCGAAAAGCAGCTGCTTTCCTCTTCGCCGAATGATACAATCAACGCCGCGTCATCGGGCCTTTATTCTTATGGCTCAGGCGCCGAATTGCTCGATTTATGCGCCGATACGGGGTTTTCGATTGATCAGATCGTATTGGAAAACGAAGACTGCTTTCGCCCGCGTGCCGACACGCTTGCCGGTCTTGATGCGATTGTCGCCGCGATGCTCGCCTGCATTGACCGAGGTCTGAAAACCGAGGGCGTGCTTCCCGGCGGTCTCAACGTGCGCCGCCGCGCGCCAGAGGTCCATGCGCGGCTGACCAGCGGCGTTGGCGCAAACGAGGCAGAGCGGCTGCTCGACTGGCTGAACGTCTATGCGCTGGCGGTGAATGAGGAAAACGCGGCGGGTGGCCGCGTCGTCACGGCGCCCACCAACGGAGCGGCGGGCATCTTGCCCTCGGTGCTGAAACATTATTGCTGCAACGACGACCAAGCAGCGGACGTCGCGCGACGCTTTCTGCTCACCGCAGGCGGCATCGTGCTGCTGTACAAAATGCGCGCGTCGATTTCGGGGGCGGAGATGGGGTGTCAGGGCGAAGTGGGCGTCGCGTGCTCAATCGCAGCTGCGGGCCTTGCCGCGATCTGGGGCGGTACCCCGGTGCAAGTCGCCAGCGCCGCCGAAATTGGCATGGAGCACAATCTCGGCCTGACCTGCGATCCCGTCGGCGGGCTGGTGCAAATCCCCTGTATCGAACGCAACGCGTTGGGCGCGGTCAAAGCCGTCAACGCCGCGCGGCTGGCGCTGCACAGCCATGAACGGCCCAAAGTGTCGCTGGATCAAGTGATCGAAACCATGCGGCAGACAGGGCTGGATATGTCTTTGCGGTATAAGGAAACCAGCGAGGGTGGGCTGGCGGTGAATGTGATCGCCTGTTGATTAGGCAAAATGCAGCCGCCGGTATTTGCCCCGGAAATACAACAACGGATCGCGGCGCGGCTCGAACATCGCCTTCAAAACGCGGCCCACAAGGATGAAGTGATCGCCGCCGTCATGCACCGCATCGCGCGCGCATTCAAAACTGCTGAGTGATCCGGTCAGCACAGGCGTGCCGAACTCCCCCACTTCCCATGGCGTATTGGCAAAACGATCCTCGCCTTTGCCGGCAAAACGGTTGGACGTTGGCTGTTGCCCGATTTGCAGCACATTGACGGCAAAGCGTTCCGCCTCGCGCAATACCGCCGCACTGCCCGCATTAATGGCGACGCACACAAGCAGCAACGGTGGATCAAGCGAAACGCTGGTAAAACTGTTCGCGGTCAGGCCGATGGGATTTCCTTGCGGATCCATCGCAGTGATGATTGTGACGCCGGTCGCAAAACAACCCAGCGCATCGCGAAATGTTCGCGCATCTGATCCTTCGCGAAACTCCGGCACAAAGCGCGGCTGCTTGCG
>JBEBKE010000218.1:0-3982 GCA_040079555.1 Sphingorhabdus sp. | reverse complement strand
CGAGCACAAATGCCAAAATCAAAGAAAGCGCGTGGCGCAAATAGTGAGTCTCCGGGATCGACTGCCTTACTTAGTTGGCGCCATATCCAAAACGGGCGCTGCTTCCGCGCCTTCGGTTACCGCTTTATACGGCGTCATTTCCTTGGCACCATGAATGACCTTGGCACCGATGATGTCGGGGAAGGTGCGGATTGTGGTGTTATATTGACGCACAGCCTCGTTGTAGTCGCGGATCGAAATACGGATTTTGTTTTCGCTGCCCTCCAGCTGGTCTTGCAGTTTCAAGAAGCCTTCTTGGCTTTTTAGCTGTGGATATTGCTCAACGGAAACCAGCAAGCGAGACAGGCTGCCGGAAAGACCATTTTGCGCTGTCTGGAAAGCGGCCATTTTCGCCGGATCGTTCAAATCGCCAGAGGCAAGCGTTACCGAAGTTGCTTTGGCACGCGCCTCAATCACTTCGGTCAACGTCTTGTTTTCCTGCGCCGCTGCCCCCTTCACCACATTGGCAAGGTTGGGAATGAGATTGGCGCGCTCTTGAAACGCGGCCTGCACATCGGCCCATTTGGCCTTCGCGGCTTCTTCAGCAGTCGGCACGCTGTTGATGCCGCAGGCGGACACCGAAATGGCGGCCACTGGCACCAAAAGGAACTTTGAAAGATTGGAATGCATAACGATACTCCTGACCCCGAAAGAATGTGTATTGCATACATAGGGCAGCGCGAAGCAGGTTTCAATGGAATCAGAAGTTACATTCCACCTATCGACTTTCGGTGATTTGGTTTTACAATCGCAATCGATTTCAAATGGTGGGAGTGAAGAAAATGTGGAATGATTTTAAAGCGTTTATCGCTGGCGGCAATGTGCTCGATCTTGCCGTTGGTGTCATGATCGGTGGCGCGTTTGCGACAATCACCAAATCGCTGACCGAAGATTTACTGATGCCGGTTGTCTCGGCATTATTCGGCGGTGTTGATTTCTCGAGCCGCTTTTTCATTATGGGCAGTGTCCCAGAAGCTTTGCAAGAAGCTGCTGCTGCTGGCAATTATGCAGCGCTGAAAGCAGGCGGCGTCCCAATGCTGGGTTATGGCGCTTTCATCACCGCGATCATCAACTTCGTGATTTTTGCATTCGTGATTTTCATGCTGGTACGCTGGGTCAACAAAGTGATGAAAACCAAAGTGGCGCAAGCTGGCCCGACCGAGGTCGATTTGCTGACCGAGATCCGCGATTCATTGAAGAAGTAATCGCGAATTGCTAGGCTGGTGTCATGAATGCACCGGACCAAAATAGAGGCCGTCACCTTGTTGCAAAGGCTCCATTGCCAGCAACCAGTGACGGCTTTTTTTCGCGCCTTTGGCATCGGGCGGAGGACCGTGTGTTTACCGCGATCCTAGATAAAATCGACCGTGGCTTAGAATTCGGAACAATCCACGGGTTTTTGCCCGATGGATCAGCAGTCATTTTGGGCGCTCGCGGCCTAGGGCCAGTTGCCGAAGTGCGTTTGAACCATTGGCGCGCGCTGACCCGGCTTGTACGCGGCGGTTCGATAGGCTGGTACGAAGGCTGGGCGGCGGGCGATTGGGAAAGCCCCGATCCGGTTCCGGTGTTCGATCTGTTCACCCGCAACCGCCGAACATTGGGCGCGGTCGGGCGCGCTTCGGGCTTTGCGAAGTTTGCCGGACGCATCGCCCATGCGCTGCGCCGTAACAGTAAAGCCAAAGCGCGCGAGAATATCGAGGCGCATTATGACCTCGGCAATGATTTCTACGCCGCATGGCTAGACCCGACGATGACCTATTCGAGCGCGGTATTTGCTGAGAATGAAAACCTTGAAGCCGCGCAACACCGCAAAATCGGCCTCATCCTTGATCGTCTGAACCTGAAAGACGGCGATAGCCTCCTTGAAATCGGTTGCGGCTGGGGTGGGCTGGCAGCAGCCGCGTTGCAGAAAAACGCTGTGCATTATCATGGTATTACCTTGTCACCCGAGCAAAAGGCCTTTGCCGATACGCGTCTAGCGCGGCACGAAAATGCGGCGATTACCCTGACCGATTATCGCGATGTCGCAGGGCAATATGATGCCATCGCCAGCGTCGAGATGGTCGAGGCGGTCGGTATGGAATACTGGCCATCCTATCTCGATTGTATTGCCCGCAATCTGAAACCCGGCGGACGCGCGGCATTGCAATATATCCGCATCGAGGATGACATTTTTGAAGCCTATGCAGGCAGCGCCGACTTCATCCAACGCTACGTCTTCCCGGGCGGAATGTTGCTGTCGGAAAGCCGTTTTCGCGCGCTGGCGGAAAAGCGCGGGTTGGCTTGGACCGACCAACAGGATTACGGCCTGCATTATGCCGAAACACTGCGGATATGGCGCGAACGGTTTGACGCTGCGATCACCGAAAAACGCCTTCCCGCCGGGTTTGATGCGAAATTCATTGCATTGTGGCGTTATTACCTGATGTATTGCGAAGGTGGGTTTCGCGGCGGCGGCATAAATGTCGCGCAAGTGACACTGATAAAGGCATAAGAAAATGGGA
This sequence comes from Sphingorhabdus sp., assembly GCA_040079555.1. Lineage (GTDB taxonomy): Bacteria > Pseudomonadota > Alphaproteobacteria > Sphingomonadales > Sphingomonadaceae > Sphingorhabdus_B. Next base: position 1,439 of record JBEBKE010000218.1, on the reverse strand, counting down.
GAGGGACGCTGTGAAAAAATGGATATTGGGGATCATCTTGGTGATTGCCGTCGCGCTGGGGATCGGCTGGTTCAGCCTGGACAAAGATACCCGCAACCTAGCCGCCAATTTGCCGACAAATAGCGACGTGTTGTTCTGGACCATCCCGCAGCGTGATGCCGCTTTTCGCGCGATTGACAGCATACCGGCGCTGGCAAAATCAAACATTATTGAGGCCGGCGACAAAGTTCATCCGCTGCCAAAGGGCACGCCGCTGAATATCGCTGGCGTCGATGAGTATATGAAGACTCAGCGGACTGCGGGCCTTGTCATCGTGCACGACGGCAAAATCCGGCTGGAAAAATACGGCCTCGATTTTGACGGCAACGGCAAATGGACCAGCTTTTCCGTCGCAAAATCGCTGACCTCGACATTGGTCGGCGCGGCGATCAAGGATGGTTTTATCAAAAGTCTACAAGACAAAGTCACTGTCTATATCCCCGAAATGAAGGGATCGGCCTATGACGATGTGACGGTCGAGCAGTTGATGACGATGACATCGGGTGTCAAATGGAACGAGGATTACGAAGATAAAAACAGCGATGTCGCGCGGTTTAATGCGCACAAGGCTGAACCCGGTATCGATGTGACGGTCAGCTATATGCGTAAGCTGCCGCGCGAAGCGCCAGCGGGCAGCAAATGGGTGTATAAAACTGGCGAGACGAACCTGATCGGCGTGCTCGTCAGCAAAGCGACCAAGAAAACGCTGTCGCAATATCTATCGGAAAAAGTCTGGGCGCCCTTTGGCATGGAGCAGGATGCGAGCTGGCTGCTGGGATCAACGGGCCATGAAATCAGCGGTTGTTGCGTGCAGGCGTCGGTGCGCGATATGGCGCGGTTTGGACTGTTTGTGCAGGGCGGCGGAAAAATCGGCGGGACAGCGATTGTGCCGGACGACTGGTTCGCGTCGGCCACCACCAAGCAAGCCGATATCGGCACGCCGGGCGCTGGCTATGGCTATCAATGGTGGACTTTTGATGACGGGACGTTCGCGGCGCAGGGCATTTTTGGCCAAGGCATTTTCTTTGATGCCAAGCGTAAGCTGGTGATCGCATCGAACAGCAATTGGCCGCGCGCGACCGATGAGAAATCGAAATTGGATCGCGATGCATTTTACCAAAAGGTTCGGCAGGCGATTGATGCCGAGGCGGGGGCTGTGCGTTAGGGGTTTTCATTAGCAGTTTGGGATTTTAGGGACTGTCCCCAAGCGCCAGCTCCGTGACTGTCCGAAAAAGCCAATGGGCGAATTGCTTGGGACAGTCCTCGGCGCTACGCTTGGGACAGTCCCCTAGTCGTGTTCGTTAATTCGTTGGCACAACCACACCAAAACGATTGAGGATCGAGTCCAAAATCGAGCGGTTGAGCAGGTTCGCAAACGCGCAGCCGACCATCAAGCCATT
>JBEBKE010000217.1:0-3998 GCA_040079555.1 Sphingorhabdus sp. | reverse complement strand
GCCTGCGCGGGAATGACGAAGTGGTTATTTATATTGAATCCGCGAGTTTAGTATCGGCACACTTTAAGTCCCACCCATAAAGCGGAAACTGAACCGGTAGTCTGCTGGCTTCAATTCGCGGCCTTCGCCCGCCATTCGCGATGGTGATACGTCGGTCAGCTCTAGCGTGCCGTCCGCCAAAGGCACCGCCTTTCCGAGTTCCAGTTCAACAGTGCGGTCGCCGCTGCGGCGCTCCCAGATTGCTTCGATCTTCACTGTGCCCGCCCAAATGCAGCGGGCATTCATCGGACAGCGGCTGTCTTCTAAGACTTTGACAGGCCGAATGATCGGCCCATCAACATAGGCGCTGCGGCCCATGGGAACGTTCGTTCCATCGGGCAGAGGCGCTTCGGTGCCCGCAGTGGTGACGCAAGCGGACAGCGAGAGCAGGGCGATTAAGGCAAAATTTCTTTTTATCATTTCGCTGCTCTAACGCGTTGCGCCTTGCAGTGCGATGAACTGCGGCTATGAACCGGCGCATGAGAACACCTGCATGCCAACTCTATCTAATCTCGCCGCTGGAAGTGGGCGGAGACTTTCCTGCGCGTTTGGAGGAAGCGTTATCCGCTGGACCCGTTGCTGCATTTCAATTCCGCGTAAAGGATATTGATCAACACGCGGCCTTTGCATTGGCCGAACCGTTACAAGCAATCTGCGCTGCGCATGACGTGGCGTTTATCGTCAACGACAGCATCAGCCTTGCCAAGCGTTTAAATGCCGATGGTATCCATCTGGGGCAGGGTGATGGCGACGTAAGCGAGGCCCGCGAGGAACTAGGCAAACAGGCGCAGATCGGTGTGACGTGCCACAACAGCCGTCATCTGGCGATGGAAGCAGCAGAGGCGGGCGCAGACTATGTCGCATTCGGCGCGTTCTTTCCAACAACGACCAAAGACGCAAAGCACACAGCGGAACTCGATACCGTCGAAAAATGGTCGATGGTGACCGAAATCCCATGCGTCGCTATCGGCGGGGTAACGCCCGACAACGCAAGGCCATTGATCGAGGCTGGGGCGGATTTCATCGCGGTATCCGGCGGGGTGTGGAACCATCCAGATGGCCCAGCTGCTGCTATCAAAGCGTTCAACGCTTTGCTTGCCTTAATCGGTCCGCGCGGTTAAAGGCCGCCGCCTAAGGCGCATCCAATGCGTTCTGCTCTTTCCATCTGTTAAGCGAGTTATCTCATGAAAATCAACGCGGTTGAAATCAAGCCGGGCAATATCCTTGAATATGAAGGCGGGCTGTGGCGCGTTGTGAAAACCGCGCATACGCAACCGGGCAAGGGTGGCGCGTATATGCAGGTTGAGCTGAAAAACCTACGGGATGGCCGCAAAAACAACATCCGTTTCCGCTCGGCGGAAAGCGTGGAGCGCGTTCGTCTTGACCAGAAAGACTTCCAGTTTCTGTACGCCGAAGGCGACAATCTGGTGTTCATGGACACCGAAAATTATGATCAGGTGACGTTGCCGGGCGATTTGCTTGGCGATGCGGTTGCCTTTCTTCAGGACGGCATGATGGTCACGCTGGAAATGTATGACGATGAGGCACTCTCGGTGGCTTTGCCCGATACAATCGAAGCTGAAATCGTTGAGGCTGATGCAGTTGTGAAGGGGCAGACAGCGTCGTCCAGCTATAAACCCGCGATCCTCGACAATGGCGTCCGCGTTATGGTGCCGCCATTCATTTCGGCGGGCACACGCATCGTCGTCGACGTCTATTCACGGGAATATGTCCGGAAGGCTGACTAATGCCAGCGCTATCAGGCCTAATGTCAGTCATGGAAAAGGCTGCTCGCAAAGCTGGCAGCAAACTCCGCCGTGACTTTAGTGAAATTGAACAACTGCAAGTCTCCATGAAGGGACCCGCAGATTTCGTCAGCAAAGCCGATCAAAAGGCCGAAGACACAATTTTCCGCGAGCTGGAACATGCGCGGCCTGATTGGGGTTTCCTCATGGAGGAAAGCGGCGAGATCGCGGGCGCAGAGGGTAAGCCAAGGTTTATCGTCGATCCTTTGGATGGCACCAGCAACTTCCTGCACGGCATCCCCCATTTTGCGATCTCCATTGCGGTGCAAGATCCAAAGCCTGATGGTTCGGGCTGGGGCGACCTGTATATGGGCCTTGTCTATAATCCGATCACCGACGAAAGCTTTTGGGCGGAGCGCGGCAAAGGGGCATTTTTGGGGCATAAGCGTATCCATGTGTCTGCGCGGCGTCAGCTGAGCGAGTCGCTGATCGCCACAGGCACGCCGTATAAAGGCCATGGCGACTTTGCCGAATGGGGCAAAATCTATGGCGCTATCGGTCCCCAGGTTGCGGGAATTCGACGCTTTGGCGCTGCAAGCCTTGACCTCGCATGGCTGGCGGCTGGGCGATATGATGGCTTCTGGGAAAGCGGACTGTCGGCATGGGATACTGCTGCGGGTTGCTTGATTGTGCGCGAGGCCGGTGGTTTTGTGACCGATTATCGCGGGCGTTCGCCATCGATTGCGGATGCGCAGGTTTTGGCATCGAATGACCAACTGCATACCAAGTTGCACAAGCTGTTGGTCGGGGCGTTGAACTGAACTAGGCCCTCTCCAGTGGGAGAGGGTTGCGAAAGCTTGGCAGCGTGCTGCCTAGCTGTAGCTGGGTGAGGGGTTGTGTCCCCTCGATAGCACTCAACCCCTCACCAACTACGCCTAAGCCTAGCGGCTAAGGCTTCGTATCCTCTCCCACTGGAGAGGAAGGCGTAAAATGCCAAAAACTGCCCAATATGAACGCCTTTTGGCTTGCCTCTCTACGCGGCCAAGTCTAGGGCGCGAGATGATGATTAACAGCCGGATTCCATGCGCGTGACCGACCTCTCGCAATATCTCCCGATCCTGATTTTCCTTTTCATTGCATTGGGATTATCCAGCCTGTTCGTGTTCTTGCCGATGGGTGTTGCCCGGTTGACCGGAACGCATCAGCCGACCGAGGCAAAGCTGACAGAATATGAGTGCGGGTTTCCCGCGTTTGAGGATTCGCGCAGCCAGTTTGACGTGCGGTTTTATCTGGTCGCTATCCTGTTCATCATTTTCGATCTTGAGGCTGCGTTCCTGTTTCCCTGGGCAGTCAGCCTTGGTGAAACCGGCTGGGTGGGCTGGGGCACAATGATGCTGTTCCTGTTCGAATTGGTCATCGGCTTTATCTATGCGTGGAAAGTGGGAGCGCTCGAATGGGAGTAATCACAACAGCGCCTGCGCCCGGCACGCCGGTCGATGCGGATTTTTTCAAAGACCTGTCGAGCGAGATTGACGACAAGGGCTTTCTGGTTACCTCGACCGAGGATCTGTTTAACTGGGCGCGCACTGGCTCGCTTTGGTGGATGACCTTTGGTCTGGCTTGCTGTGCCGTCGAGATGATCCACGTCAACATGCCGCGTTACGATATGGAGCGTTTCGGCGCTGCCCCGCGCGCTTCCCCGCGCCAATCCGATGTGATGATCGTTGCCGGTACGCTCTGCAACAAAATGGCCCCTGCGCTGCGCAAGGTTTACGACCAGATGTCCGAACCGAAATATGTGATTTCGATGGGCAGCTGCGCCAATGGCGGTGGCTATTATCATTATAGCTATAGCGTTGTGCGCGGTTGTGACCGGATTGTGCCGGTGGATATCTACATCCCCGGTTGCCCGCCGACTGCCGAGGCGTTGTTGTATGGCATCATGCAATTGCAGCGCAAAATCCGCCGTATCGGGACGATTGAACGGTGAATAACGCCGCGCCCATCATCGCCACACCAAATGGCACCGTCGCCGCGCTGAAAAAAGCGTTGGGCAAAGATGTGTTGCGTATCGAAGAAGCGAACTTTGAAATCGCGGTGCATGTCAAAACCGACAAGCTTGTCGGCGTGATGATGCAGTTGCGCGATACCTGCGATTATCAGCAGTTAATGGAAATCGCAGGGGTAGATTGGCCTGATCGCGATCCCCGTTTT
>JBEBKE010000216.1:0-4002 GCA_040079555.1 Sphingorhabdus sp. | reverse complement strand
ATGAGCGATGACCTGTTCGGCGGCGCACCTCCCGCTGGTTCTGATTCAAGCGGATATGACGCTTCCACTATCGAAGTTTTGGAAGGGCTGGAGCCTGTCCGCCGTCGTCCGGGCATGTATATCGGCGGCATCGACGAACGCGCCTTGCATCACCTTGCCGCCGAAGTTCTCGACAACAGCATGGACGAGGCCGTCGCGGGCCACGCCTCGCGCATCGAAATGACATTGGGCGTCGGCAATCGCTTGACCGTCAGCGACAATGGTCGCGGCATCCCTGTCGATCCGCATCCGAAATTCCCCGGCAAATCGGCGTTGGAAGTGATCATGACGACGCTACATTCGGGCGGCAAGTTTGAGGGCAAGGCCTATGCCACATCGGGCGGCTTACACGGCGTCGGCGTCTCAGTAGTCAACGCTTTATCGACCGATACCGTCGTAGAAGTGGCGCGGAACAAGCAGCTGTATCGACAGCGCTTTTCCTGCGGCGCAGCGCTTGGCGGCCTAGAGGAACTCGGCCCCACGCCCAACCGGCGCGGCACGAGCATTGCCTTTACGCCTGATCTGGAAATCTTCGGTGCCGACGCAAAGTTCAAACCGGCGCGGTTGTTTAAGCTTGCGCGGTCGAAGGCCTATCTGTTTGCAGGCGTCGAAATCCGTTGGAAATGTGACCCCGAACTGGCGAGCGAAGACGTCCCGTCCGAAGCGGTTTTCCAATTTCCCGGCGGGCTTGCCGACCATTTGAAAGAACAGCTGGGCGCGCGCAATTGCGTGACCACCGATTTTTTCCACGGCAGCCAGACCTTTCCCAATAACGAAGCAGGCGTCAGCCAAGGCCGCGTTGAATGGGCGGTGGCGTGGCCACTTTATTCCGACGGAAGCTATAGCTGGTATTGCAACACCATCCCTACCCCCGATGGTGGCACGCACGAGGCGGGTATCCGCGCGGCACTAACTAAGGGTTTGCGTGCATTTGGCGAAATCATCGGCAACAAAAAAGCGGCGCAAATTACTGCTGAGGATATCTTCAACGAAGCCGAGCTGATGCTTTCGGTCTTTATCCGTGAGCCACAATTCCAAAGCCAGACTAAGGACCGGCTAACTTCGCCAGAGGCCGCAAGGCTGGTGGAAAACGCAGTGCGCGACCATTTCGATCACTTCCTTGCCGACAATATGGAACGCGGCAAAGCGATGCTGGGTTTCATTCTGGAAAAGGTCGAAGACCGGCTGAAACGCAAAGCTGAGCGCGAAGTGAAACGCAAAACCGCCACGAGCGGCAAAAAAGTCCGCCTTCCCGGCAAGCTGACCGATTGCGCCAATGACGATCCGGCAGGGACGGAATTGTTCATCGTGGAAGGCGACAGCGCGGGCGGCAGTGCGAAGCAGGCGCGCGACCGCAAAACGCAAGCGATCCTGCCGATCCGCGGTAAAATCCTGAATGTCGCCAGCGCCACCAACGAAAAAATCCGCGCCAATAGCGAAATTGCCGATCTGGCGTTGGCGCTCGGCTGCGGAATGCGCAAAGATTGCGACCCCGATAATCTGCGTTACGACCGCGTCATCATTATGACCGACGCCGATGTCGACGGTGCGCATATTGCCACGTTGTTGATGACGTTTTTCTTTCAGGAAATGCCCGCAATTGTCGAACGCGGGCACCTGTATCTCGCCCGCCCGCCGCTTTATCGCCTGACCAGCGGCAGCCAAAGCGTCTATGCGCAAGACGAAGCCGAGCGCGCCGAATTGGAGGCGACAGTCTTTAAGGGCAAGAACGTCGATGTCGGTCGTTTCAAAGGCCTTGGCGAAATGAACCCCGGGCAGCTGCGCGAAACGACGATGGACCCGAAATCTCGCTCCTTGATCCGCATCACATTGCCGCATGAATATCAGCGCCAGCAAGCGGTGAAGGAGCGTGTCGAACAACTGATGGGGAAAAGCCCAGAGGCACGCTATCGCTTTATTCAAGAACATGCGACGACACTGGATGAAGAGGCGATTGACGCCTGATTTGGGAGAATGTTATGCGTCTGATAGCGTCAACGATGGTGGCTTTCGCGGCTCTGAATCTGGCAGGTTGCGCAACAGCCGCCGCCGCTGGGCCAGAACCCAGACTAGAAATCGCGAAAGAGACGGCGATGGAGCATCTCGCCCCGCTTGACCAACGCATCCAGCAAATCGACGGTGTTCTGAAACGGAAAGTCGCGTTTGAGGAGTATTTTGCACCCGCATTTTTGACTGCTGTTCCGGCAGAACAATTAAACGGCCTTCTCGACAGCATCATCGCGCAGCACGGGCAGCCGTTGTACTTGGTCTCCGACACACCCAGAGGCAAAACCGGCGCAACGATCCAATATGCGTTTGAACGCGCGATCGCGACAATCGAGCTAGATATTGTCGCAGCAAAACCCAATCAGGTCATCGGGCTACTGATCACCGGCTTTGCCGCGAGCAATGACAGCCCAGCCAGAATAGAAAGCGAAATCAAAGCACTTCCCGGCAATTCAGCGTTTTTGGTCGCCGACTTGGATGACGCTGGCAACGCTGACATAATCGCTGCGCATAATGCCGAGGCGCAATTCGCGATCGGGTCCACCTTCAAACTCTACATTCTGGCCGAACTGGCCAATCAGGTGAAATCGGGAGAGCGCAAATGGAGCGATGTTGCGCCGCTTGCACACCGTTCATTCTCATCTGCCGCCACACGCGGTTGGCCCAAAGACAGCCCCGCCACGCTGCACACGCTAGCCGGCTGGATGCTTTCGGTTAGCGACAATAGCGCGACCGATACCCTATTGTTCACCTTAGGACGCGAAGCTGTCGAACGGCGGCTGGCGAGTATCGGCCATAGCGCGCCGGATAAGACCTTGCCGTTTCTGTCCACGGTTGAGGCCTTTGCGCTGAAAGCCAATCCGCCTTTACGTGAACGCTTTTTGAAAGCCACCGAGGCCGCGCAACGCGATTTGCTCGATAGCCAAGCCTCGGCTTTGACGCTCGACAAGATCGACAATGAAACGCTGAGCAAAGGGCCGACGGCCATCGACACCATCGAATGGTTCGCCTCGCCCACCGATTTGCTGTGGTTGATGAGCCATTTGAAAGCGCAAAAGAATGACGAGGCGTTGGCAATCATGGGGATCAACCCCGGCCTATCGCCAGCCGCCGCAAAAAAATGGCGCTATGTCGGCTATAAAGGCGGGTCTGAACCGGGCGTGATTTCCATGACCTTTTTGCTACAGTCGCCATCAGGGCAATGGAAAGTTGTAACCGGAAGCTGGAACAATGCGGCTGCCGAAGTCGATAACGCAAAGTTTGCAGCATTGATGGAACGGTTGGTCGCTGCGGTTGGGGAGTAGCAAATCTGCGATTTCACTCAAAAAAATGCCGTCGCCCTGAACTTGTTTCAGGGTCCATTTGTCAGCCAAAACCGCCACGTCGGGTAAAGCAAACTTCACAGTCGCAATCGCATTGAAACCTCGGCGCAGGCCGCCCGATGGATGCTGAAACAAGTTCAGCATGACGCAGCATTTCGCGGTCGCGTGCCGCCCTACCCCACCAATGCCTCGACCAACGCTTTCACCTTTTTCTGCCGCCATTGCGGCAACGGCGCGACCAGCCAGTATGCGAGCTTGCTATCTTTGGCATTGTCCAATGCACGCACACGACCCGCTGCAAGATCAGCCTCGGCCAATAAATGCGGGACTGTGGCGCGGCCCAGTCCGATGGCAGCGGCGTCGATAGCGAGGCCCGCATCGCCAAGACGTAAAGCGGATGCACCTGCGCTTGCAGGACAGCCGGGCCAGCCTATCGGCGTTTCAGCGCCGCCATTGGGCGCTGCGACCGTCACAAACGCACCGGCCGCCAACATCACGCCTTCATGCTCTCCCGGTCCATCGGACAGATGGATGGCAAGGTCGAGGTTGGCTTCGGTAAAATCAACGCCGCCTTCGGCAGATACCAAGGTGAATTGCAGGTCAGGATTGGCCGCACCATATTGCGCCAATCGCG
>JBEBKE010000215.1:0-4015 GCA_040079555.1 Sphingorhabdus sp. | reverse complement strand
TTTGGCGTCGAACTGCGCGTTATCGACAAGGACGGCAACCTCGCCCCGCGCGACGGCAAGACCGAAGGATCGCTGCAAATTCGTGGGCCTTGGGTGATCAAACGCTATTTCAAAGCAGAGGTTGATGCGACCGATGCGGACCAATGGTTCGACACCGGCGACGTCTCCGTCATCCATCCCGATGGTACGATGCAGATTACCGACCGGGTAAAGGACGTGATCAAATCGGGCGGCGAGTGGATCAGCTCGGTTGAGCTGGAAAACGCCGCCATCGGCTGCCCCGGCGTGGCGCAAGCCGCCGCAATCGGCGTCTATCACCCGAAATGGGACGAACGGCCTATCGTCGTCGTTGTGCGCAAACCCGACGCAGCGGCGCTGTCCGAAGAAGATGTGCAAGCCTATCTGAAAGAACGCATCGCCAAATGGTGGCTGCCCGATGAGGTGCATTTTGTCGACAGCATGCCGATGACCGGCACAGGCAAGATCCAAAAGGCGGAGCTGCGCAAGACATATAAGGATTACAAGCTGCGGAGTATTGGATGATGTCAGGCGCGGCCTTTGTCGATCCTACCCGCGATGCGATTGATGCGTTCAAAGCGTTGCCGCGCGATACGCCGCTCAACATGCTCAACCTTGTCCGGTTCCGCGAACTGGCGGCCTATCCCGAGGGCCATGAAAACGCCGGAAAAGGCTGGAGCGGAGAGCGCGCTTATGAGGAATATGGCAAAACCAGCGGTCCAATTTTTCAGCGCGTCGGCGGCAGCATCGTCTGGCGCGGCGCGTTTGAAACGGTACTGACCGGCCCTGCCGACGAACACTGGGACACTGCGTTCATTGCCTATTATCCAAACGCTGGAGCATTTCTCGAAATGGTAACTGATCCGGCGTATCGGATAGCAGTGGTCAACCGGCAAGCCGCCGTTTTGACAAGCCGATTGATACGCTTTGCGCCCGCAGCTGGGGACGCTAGCGTTTTTGGCTAAACGTAAAGAACGCTAACAGCGATCATCATCACCGCCGCTTTCGCTCTCATCCTTATCTAAATAGGTTTCATCGCCAATCGTCTGCCAGCTGGGTTCCGCCGGATCGAACGGTTCGACATCCTCAACCCAGCCATACGGCGGTTCTAGAGTGCCCAGCCATAACGGCGTGTCTTTGCCTGCGGTGAAGCTTGTGGTTTCGCGATCGTCATAGCTTCCGCCAAGTTCGCGTTGCCGCGCGGCACAGGCGGCTAAGGTCGCGGCGATTTCGGCGTGAGCGGTGTCGTCAAGCGCGCAACCTTCAAACCCATCTATCACTAGCGCGGCGGCATCCTGCTTTCGGCTGTCCTTGGCCGAGGCTTTGTTGGACCGCACCGTCATCGTCGTGGCTTCGGCCTCTGCAGCAGCTGCGCCCGCTTCACCCTGATGAGCAGCAACGGCGGCGCGCGTGCGGACATATTGCACCGTCACGTTGCGGCCATTGGCATCTGTGCCATACTGGCGGAGCAAAAACATCAATAGCCCGTCTGAATACACCCGTTTATGCCCGACAAGCTTGCCCGCCTGCCATACCGGATCAAGCCGCCCCTCAACCGCACGTTCAAAGGCGATGTCCTTCAAATGCTGCACGCCTATATCCAGCGCAGCATCCCACGCCCGCGCAAAGCCGGCACCTTGCGCGTGGTTTTTCAGATTGTAACAGCTGACCCGCGACATATTGACCGCCGCCGCAGCCTGCCGAACACTGCCCGTTTCCGCCAGCCTTTGCACAAAGGCAGCTTGCCGAGCGGGGATCCAGCCATTCTCCCGATATTGCTTTCGCGGGACCGGGGCAAAGTGAAGCGGATCGGCGGGAAGGGAGGCTTTTTCGGAGGAGGGGGGATGCTTGGGCATTTTTGTGATATAACCAATATGGTTAGTTTTGTCAAGAACGAATGTGGAACATGACAGGGAGGCGAGTGGGGCTAGGGGCGTAAAACGACTGCTGTTTGATACTGCGACAGGCAACACGATCTTGGAGGATGATAGATTGCACCGCTCGGCGAGTTTTAAAGTGGGTACGCGGTGGTTGCCTTTACGCAGTCCATAACAACCGACGTTTTAAAGCGCCTAACATTTGCATTGCCCAGGAAATGACGATCCGTAAAAGTCTTGTAATCGGCCATATTAGGTATTGCGAGGATGGCGTAAAGATCAGCATCGCCTGTTACGTAGAAGCAGTGTTGGACATATGGGTCGTCAACCAAGGCTTGTTTGGTACCCTCAAGAGCCGAAACATGCTCGTTCTCAAGCGAGACCTCAACTATTATGATCAGTGGAAAACCGACATGATCGGCATTCACGATTACGCGGGTCGCGACGATGGTGCCATTTTCCTTCATCCGCTGAACACGGCGAAGCGTCGCTGATGCCGACAAATTCACGCGATCGCCGATCTCTGAATAGGTCGGCGACGCATCTTCTTGTAATATTGCCAATATAGCGCGATCAAAACTGTCAAGCTGATCCATTGTGCAAGGCCTCAATTAATCGCAATAAACGCGCGCATATGTGCTGAATTTAACAGAGATATCGCTCCTGCTTAGCGCTAAGATTGTGAACAGGAAAAGGATTCGATGCAACCCGCTAAGGATAATTGGATGATGATACCTGTTAAAATTGAACTTGGCCTTTTGTTGGGATTGGCGTCGCTTTGCTTGCCTATGGCAACGGCAGCCGCACGGGACTCAATTGATCCGCTCGCCGAACCGTCAGCAACCGTAATTGAGCACGTTTCAGTTATCCCAATGGCGTCTGATGGCGTCGTCGTGTCTGACGCGACAGTGGTGATTGAGAATGGGCGGATCGTGTCACTTCAGGGACCTATCCCAAAATACGCGAAGCGCCTCGACGGGAAAGGTAAATGGCTTATCCCTGGCCTGACAGACATGCATGTTCACCTGCTTTCCGATGGGTCACCGCGTCCGCCCAAATATCCCACGGAAGCACCGACAATGTTTTTCGACACGCAAGACATTGTCACTCCCTATGTTGCCAACGGCGTGACGCAGATCGTGAATTTGGATGCGGTTGCGGCGTCCGTCGGTCAAAGGAACGATATCGCGAAAGACAAGGTTCTGGGCCCCCATATGGCTTTGGCGGCGGTTATTAATGGTGGCAATGGTAGAGGCCGGGTTGCCAATACTCCAACTGATGGGCGTCAGGCTGTGCGTGGTTTAAAGGCTGAGGGATATGATTTCGTCAAAGTCTATTCGGACCTCAATACTGAGACCTTCTTAGCCATTGTTGATGAAGCAGAAAAGCAACAGATGAAGGTGCTGGGCCATATTCCCGAGGCATTTCAAGGAAAGCTGGAAAGCGCCTTTGTTCCTGGGTTTTCGATGATAGCCCATGCCGAGGAATTTTCGAAGCATTCGGCAGAATTTACCGATGAAGACGCCGTTCGGTTCGCAAAACTTGCAAAGAGCAATGGGTCTTGGCTGACGCCCACTTTGGTAACAATGCGGTGGATCGCAAGCGAAACGCGATCACTCGACGAGATGAAGGCATCGCCGCATTTACAATATGTTCACCCGCTGCTGCAAAGCAAGTGGGTTGTCGCCAACCGTTATAACAGGAATTCGTCGCCAGAACTCGTCGCCTATTTCGACAATATGGTGGAATTTCATCAGCGCCTTGTTCGGGCGTTTAAGGCTGAAGGTGTTCCGATTGTCGCGGGGTCAGACGCGATGACATCGGGGGTTGTTGACGGCTTTTCGCTACATGAAGAACTTGAATTGCTGGTTGGTGCAGGTTTGACGAACGAAGAGGCGCTTGCTTCTGCAACGAGGCTTCCAGCCATCTGGTTGGGCGTTGATGGAGATCGCGGAACTGTCGAAGTCGGTAAGCGCGCAGATCTCGTTCTGCTCGACGCCAACCCGCTGGCTGACGTGAAGAACGCGCGCAAGATCACCGGCGTTTTTCTAGGTGGAAAATGGGTGGCCCGTGCAACGCTGGACAGCATGATGGCAGACCTTTCCAGGCGGAATACAGCC
>JBEBKE010000214.1:0-4034 GCA_040079555.1 Sphingorhabdus sp. | reverse complement strand
GTGCGTCATTCATGACATTGCGGACAGCCCGGTAAAACGCATGCTCGATTTGGGTATTCGCGCGACGGTCAACTCCGATGATCCGGCCTATTTCGGCGGTTATGTGAATGCGAATTTCAAAGCGATTGCAGAGGCGTTGGACCTGAACCGTGCGCAGTTGGTGCAGTTGGCTGAAAATAGCTTCACCGGATCGTTCCTACCCGAAGCTGATCAGGTAAGGCACCTGACTGAGCTTCGACAGGTTACCGCCTAATTCTATCAAGGTTCAGCAATGTTGAACGCAGCGGGAATGGCGTCGAGTGCGGCCTGCAAAGCCTCAACATCAGCGCGGTCTCCCTCGATCTTTAATCCAGCCGATTCCAATTGTGCCAAAGGCATTTTCAGGAACAACATCGCCAAAAACAACTGACGCGGCGCCGTCACAGTCGCGCTGGGCGCATCATGGGTGCTGCCCATTTCGCTAATCAGCACTCCGTTGCTAACACTGATTTTTGCTGTTTCTGAGCGGTCAGAAATGACAAAATTAATCGCCAAAGTCTCTCCCGCAACTTTTGTGGGATCCAGCCTTGTGGCAACGGATTCTAGCAAGAGTCCCGTCGGAATGGCAGCAATTGAATCGGGGCTTTGGATCGCGGCGTTGGGTTTGAATCCTTGTCTTAGTTCGTTTGCCGCAGACAGAAACTGGTTGCGCCAAATAGCCGACTCAGCCTGATAACCTTGCTGTTCATAGCTATCGGCCAACATATTGCGGCCAGCGGCATTTTGGGGTTCGGCAAATACTAACTGATTAAGCAAGTCAGATGACCAACGATAATCGCCTGCGGCCATTGCCCGTTTCGCGGCGGCAAGCACTTTCGCCGCTCCGCCCATATCGGATACAAATCTTTGGGCACGCTCTACGGGGGGATGCGGATTCAAATTGGCCGGTACAGCATCGTACCAACCAAGATAGCGCTGATACACCGCCTTCGAATTGTGGCTATAGGTGCCGTAATAGCCCTTATTATACCATTGGTCACCGATCGCTGCGGGTGGCTTGATCACTTCCGCAATTTCGGCCTGAGTCATGCCCTGATTCATCAGGCGCACCGTTTGGTCGTGCAGATAGCGATAATTGTCGCGGTGACCCGATAGCCATCCCTTAACCTCGCTTTGCCCGAAACGAGGCCAGCAATGACTGGAAATCGCGGTATCTGAGCGGTCAGCGTAAAGATTGACTGCTTGATTGAGATAGTTTGACCAAGCTAGCGCATCGCGTACCTTTGCTCCGCGAGGGGTCAGGATGTTGTGCAAAGAACATGTTGCAAGTTCTGCAGCCAGAAACGTTTTTGCCGATGCAATATAGACATTCATCTCCGACGGGGCCTCGGTTTCGGGCACCATCTGGAACTCCAGCAAAACGCCATCGATTGTGCGGGTATCGCCGGTTTTCTTGATCAAATCGGTCGGGGTAACCAATGTGATCGAACCATTTGAGACGCCGCTGCCGATGCCACTACCCATTTGTCCGTGCGGGCCCGGTTTCAAACCTCCACCGAACTGATAATTCGCCCGCCTGCCCATAGCAGGGCCAGCCAGTACATTCTCAGATGACGCTTCCTCTACAAAATGTTCGGGCGCAATGACCGCGACTTTGCCCGATTTGGCATCTTCCGCGTCAATCACCCCGCGCACACCGCCATAATGATCTGCATGGCTGTGGCTGTAAATCACACCTGTTACAGGGCGAGCGCCGAGCTGCTGATTGACCAGCTCTAGCGCGGCAGCAGCGGCTTCCTTCGTGGTCAACGGGTCGATCAAGATCCAGCCCGTCTGGCCCTGAATAACGGTCATGTTCGACACGTCAAAGCCGCGAACTTGCCAGACGCCCTCAGACACTTTGTACAGCCCGTGTTTGCGCAACAATTTCATATGGCGCCACAGGCTAGGGTTCACCGTTGCCGGGGCCTCGCCATCCATCCAGCCATAGGCCTCAAGATTCCAAACCGGTTTGCCGTCGCTGGTTTTGATCATCGGGTCCGCGCGGGTGGCGATAAAGCCTTGGTCGGAAAAGGCGGCATCGCGGCCATCCTCAGCTGGCAAAGTTGCAGCGGTTACTTTTTGCGCCTCCACCGTCGCCACAGTTGCGGGTTTAGGTTCCAAGGTATTGGCGAATGCCGGGCTGGTTGTCGCAAGCAACATGGGTAACAAATAGCGCATTTTCTCTCCCTTTTTTCGTATGCTATCATGCGGAACAAGGCTGGCAAGGGGCTTTGCCTGCATTGCGGGATATGCAGTGTAACCCTAACAAACCGACATGACTGAAAATGCGCCTATCATCATCACCGCCACCATGGGAAAGGCAGAGCAAAGCTGGGCCAACGCGCTACGCACCACACATTTTCCGGTAGAACGAAATTATCTGGACGCGCATATTACGCTGTTCCACCATTTGCCCCCGGCACATCTTAGCGAGATTAAAGCGCGGCTGGCGGCCATGGCGCGGGAATATGCACCGCCGCCTGCGATGTTGAGTGATGTGATGATGTTGGGCCGCGGGGTGGCTTACCGTGTTGAATGTCCGGAATTGATCGCCATGCGCGACGCATTGGCAGAGGGTTTTACCGGCCTGTTAACCCCGCAAGATCAAGCGCGGCCGAGGCTGCATGTCACCGTGCAGAATAAAGTAGAGCCGGTTGTTGCAAAGGCTTTGCACGCCGAATTATCCGCCGATTTTCAACCACGCCCGTTTAGCATTACCGGCCTTTCCGCCTATTATTATCGCGGCGGACCTTGGGAGGGGATCCAGAGCTGGGCGTTTTCAGGCAGCAGCCGCTAAGGCGGGTTTTCCGATTACGCGGGTCAGTGCAAACTGCGCGGTGATCAATCCGGCAAACCACAGCACGTCATTCACCGCGACATCGCGGATAATCTCGAAAGAGAAATTCTCTGCTCCACCGCCGATTTGCGCATAAGCGCGCAGCAGAATTTGAAATACGATAAATGCGGAAACCAGCGCAACGCTGCCGCGCAAAACCGGATTGCCGACAATCTTTCCTCCGGTCAGCCGTGCTGCGCCAAAGGCGATCAGGCTTCCCGCCAGTATCGAGATCCCGTGTCCGACGGCCTGTGCATCCCAAGGGAAGGACAGAATAAAGAAACCTACAAGCTGGTTTGCCGCCCATGCGCTTGTCACCAATGCAAGGCCGGTGCGAAGGCGCATCGTGGTTGCTGCGAGCGCTGCAAAAGCCGCAAAGGGAAATACGCAGGCAAGCGCAAAGCTGCCCAATACTGAAGTGCCTGCAAGCGTCGCCGGCCATGCCGCAGTCTTTGGATTCAGGATTTCATTCGCCATGTTATATTTCCCTTCGTATTCTTATTCGCCGTAGCGGGCTTTGCCCCGCGCCTCAATCACCTTAAAATCGCGCACGAACGCCTATCGTGCCTGTCCGTCCGGCGGTCCCGTATGTCGACACTGTCTGATAGTCCGTATCAAACGCGTTTTCGATGCGGCCGTAGAGTTCAAACCGGTCGGTTATCGGATAGGCTGCCCGCGCCGTCACCAGCACATATCCGTCAAGCCGTCTGCTATTTGCCGCATTGTCGAAACTGTCGCCGACTAGGCGGATATCAACGCCCAGATTGAGCCCTTCGGCAAAACCGATGACGCCATGATCGGGGCCTTTTGAAAACCAGTCTGCGGACATGGTCAACGCATGTTTAGGTCGCCGCGCCAGCGCATTGCCATAGTTCGCTGATCCAAGGCTGCGGTTTTCATTGTCGATATAGCTATAGGCGGCTTGCACGCTGAGGTTTTCGATATTGGCCCCGGCCTCAACCTCGATCCCTTGCGCCTTTGTCCGACCGATATTGTCATAGGTGCCATTCGGACGGTTGGTGCAGATTGCGGCGGTTGAACCAAAGCAGCCGATAAAGTCGATCAGGTTGCGGCTATTGCGGCGGAACAACGTCAATGATGCCCGGATGTCACCTTGCGGGATGTTATTGCTAAAGACGATGCCGATATCATAGCTGCGGCTCGTTTCCGGTCGCAG
>JBEBKE010000213.1:0-4042 GCA_040079555.1 Sphingorhabdus sp. | reverse complement strand
GATGCCTGCAGCAACGCTGAACGCCAAGCATAGCGTGCCTCTATCGCCCGCCCTGCGTGCCAATACGCATCGCCAAGATGTTCGTTGATCGTCACATCGTTGATCGCTGCTTCAACAGCCTGTTCCAGCAAAGGGACAGCTTTTTCGTATTCGCCGTTAAGGTAATGGCCCCAACCCAACGAATCTGTAGTCGCTGGTGATTGCGGCGCGAGGTTGTGCGCTTTCGCGACCAACTCCAACCCGCGCTTGGTATCTTCTCTTTGTTCAAGAAGTCCATAGCCTAGCATATTGAGAATTTGTGGATTATTTCCGTTCAGGCGAAGCGCCTCCTCCAACACCACTTTCGATCCGGTCCAATCTCCTTGTGTCGATAGCACCTGCGCCAGCAACAAGCGGAACGTCAATGCGCGGCCATTTTTCGCGCCGGAACTATCAGCGGCTGCAATCAATTCTCGGTACAGCACCGCAGCGCCGCCCAAATCCTTTTTAGCCTCAAGCTGTTGAGCCTCCAGCAATGTCAAGTCGGCTGCATTCGGCCGACTTAGCCGCGCGGAACGGATCAGTTGCAGTGCATCAGCGTCTTTTCCATTAGCGAGCAAAAGCTGGGCTTTGTTGCCAAGCGCCCAACTCCACTGAACCTGAATATCAGTAACCGCACTTAACAGCGTCGATGCCTCGGCATTCATACCGCGTTTCGCTAACCTCGCCGACAAAGTCATCCTGCCAAAAACGCTTTCGGGTGCAACCCAATGCGCCAGCCTCGCAAAATAGAGCGATTGCTCGCCTATGCCTTGTTCGTCAAGTTGGTCGGATAATCGGGAAAACAGCGCGGAAAGCGCGTGTCCGGCAGGAAAGGCGCCCGGTTTTCCAGGAAAGCTATTGGGTTCCGTTCCAATATGATTCAGCAAGGAATTCGCATAATCAGCAGCACCATTTCGCCCCAAATGTTCAGCTGCTATCATCGCCATATGCCGCGCATAATCCTCGCCAAAGCCGGGAAAACTGCTCAGTCTGCGCTGCGCACTATTGATATCGTTGTTCGCAAGATCGAGGTAAACAAGCTGGTCATAGCTATAATAGCTAAGCAGCCCAATATCGCGCAGCGCTGCGTTGGAAATAGCCGCTGGTTTGCGTTGCGCCACATTGACCCAAGCATCAAGGATCGGCGACAAAAACCCAAAAACGTTACGTTCATCATTCCAGCGAACAGCCTTTGTCGCCTCTGCCCAGTCGTTTCGCCGCCAAGCATCGACAAAGAAGATCAACGGCAACGCCGCGTCGCCGCTATTCGCCAATTGCTGCGCGCGTGCGGCTTTCAACGCGCTTGGCAAATTGCCCTGCGCGATGGCGATATCAAGCAACCGGTCCACGGCAACTGCACTTTCGGGCAGCTTACCGAGCAGTTTGTCATAGTTTTGTAACGCGACGTCTGAACGCCCGCTCAGTTCGGCACGCTGCGCTTTCCAAAAAAGATCAGCTTCGTTCGATTGGTCAGCATTTTTGGCTGCAAGCGGACTAGCAGCCAGCATCGCCGCACAAAGCGTGAGCCTACATATTCGGATAGTTAGGGCCACCGCCACCCTCCGGGGTTACCCAGTTGATGTTCTGCGTCGGATCTTTGATGTCGCAGGTTTTACAGTGCACACAGTTTTGCGCGTTAATCTGCAATCGCGGTGTGCCGGTTTCTTCGCCGATGATTTCATAGACACCAGCGGGGCAATAACGCTGCGCCGGTTCGTCATAGAGCGGCAGGTTGATCGTCACCGGAACATCAGGGTCCTTCAACTGCAAATGGCACGGCTGATCCTCGGCATGGTTTGTATTCGACAGGAACACCGATGACAGCCGGTCAAAACTAATAACGCCGTCGGGCTTAGGATATTTGATAGGCTGAAATAGATCTTTGCGCTGGATCGCTTCATTATCTGGATGATGCTTCATCGTGATCGGCAGGCCGATTTTCAGCGTCCGCATCCACATGTCGATACCGGCCATCAACACGCCGTAGGTCTCACCGTATTTCGCAATGGCTGGTTGCGCATTTTGCACCAGTTTCAGCTCCGTCGCGATCCAACTATCGTTGAGAGTTGCCTGATATTCTGCAACCTCATCGTGTTCGCGGTCACCGGCGAGCGCGGCAGCAAGACTTTCTGCAGCTAACATGCCCGATTTCATTGCAGTATGGCTGCCTTTAATGCGGGGCACATTGACGAAACCTGCGGAACAGCCAATCAACGCACCACCCGGGAACGCCAATTTTGGTACCGATTGCCATCCGCCCTCGTTAATCGCGCGAGCGCCATAGGAAACACGGCGTCCGCCTTCCAGAATCTCGCGAATTTTCGGATGCTGTTTCCAACGTTGAAATTCCTCAAACGGGAAAACATAGGGGTTGGCATAATCCAGCGCGACGACAAAGCCGATGGCGACTTGGCCATTTGCTTGATGATACAGGAACCCTCCGCCCCAGCTTTCGGTTTCGGCAAGCGGCCAGCCCTGCGTGTGGATCACGCGCCCAGCAACATGCTTAGCAGGATCGATGTCCCACAACTCCTTCATGCCAAGGCCGTATACCTGTGGCTGGCAATCGCGATCCAGATCGAATTTGGCTTTTAGCTGTTTTGTCAGATGCCCGCGAGCACCCTCTGCAAACAAAGTGTATTTTGCGTGCAGCTCCATGCCCGGCTGATAGTCGGACTTTTTGCTGCCATCGCGCGCCACGCCCATATCGCCGGTCGCAACACCTTTGACCGAGCCGTCGTTATTGTAGAGAATTTCGGCTGCAGGAAATCCCGGAAAGATTTCTACGCCCAGATTTTCGGCCTGACTACCAAGCCAACGGCACAAATTGCCAAGGCTTCCAGTGTAAGTGCCTTTGTTGTGCATCCATCCCGGCGTCGCGATGTGCGGGATATTGGTTTTGCCTCCACGCGACATGATCCAATGCTGGTTATCCGTCACTGGAACCTCCGCCATCGGGCAGCCTTGTTCTTTCCAATCGGGTATCAGTTCGTCGATAGCTTTGGGATCAAACACCGCGCCGGACAAGATATGCGCGCCGATTTCAGAACCTTTTTCAAGGATGCAGACGGAGATTTCGGGGTTGATCTGTTTCAACCGGATCGCCGCAGAAAGTCCTGCTGGCCCACCTCCGACGATGACCACGTCATACGGCATCGATTCCCGTTCACTCATCCCTTACCGTCCTTATTCCATGCGACCATTCGGGCCGTCCCAGATTCCATGCAACTGATGGAATCTGCCATGCCAAGCAATTGACCTTCTCGTCAACCAGTGACTGGTGAGAAACGATGCTTTCACCGCAAGATTATCACAACAAACTGGCCGAATCTGCTCTCGCTTGGTGGCGCGATGCAGGGGTTGAGTATGTGAGCGACGGCGAGGCGATGAATTGGCTGGCGGCGGTTGCTCCGGCGCCGGTTCGTCCCGAAACGCCAATGCCAGTGGAGCAAGTCCGCTGTGCTGCTGTTAAACCAACGATCGCGCCAACGGCGAAACTTGCGGAATGGCCTTTAGACTTGACGGCGTTGAAATCGGCAATCGCGAATGGTGCGGCGCTTCCCGGATGCGGATATGGATCGCGGACGGTTGCGCCAACCGGTGAAGCGGGTGCGGTCGCGATGATTATCGGCGACTTTCCCGAACAAGACGATGTTGCGTCGGGCATTTATGGTTCAAGCGCCGTTGGCCGGTTGACAGAAAACATCTTGCTCGCGGCGCAAATCTTGCCCGATTTTGTTTACAAAACAGCTCTAGCGCATAGCATTCCGGCGGCGGCATCTTTGCCAAAGGCTGATCTTCCCGCGCTGGCGGCATTTGTGCTGCACCAAATTGCGTTGGTGCAACCGAAGATCATCATCCTGTTCGGATCGGCGGCTTGCGAAGCCATGCTGTCGCAAGAGTTGATGAAAGCGCGAGGGAATTTACTGGATATTAACCAAGATGACCGAAAAACGGCAGCAATAGCAACCTTTCATCCGCGGACCTTAATCGCGCAGCCTCAATTAAAGGCGCAAGCGTG
>JBEBKE010000212.1:0-4044 GCA_040079555.1 Sphingorhabdus sp. | reverse complement strand
GTTAATGTCCGCATGACCCTTCAAGCCCTTGCCTTCAAACGCATTCAGTTGCGTCTTCGTTCCCGCTTTGCGCAGTGCGTCTGCCAGCGCCTCTGACTGGCGTTTGCCGTCTTCACGGTCGACATGCAGGATCAGGAACGACGGCGCATTTGGCCCGGCCGCATGATGAAAGGGCGACAATGCCTTTTGCCTTTCGGGCTCAGTGCCAAATGCTTGGACATAGGTGTCTTTCATGATCTTGGCCCCATCGCTCATTTGCGCTGGAACATCATAGGCCGCGCCATCGATGGGGATGACGCCGGAAAGTGCATTCAAATCGAGGCCCACACCGCGCAGATATTGTGGGTCGGTGCCGACCAAAGCCGATAGATGCGCGCCTGCGCTATGCCCCATCAGGACGACGCGCGAGGTTTTGATGCTCAACTTCTCTCGATTGTTCAGCAAGTACGCAATGGCCGCTGCCACATCCGCGCCTTGCTGTTCAACGGTCGCCGCCGGAACCAAGCGATAGTTGATGGACGCCATGTGATAGCCGAGTTCCGTGTAATGCGTCACCTTGTCGCTACCCGTCGCATTGCGCTTATCGCCGCGTTTCCAGCCGCCACCATGGACGAAGATCAACAGCGGGGCCGAGCCGGACACGTTCTTTGCCTTATAGAAATCGAGTTTCTGTAACGCGTCATTGCCATAGGCATATTCAACCGCGCCCAGTTTTACGGTTTGCTCATCCGCTGTCGGGTTTGCTTTGCCCCGTTCGCCGCCCATGCGTTGCGTTGCGCGCGCCTGAATTTCCGCGCTGCAAGCCTCGGACAGTTCGTCGCGCTTTTCCATCAGGCACGCGCGCATCTTGTCGCGATCCATGCCGCATAGCTTGACCACTTCGCGGCGGCATTCCTTTGACAGCCGTTCCCCGCGCTGCGCAAAGCCCGCTGTGGCGACGACTGCGATAAAGCTAACGCCCAATATCCATTTCCGCATTTTCAAACCCCCAAATCTTGGCGACACATAAATTTCTGTGGACCTTGTGCGTCCAAAACCATAACGCGGCTTACGGCGAATCCCTTCGCAGAAATATCTTCTGCGCAGAAAAAGGCCAACAGGGCAGCGGGCGATACCCACCCTGATCCTTAGGGAAATTCACATGGGAAATGTAACCGTAATCGGCGCACAATGGGGTGACGAGGGCAAAGGCAAGATTGTCGATTGGCTGGCAATCAAGGCCGATGTCGTTGTCCGTTTTCAGGGCGGGCATAATGCCGGTCACACTTTGGTCGTTGGCGATAATGTCTATAAATTGAGCCTGCTACCCAGCGGCATCGTGCGCGGCACCCTGTCTGTCATCGGCAATGGCGTGGTGTTTGATCCGTGGCATTTCCGCGATGAAGTCGCAAAGCTGAGCGGGCAGGGCGTCGATATCAATCCGCAAATTCTGCAAGTCGCCGAAAACGCGCCGCTGATCTTGCCATTCCACCGCGACCTTGATGCTATGCGCGAAGAAGCGGCGGGTGCGGGCAAAATCGGCACAACGGGTCGCGGCATTGGCCCGGCCTATGAAGATAAGGTCGGACGCCGCAGCATTCGCGTGTGTGATTTGGCGCATCTCGATGATCTGGAGCCGCAACTCGACCGTATCTGCGCGCACCATGATGCGCTGCGTGCGGGCTTTGGCAAACCACCGATTGACCGGCAACGGTTGCTCGATGATCTATGGGATATTGCAGCCTTTGTTCTGCCCTTTGCTAAGCCGGTTTGGGTCACCCTGAACCAAGCGAAAAAGCGCGGCGACAAGGTGTTGTTTGAAGGCGCGCAGGGCGTGTTGCTCGATGTCGACCACGGCACCTATCCGTTTGTGACCAGCTCAAACACCGTGTCGGGGACGGCGTCGTCGGGGTCAGGGCTTGGGCCATCTTCGGTGGGTTTCGTACTGGGAATTGTGAAGGCGTACACCACCCGCGTGGGTGCAGGCCCGTTCCCGACCGAGCTAGACGACGAAACCGGCCAACGGCTGGGCGAACGCGGGCATGAGTTCGGCACAGTGACGGGGCGTAAGCGCCGCTGCGGCTGGTTTGACGCGGTGCTGGTGCGGCAATCGGCGGCAGTCAGTGGCATTACCGGCATCGCGCTGACCAAGCTGGACGTGCTCGACGGATTCGAGACGTTGAAAATTTGCACCGGCTATAAAATCGGCGATCAGACCTATGATTATCTGCCGCCCCACGCCGCCGACCAAGCGCGGGCTGTGCCGATTTACGAAGAAATGCCCGGTTGGCAAGAAACCACCGCGGGCGCACGTAGCTGGGCCGATTTGCCCGCAGCGGCGATCAACTATATTCGGCGGATCGAAGAGTTGATCGAATGCCCCGCCGCCCTGGTCAGCACGTCGCCGCAGCGGGAGGATACGATACTGGTGAGGGACCCGTTTGCGGATTGATGGGGAAGGCGCTGGTTCGGGCTTTAGGGGACTGTCCCAAGCGCAAAGCGCGCCGTGGACTGTCCCTAAAAGCGAGTGGCGACCGAACGGGGACAGTCCACGGCGCTACGCTTGGGACAGTCCCCTGCCGTTGCCCTGTTCAAAAGCCAATCTTCGTTCGGTTCTAAAAACTCCAGTCGCCCCGCCTAAAAACCCTCCGTCGTCCCGTGCTTGACACGGGACTTGGCTATCTTTCAGGCTCCCTCACGAAACAAAAAAACCGAACTCCGTTTCAAGCGAAGGGGGATGTGAGTGGCGATGGCAGGATTCGACAAGTTTTCGGTCGTTTGTTCATCCATTCACACTTGGTGAAACCCGCCACGCATTAAACGTCGCCCACACGTCGCCCGCACCTTACACAGAGCTGGTCTATTGGCAGCAGGGTCACGGAACATCGCCAATTGCAAGCTTGTCAAGATTCCTTAGATTGAGGCGGTAATATGCCAGCAGGTGCGCGTGTTGCTCTTGCCAGCCTTTTTCCTCATTCTGCATCATAGCATCTACGGTAATTGCCCGTTCGGCGATTTGCCGAAACCGGACTGGGTTTTCCGCCGGATTAACCAAAAGTGAGAGCTCAGCAAGCAATTGCCATGCTTCTTCGTAAGACCACCGTCCTGTTTCCTTCGCTTTGGACTTCGCAAAATGCCGGTCTGCCAATGCCAGTTTGAGATTGATGATCCTCTCATTATCGCCGCTAAGATAATTTCGTTGCCCGCTATTATGGATCATATGCTTTTGATGAAGGACTCCATATTCTTGCCAGTCCAACTTACCATATGCATGTTGGTCATTGTCAGTCAGTATCGCTAGCATCGCATCAGCATATCCATAGGCCATAGCCTTGGAAAAAAAGCTGCTATCGTTTTTGCAGGCAACAGACATGGCACCTTGCCAGTCTCCCAGATCGCAGAAATCATCGCCGCCGCTAAAGGCATGCCCCCGAACCTGATCGAATTCAGGTTTATGGTGACGAACGAGCGTTGCCTTTAAATTTTGCAGAGTTTCCGCGTTGGAATTTAGTTGCGCCTCTATTACGGATAGCCGAAGGTCAATTTCCATAAAGGTCAGATCGCGACCAGAAACACCTTTGTCCTGAACATACTCGAGCGCAAGTTCAAAATCGCTATCGCCATCGTGATTGCCGCCGTCACGGGTCGGCAACATTTTTGATTCTATAGAGTTACGAAGCGCGAGGATTTCTCGTGCGCGTACGGCAAGAGGTTTTGATCGAAATATTTCAGATGTAGTTAGATATAGGTTTATACGCTCGATAAAATCATGATTTAGTTCCCGTTTAATCATAATCAGGTTCTGCACAGAAGGACTATTCATAATCATTAAGCGCATTTTTTTTGGTTCATTATCATTAACCGAATCTATATCCGGAAAATTTTTTTCAAACTCTAACTGATAATTATTATGCTGAATTTCAATTTCGTCTTGCAATTTCAGAAAATTAACTTCTACTTCTTTCTCTAATTTTGAAGCGAGAGTTTCAACCCTTCCGTCACGCTTTTCAATAAACTCCAATGCCTTCTCGACCGTGTATTCATCGCCGTAACGCAAATGCCAAC
>JBEBKE010000211.1:0-4047 GCA_040079555.1 Sphingorhabdus sp. | reverse complement strand
CAGTTATTCGGCGCAAAGAATGTCGAGTTCATCCTCAGCCAAGCCGGCCATATGCAAGCGATCCTGAATCCTCCCGGCAACCCCAAAGCGAAATACTGGAAGAGTTCCAAAGGCAAAACCCCAGCCGATGTCGGCGAATGGATGAAAGGCACAGAGGAAGTTGCCGGAAGCTGGTGGCCCTATTGGATAGAATGGCTCCACGCGCGTTCGGGCAAAGAAGTCGCGGCACCGAGCGGGTTGGGGAGCAAAGCCAACCCCGCGATGGAAGTTGCGCCGGGGCTGTATGTTTTGGAGTGAGCGGGACCTTGCACCTCCTCAATTGACGCTTGCGTAAAGCAACCAACGCGTTATCTTGCACTGCAACATAGACCAACCGTCAAAAGGCGGAACAGCGGGAAGCATTTATGACCAAAGGCCGTGAACCGAGTTACACGATGGAAGTGGTGGATGGCCGCACTTTGCGCGTGGCCGTTTGGCGGGCGACGAAGGCCACGAAAAAACTCCCCATCCTGTTTTTCAACGGCATTGGTGCGAATATCGAGGCGATGGCGCCGATGGCGGAGATGCTGGACGACCGCGACTTTATCACTTTTGATATGCCGGGCATTGGCGGTTCGCCCGATCCGGTGGTGCCTTATAACGCGATCCTGATGGCGCGGATTGCGGCTTTGTTGCTTGATCGGTTTAACATGCCCGTCGTCGATGTCATGGGCGTCAGCTGGGGCGGCGCGATGGCGCAGCAATTTGCTTTGCAAAATGGCGCCCGGACCAACAAGTTGATCCTGATTGCGACCAGCGCAGGGATGTTGATGGTTCCCGGCAATCCCGCCGCGCTCATTAAAATGGCCGACCCGCGCCGCTATATCGACCCGCAGTTCATGGCAAAGCATTTCAAGACGCTTTACGGCGGCGCAACCGGCGGCAAAGAGGGGCATATCGGCCGGATTACGCCGCCGTCAAAGACCGGCTATTTCTATCAATTGCTGGCGATGATGGGCTGGACCAGCGCGCCGTTTTTGCCGTTTATGAAAACGCAAACGCTCATCATGATGGGCGGCGATGACCAGATAGTGCCTTTGGCCAATGGCAAGTTTCTCAACATGCTGATCCCCAACAGCGAGCTGATGGTGATCGATAATGGCGGGCATCTGTTTTTGCTGAGCCATGTTGACGAGAGCATCGCGGCGATCCGAGGGTTTTTGGATCGTTCGGTTGAGGGGATGCGTAAGGCGGCTTAGGTTTGTTGGGCTTTTACTGAGCCTATTAATGTCACTTAACACTTCGTCACCCCCGCGAAGGCGGGGGTCCATCACCCGTTTTGGAAATTTATAGTTCCGGTGATGGATTCCCGCCTTCGCGGGAATGACGAAAATTTGGAATCGGATGATTGGGCGTAAAGTTGTTTGCGCCCTTCACCCCTACCCCGCCACAGCCTCTGCCTTACACGCCTTAATCGCCGCTGGCTTTGGTCGTTCGCCGACCAATTCAAACCGCGCGAAATAGGCGCTGACTTCAGGGCGTTCGACAAACTCTTTTAACCGGTAACCGACTGCTGCGAATTCGCAGAACAACAGCTTTGGCGGAATGCCGTGCTGGTTTGTTGGGAAATCACGATCAACAA
Organism: Sphingorhabdus sp.; assembly: GCA_040079555.1. Taxonomy (GTDB): domain Bacteria; phylum Pseudomonadota; class Alphaproteobacteria; order Sphingomonadales; family Sphingomonadaceae; genus Sphingorhabdus_B. The sequence continues at coordinate 2,426 of JBEBKE010000211.1, read as the reverse complement.
CAATCACTTGCCCACCACTCGCCAGTGCAGGCCGCATCCGCCACAGGAACGCGTAGGGCTCACCAATTTCATGGTACATATGCACCATGAAGATGCGGTCGAAACTGCCGGGGGGAAGGCGCGGATCGTCATAGCCTCCCTCTTTGATCGCCACATTGTCAAGCAAGCGTTCACGCACCACGCGTTCGCCCAGCCGATCAAGCGCGTCGCGGTTAATGTCTTGCGCCAACACGCGGCCCTTCAAGCCGACGCGTTGCGACAAGCGGACAGTGTAATAGCCCTCACCCGCACCGATATCGGCGACCGTTGTGCCGGGCTGAATGTCAGCCCAATCCATCAGTTTTTTGGCCTCACCTGCTTCATCACGCGCCGCTTCGGTTGAAAATTCGGTGCTGGATGCGTCGGACACGGCGCGGTCAGGGCGCGGAAAGGCGCGCGCGCTTTCCAGCCGGTCATCGTTTTCCGCGACAGGTTGGCAGCCGGCCAATATTGCGCCCGACAAAAGGAAAAATGCTGTTCGAAAAAACTTCACATGACGTCCTTAAAGCCAGTTGCGACCGGATAGAAGCGGATAAATCGCGCCTCCGAAAAATGCTCCATCGGTGAATTTACACTCTTCATCGCAGGGTGCATCGGCGCAGCAGACATTAAATTGACATTAACCTTGTCTGGTTACAATCGGCAACTCGGATGTCCGCGCTGCTTGGCGCAGGTTCAAAAGGGTGTTGAGTGTTCGAAGCTGGAAGCAGAAGTTTTGCTGGGGCGAATAATGCGGGAGACGTGTCGATCGCCGACGCGATGATCGCACCGCTGCGCACAGCCGAAACCCCCGGCTGGCGCGCGCGGTTGGTGGGCATCGACTGGGCCCCTGATCTGGGCGAGGATGTCGGATCACAGCGCTGGTTTCGCGGACTTGCGACGTTGACGATATTGAGCGTTATCGCGCTTTCATTCCTGCCAAATTTCGGCCCTGTTTATGGCGCGCAGCCGCCGATACCGACGCCTGTTCAGCTGGAAATGGCGCGCACACAAACGATTATGCCAATTGCATTCGGTAGCGACACTGGCGGGCGGATGGCGGCGAGTGAAAATGTCGTTGCGCTTTCGGGAAGCCCCGAACGACCCAGCATCGAAATGACCGCAACTTTGGGCCAAGGCGACAGCTTTGCCCGCGTGTTGCAACGCGCAGGTGTTGGCGGCGCAGACGTGCAGCGCGCCGTTTCTTTAATCAGCAGCACGGCGTCGTTGTCGGACATCGCGCCGGGAACGCCGATTGCCATCGTACTGGGACGCCGGACATCAAGAGACGCACCGCGTCCGCTTGAATCGCTCGATTTCCGTGCGCGCTTTGATTTGCATCTGGCCGTTAGCCGCACTGGCGGCGGCCTAAGCCTGACCCGCAAAGCGATTGCCGTTGACGACACGCCGTTGCGCATTCGCGGCATCGTTGGCAGCAGCCTCTATCGCTCTGCCCGTGCAGCGGGAGCCCCTGCCGATGTCATTCAGGACTATCTGAAAATCATCGCCGGTCGAACCTCGCTGACCAATATTGGTGCCAATGACGAATTTGACATTATCGTTGCCCATCGCCGCGCCGAAACGGGCGAAGTACAAGTCGGCAGCCTGCTTTATGCAGGTGTGGATCGCGGCGGACAGCCAAAAATCCAGATGCTGAAATGGCAGGATGGCGACAGCACGCAATGGTTTGAGGCATCGGGTGTTGGCCAAACCAGCGGCCAGATGGCCAGCCCGGTAAATGGCCGGATGACGTCAGGCTTTGGCTATCGTCGCCACCCGATCCTAGGCTATCGCAAAATGCACGTCGGCATCGATTTTGGCGCACCGCATGGTGCGCCGATTTACGCAGCAACCGATGGTGTCGTCGTGATGGCCGGTCGCGCTGGTGGTTGCGGCAATGCCGTGAAGATCAATCACGGCGGCAATCTGGCGACACGTTACTGTCATATGAGCCGCGTTGCGACCAGCAATGGTCAGCGGGTTAAACAGGGGCAGATCATCGGCTATGTCGGATCGACCGGCCTGTCGACCGGCCCGCACTTGCATTATGAGCTGTATAAAAATGGCAGCATCGTCAATCCGTTATCGGTCAAATTTACGCAACGCGCTCAATTGAGCGGTGGTGATCTGACGCGTTTCAAAGCGCAGCTCGCGCGATTGAAATCGGTAAAACCCGGCGCGGCGCTAGTGCCGATGGGCGGCCAGCGTAAAACGGTAGATGAACCCAAACGCGAGATTGATCGCATCTCGCAAGTGCAAAGCCTGCGCGACAAAAACGGCTAATACGCTGCTGGCATTGAGTGCAGCACAAAGCTTCGCTATGCCGCATTCATGACCCAAAACAGCAGCTTTCCCAACACCCGCCTCCGTCGCACCCGCGCAACCGGATGGAGCCGTTCGATGGTGCG
>JBEBKE010000210.1:0-4067 GCA_040079555.1 Sphingorhabdus sp. | reverse complement strand
ATTGCCAAGAAAGAAATGGTCGAGGCCAATCTGCGCCTCGTAATTTCTATCGCCAAAAAATATACTAATCGCGGCCTGCAATTCCTTGATTTGATTCAAGAAGGCAATATCGGCTTGATGAAAGCCGTTGATAAATTTGAATATCGTCGCGGTTACAAGTTTTCGACCTATGCAACGTGGTGGATCCGTCAGGCGATAACCCGCTCGATTGCCGATCAGGCACGGACGATCCGTATTCCAGTGCATATGATCGAAACGATCAACAAGCTGGTCCGCACAAGTCGCCAGTTCCTGCACGAACAAGGCCGCGAGCCAACGCCAGAGGAAATGGCGGAACGCCTTTCCATGCCGTTGGAAAAAGTTCGCAAGGTGATGAAAATCGCCAAGGAACCGATTTCGCTGGAAACGCCAATTGGCGACGAAGAAGACAGCCATCTGGGCGACTTCATCGAAGATAAGAACGCGATCATTCCTGTCGATGCTGCTATTCAGGCCAACCTGAAAGAAACCGTCACGCGTGTTTTGGCGTCGCTTACCCCGCGCGAAGAACGCGTGCTGCGTATGCGCTTTGGTATCGGCATGAACACCGATCACACGTTGGAAGAAGTCGGCCAGCAGTTTTCGGTGACGCGTGAACGTATCCGTCAGATCGAGGCGAAAGCGCTGCGCAAATTGAAACATCCAAGTCGTTCGCGGAAAATGCGGAGTTTCTTGGATCAATAAAGCGCTTTTTATTTGGTAATGCGTCTCCTCGGCAACACCGCGTAAACGGCTCGTTTAGAAACTGCTGTTATATCGACATATTGACCAAAGCGGGCCACTTGCTCGTCACGGTAAGATGTGGAGTAAGGCATGGAACTGCGCGCAACGCAAAGCAAAGGCTTTGGCGAGGGATTTGTGTCCCTTGTCGCGGAACATGGCAGCGTGCCCGTCAGCGGGCCGTTGATGGCATTTCTTGATCGCTGCATGTCGTCGCCGGACCTACGCAAATCGGTTAAGGACAGCCTTCCCGCATTACTGGCCGACATTGCCCATTTCCTGAACATTTCGCACGGTCGCCACCCCGGCGTCGTCGATCACGCATCCAGCAAGATCGTCGATCCCGAAGCGCGGGAATGGCTGGCCAATGCAATAACGGCATTTACCGCCGAGCGCTCTTTTTTGAACAGCCTGACTGTCGCCGCAGGGCCGATACGCAGGCATTTGGATCAGGACAAAATAGAGGCGCTGCTGACAACCCAGCATCGCAGTTTTGAAATGCTGGCAACGTCCGACCGGAAAGGCTGCCCAGCAGGCGCCGTGATGGCCTTTGTGATAGATTGGCATGCGACGCGTCCGGTGCTTGACCGTGCAGCGATTATGCTGGGGCTGGAAGTTCAAACCAACACCCTGCCCCCCAGCGCCGTGACTATCCGATTGGCCAATGCTCTCGCCAAAAGCGCCGCCGTCGAACGCGCCATGGCGTTTGGCAGCCAGCAGTTGCTGGCGCAGCAACGGGGCCTTTGGCACTTGATCGCCGCGCGCCATCATAAGATGACAACGCTATAGCTGCCACACTGCTGACGGCTTCCATGATTTTATGCGGGTGAGTGTAATTGCCCCGTTGCATCCGACACTGCCAATCTTTACCGACTTAATCGACTGATTAAATCTGGGGATGAATCCATGCGCTTTGATGGCACACAAAATTATGTAGCGACTGATGATCTGAAAGTCGCGGTCAACGCCGCCGCCATGTTGCGCCGGCCTTTGCTGGTCAAAGGTGAACCCGGCACTGGTAAGACCGTGCTAGCGCAGGAAATTGCGAAAGCGCTGAACGCGCCGTTGATTGAATGGAACATCAAATCGACAACAAAGGCGCATCAAGGCCTTTATGAATATGATGCCGTAGCGCGGTTGCGCGATAGCCAATTGGGCGACGAACGCGTCCACGACATCAAAAACTACATCAAAAAGGGTAAGCTATGGGAGGCGTTTACCGCGCCCGAACTGCCCGTATTGCTGATCGACGAAATAGACAAAGCCGATATCGAATTCCCCAATGACCTGTTGCAGGAATTGGATAGGATGGAATTCTATGTTTACGAAACGCACGAGACAGTCAAAGCCGTTGAGCGGCCCATCGTGGTGATTACGTCGAACAATGAGAAGGAACTGCCCGACGCGTTCCTGCGCCGCTGTTTCTTCCACTACATCAAATTTCCAGAACGCGACACGATGCAAGCGATTATCGATGTCCATTTCCCCGGCATCCAGAAAATCCTTGTGTCAAAGGCGATGGATATTTTTTACGAAGTGCGCGACGTTCCGGGCTTGAAAAAGAAGCCATCGACCAGCGAACTGCTCGATTGGCTAAAGCTGCTGCTGCACGAAGATATGCCGCTCGATATCCTGCAAAACCGCGACCCGACCAAAGCAATCCCGCCGTTGCACGGCGCATTGCTCAAAAACGAGCAAGATGTGATGCTGTTCGAACGGCTTGCATTTATGGCCCGCCGCCAAAGCTAATCGCGGCGAGACTTATCGTCGTTGGTTACAAAATATAGGCCACTTCCAGATCGCCCCAGCGGCGGCCGTTGATGTACAGCGGCACGTAAACGTTGCGGACCACGGTTTGGGATTTGTCACTGCCGCTAGAGGCGCCTGTGTGGCGATAAACCGCCATACTATAGTCCTGCGTGCTCGCTTTTGCGATCGCATCGATTTCTTCGTAAAATACGCGGCCGTTGCGGCAATAGCGGTTGTCATGGGCAAAATCGCCGGTGGGTGCGGCCGAAAACTTCGTCATATGCGTGGGCAAAAACCCTTTTGCGCTTGTGCAGATAGACGTCAGAATTTCCGCGCGCATCTCGCTAATTTCATCGAAAATTGGACGCCAATAGGTATCCGCCCATCCCGTCATTTTGCTTCGGTACCGACTTGGATTACTTCCTTCGATAGCGACCAGGTTTTCGTCAAACAGATCGCTCATCGCGACGACGCCATCGGACACCGCCTTTTCCGTAAAGTCTTTAATACGAAGCGCTTGAGCTTGGGCCAGCTCCACAAATACGCTGTCTTCGCGGGACATGCCGCTGTGTACCAGCTTATCAAACATCGTGTTGGCACGATGCTCCAATTCCATCACGTCCTGATGTGCTAGCGACAGCTGCTTGTGCATCGCCTCGTTGGCAGCATCAACGGCGGAACGCACGCGTTTTGATTCAAACAAACCATCGTTAATCGCCGCGGTATTGTTCGCGATTTCGCCGGTCCGTTGATCGACTTGCGAAACAATATCGCTAAGTCCTCCCAAAATCAGCTGCATATCCGAAAACTTACTCTGTGCGGTTCCGCTGCTTTCAATCCCCGTGCCGATGTCAGCGACCAATTTTTCCGCTTCGGCTGAAAGCGAGTTGACCGTGCCAGTAATTTCGATTGCGGCTGTCCGTGAATCGAGTGCTAGCTTTTTTACTTCAGCCGCAACCACAGCGAAAGTCTGACCTGCGACGCCGGCTTTTTGAGCTTCGATCGCAGCATTTAGCGCCAACATATTTGTCGTCCGCGCAATGTTATCGATTGCCTGGCTGGCGCGCTTCACTTGCTCCATCGCCGCAGCAAAGCCGGTAATGTGCATCCCGAGCCGGTTCATCAGGCCAATCATATCGGTGAAACCGGCAATCGAGCTGGAGACTGTCGCATTACCAACGGCAACTTTCTCACGCGCTGAATCCGAAAGTTCGCGCGCCTCGGCGGTTGCCTGCGCCACATTTTCGATCTCGGTCGCCAGCTGTTTCGTAATCGCCTCTAGCTCCAAATGTTTTTGTTGCAAAACATCGGCAGATTTTAGCGCATTTTCCAGCGTGCCCGCGGTGTCAGAGCAATCGACAACGACCTCGCCACAGATTTTTGCTGTATCGTCGATCCAGTGATTTGCCTGAAAAGCTTGATTATCCATGTTATTTTACGACCCATTTCATTATGCCAATAGGTGTAAATCGACATGGTTAGCGAAAGCTTAATTGCGCGCCGAACGGAGTTGACGGAAACGGAAAGGCGCGGCACTGAAAGGAACCATTAAGCGGAGC
>JBEBKE010000209.1:0-4070 GCA_040079555.1 Sphingorhabdus sp. | reverse complement strand
TGTTAAACGCCGCGCTCGCCGCGATTCAGGTGTTGATCGTCGCGCCGCTGGCTGCGACTTATTATCGCGAGGCCATTGTGGGCGAAATGCTGCGCTGGCAGGCGCTGATCTTTCTCGCCACACCGTTCCTGATTCTTCCCGAGGCGTTGATGACGCGCAATCTGGAATTCAAAAAGCCTGCGATCATCAATCTATTGTCGGCATTGGCGGGTGCGGTTGTTGCCTTAACAATGGCGCTGAACGGATATGGTGTATGGACATTGGTGTTCGCGCCCATCGCGCTGTTCTGGACTCGCGGCATCGGCATGGTGATCGCCACGCGGTTTCGGTATCTGCCGAGCTTCAATTTCGAGGGTGCGGGCTATATCTTCACCTTTGGTAGTACCCTGCTGATCGGCCATGGCTTTTTCATTGTGCAAAGCCAATCGGACATTTTCATCGCCGGACGCGCGCTCGATACGCATACATTGGGCCTCTATGCAGAGGCGTTGATGATCACGCAGCTGTTTGCGACAAAGTTTATCCCGCCGCTAAACGAAGTTGCCTTCCCCGCCTATTCGCGGATTCAGCATGACAAGGCAGCCTTGTCGTCGGCATTCCTCACCGCCGTGCGGCTTATTATGCTGGTCGCATTCCCGCTATATTTCGGCATGGCGATTTCGGCGGGGCCGTTTGTCGAGACGATCATGGGGCCGAAATGGGTCGAATCGATTCCATTAGTCAGCATCCTTGCGCTGGCGATGCCCTTTGCCGCGATGCAGTTTTTGTTTCAGCCTGTGCTCAACGGCCTCGGCCTGCCAAAGCTGACGATGCGCAATAATATTGCGGGTGCAGTCATTATGACGACGACCTATCTGTTCGCTGTGCAATATGGTGTCGAGGGATTGGCTTGGGGCTGGCTGATCGCCTTCCCGCTTTTGCTGGCTTTCACCATTTATCAAGCAAAGCCCTATGTCGGATTTACTTTAGCCGGATTGTTTCAAGCCGTCTTGCCCGGGTTAGGTGCAGCGTTTGTTATGGCGGCGGCGGTTTGGCTAGCCGACCGTTACCTCGTAGTGTGGATCTGGCACGAAATGCCAGCGCCGTTGCATCTGGCTTTGCTAACGATAGTCGGCGCCGCGATGTATTGCGGTTTATTATGGTTCGGCGCGCGGCAGACCTTTATGCAGGTCATCAACCTTGTGGTCCGCCGCAAGCCGCCTGAGGTGCTTACGCTTTAAGCAGGCCAATCTCGATCAAGCGTTGGCGAAGATAATCATCGGCCAATATCGGATCGGGATAGCGATTCGGATTTTCGGCGGTCACGCACTGCGGCAATGTCGTGATCGGGTAATCCGAATTCAGATGCAGGAAAAACGGCATGGAATAGCGGCTGTATTTCGCCCGCTCTCCCGATGGATTAACCACGCGATGCGTTGTTGACGGAAGCACATGGTTGCACAAGCGTTGCAGCATATCGCCAACATTGATCGCGATCCCGCCTTCGGGAGGGGACACATCCATCCAGCTGCCATCGGGACGCAGGATTTGCAGCCCAGCCTCTTCGGCCCCCAGCAAGAGGGTGATCAGATTGATATCCTCATGCGCACCAGCCCGAATACAGCCATCGGTGTCGCCCGCAATTGGCGGATAGTGGAGCAGGCGCAAAATCGAATTGCCGACGTTGATCTTGTCATCAAACCAATCGGGTTCGAGCCCCAGATACACCGCCAAATACGAAAGCAGCTTGGCGCCGACGCGGTCGAACTCTGCATAAAGCGGTTCAAACACTTCGCGGAAACCGGGCACCGAATCAGGCCATATATTGGGCAGCATAGATGATTCTAGCGGATGGCCCGCAGGCATTGTCCGCCCGACATGCCAGAATTCTTTCAAGTCATGGTGATCCGCACCTTTGGCGATCTCTGTCTTAAACGGTGTATAGCCGCGCTGCCCGGCAATTGCCGCATCATAGCCGCGCTGCTTGGCCTCCACCGGCTGATCGAACAAGACCTTGGAAAGCCGCCACGCTTCTTTGGTAAGTTGCGGGTCGATGCCGTGATGGATGATCTTGGCAAAGCCATAAGTGCGAAAACTATCGCCGAGCGCCTGCGAAATCGCGTTCGCATCATCGTGGCCAAGGGAAATATCGGGCATCTGTATCATGGACTATCAGATAGTCCCTGCCCTAAAGGCTTTCCAGCAATTTATGAGGAAGCGCGCATGGCAGAGCAATATTGGCTGATGAAGTCCGAGCCGGACGTATATGGTTGGGATGATTTGATCGCCGAAAAAGAAGGCACTTGGGACGGTGTGCGCAACCATGGCGCGGCGCTGAACCTGAAAGCGATGAAGAATGGCGACCTTGCGTTCTTTTACCACAGCAATGTCGGCGTCGAAGTAGTCGGCATTATCAAGATCAGCAAAGAAGCGTTCATCGACCCGACCGACGAGAAAGGCCGTTTCGTCGCGGTAAAGGTAAAGCCGGTGCGCAAGTTAAAAAACACGGTGCCGCTAAAGGCAGTGAAGGCCAACGCGTCGCTCGAACAAATGGACCTTGTTCGCTTGTCGCGCCTGTCCGTTGGCAAAGTCAGGCCAGAGGAATGGGCGGAGATTTTGAAAATGGCGGGGGAGTAATTGCAACGTCCTGTTACTCGAAACGGACTGGGCCATTTGTTTCACGCAAAGGCGCAAAGATAAATAAGGGGGCCGCGCAGCCAATCAATCTCACGGACGCCAATGCTGTGGTGAAGTTGAGATAAAGGGCTGCGCCCTTCTTTCCCTTTGCGCCTTTGCGTGAAACAAATGGCACCGCGTCAAAAACCAGATCAACGAACGAGTTCGTAAACAAATGCCCAAAATCGCAATCCTAACCCCAGACCCCGATTATTACGAAGACTGGTCCGTCCCAGCCGCTGACTATCAACGCTTGTTGGGCGACGACGTCAGCTTCCGCCCTTGGACCAACCCCGGCGATCTCTCGGGCTTCGACCTGATCCTGCCAATCCTCACATGGGGCTATCAACGCGATTGCCCGGCATGGTTCGCGTTGCTCGACCGGTTCGAATCGGAAAACCTGCCAGTCGCCAACCCGGCCAAGATTCTACGCTGGAACACCGACAAAGCCTATCTGGCCGAATTGGCCGAGGCGGGCGTGGCAACTGTACCGACGTTGATCCGCGAATCTCTAAACGATGCGGCGCTGTCATCAGCGCGCGAGATATTTCAAAGTCCGCGCCTTGTCGTCAAACCACCGATATCCGGCGGGGCCGATGGCACATTCCTAATCGGCCCATCCGACCTGCTTCCCGCCGAGGCCATGGGGCGGCGAATGCTGATCCAGCCATTCCTGCCCGCGATTTCCGAAGACGGCGAATATTCACTCTTTTATATGGGCAGCGATTGCAGCCACGCGATCAGTAAGCATCCCGCCAAAGGCGACTTTCGCGTGCAAGAACAATTTGGCGGTGTAGAACGCAGCATCGATGCGCCGGATGATGCCAAGGCACTGGCCGTAGCGGCATTGGCGGCGACGGAAAATATGCTGGGCTGCGGGACACCAACCTATGCCCGCATCGATATGGTCCGTGATGAGGCGGGGCAGTTCCGGCTAATGGAATTGGAGCTGATCGAACCGAGCCTGTTTTTGGGCTTTGCGGAAGATAAAGGCGCGATGTTTGCGCAGGCGATAAAGAACAGGACCGACTCCGCCTCTGCCCGTTTGCCCTGAGGAGGTGCGAAGTCGCAGACTGAGCGCCGTCTCGAAGGGTTCGGCTGACGTAAAGGCTGTGCCAGATTATTTCGCACAAAGTCACGAAGACGCAAAGAAGGAAACCCAATATTTCCGTCGCCCCGTGTCAAGTGCGGGGTGACGGGAATAGTGATGTGTTTAGGGTCAACGAGCGCCGAAAGGTCTCACTAAAGTCACACCTAAACTGCCTCAACTAAGCCGAAAGTGATATCTAGTTTACCAAGCACGACGCCATTTGCGAAATTTTCACAAAGCACCGCGACAGATAATTTCCTACAAGCGTAGCGCAGCCTGTTCCCGATTTTTTGCTGAAATAAAATGCACGCTGTCAAGGAGCCAG
>JBEBKE010000208.1:0-4088 GCA_040079555.1 Sphingorhabdus sp. | reverse complement strand
ACCGCGTAATCGCCAGCCCCGGGCCTTAGTAAAACCAGCTCGCCTTTATCGTCGACAATCGCAACATGGCGGCCATCGCCCGTAACCAACAGGTCGGGGCGCGGTGCAGTCGCCATAGCCGCCATCCCCAGCGCAATTGGCAACAAGCCCGCTAACCGCAAGTTGCCGGCGACGATCGCAAGCCAAAGGCCGCCAATAACTGTCAACGCAAACGCCCAGATTGGCATCGACGGCAGCATCAGCACGGAACCGGGTGCTTCGCTAACGCCATAAGCCATTGCCATGATGACCGCCACACCCTGCCCCGCCAACCACCACAATGGCCCGCCAATCCCGATTTGATCAAAAACCAGCGCCAGTATCTGCAAAGGCATGACGAAAAATGTCGTCAGCGGAATGGCCACGATATTGGCAAGCGCGCCGTACAGGCCGCTTTTGTGAAAATGAAACAACGCGATGGGGGCCAGAATAAGCTCAATCGCGATCCCCGTTGCCAATAAAGACAACACAAACCGCCCAAGCTTTAGCGGCAAAGCCTCGTCTCGGCGCTGGGTGAACCGCTGCATCAGATGCGAGTCATGCAACAAGATGATCGTGGCCACTGCCGCAAAGCTTAACTGAAAGCTCGGTCCAGCAAGCGCTTCGGGCCAGAAAAGCAGCACCAAACATGCGCCAGCGGCCAGCAAACGCAGCGACAAAGGCTCCCGCCCCATCGCCAGCGCTACTAAGATCAGCAACGCGGCGATACACGCCCGAACCGTCGGCACCTCGGCCCCTGTCAGCAACGTGTAGCCAACCGCAATGGCCGCAGCGCCGCCCGCCGCTGCAATGGGCACACGAATTCGTAACGCCAACCACTGGAACAAAGCCAAAATCCGGCTGATCAACATAAATGCGCCGCCGACAACGGCGGTGACATGCAGCCCGCTAACCGACAGCAAATGCGCCATGCCGCTGTTGCGCAAAGCCTCGGCATCGGGCTCGGATATGGCACCGCGTGTACCTACCAACAAAGCCGCACCGACCGTACCACTCTCACCAGGCATCGCTAAACGGATATGCGCCGCCAGACTTTCGCGCGACACACTCCAAAAATTGGCGCTTCCCGGCGCTTTCTTAATCAATTTTGGCGGTGATAAAGCGCTACCAGTCGCGCCGATTCCTAAAAACCAGGCTTGCCTTGAAAAATCATAGCTATTGGGCAATGCCGGTCCTGCGGGTGGCATCAGCCGCGCCTTTAGCTGAATAATCGCGCCCGGCTCGATGTCGGCACTGTGCTTTTCCTTTGGCACATTGACACGGACCCGCTGTGGTAATTCTCCGTGCCCTCCGGTTTTCAACACATATCGAACCAGTCCGCGTGCCGAAACATCCTCAACGCTTTCAACATAGCCGTTGAACGTGATGATTGTGGGGCGTTTAAGCGCATCGTTGCTGACCAGACTGGATTTCACGGATATCGCTAGAAAGCCTGCGCAAAACAACAATGCAGCCCATAATAACATTCGCGCAATACGATATTGCACGCCCAAATAGGCAGCAAAACACGCCGCCGCCGCTGCGCCACAGATAATGGCAGGCAGCACCGGATCGCCGCCAAACTGCCAACCGATAATCCCAGCCCCGAGCGCCACGGGAACCAACAGCGGCAATTGATCGCGCTGCGACTCCAGCGCATTTTCGATCGCCGAAATGGAGATAAATGTTATCCGTTCATCGTCTTGACGCGCCGAAGAAAACTGCGCAAGGAAGCGGCGTGCAATGGCGCTTTGGGGCATCGTAATCGCGCTCCTTTTTCCATTGCTACAACGGTCTCCCGACCGATTGCTTGAAATAACAATGCCGAATACAGAATAACGGCATGGATCAGGTCCATCGGTCAAACATACTCGGCTGCCCCAGCCTAAATGCAAGTGGAAAATGAAGATGGCAGATAAAGCTGCAACGTTGACTATCGACAATCAGGCAATCGAATTGCCGATCATTACCGGCACCGTTGGACCGGATGTTATCGATATCCGTAAATTATATGCGCAGTCTGATCATTTTACTTTCGATCCGGGATTTACATCGACCGCGAGCTGCGAATCGCAGCTGACCTATATCGATGGCGATGAAGGCGTGTTGCTGCATCGTGGCTATTCTATCGAGCAGCTGTCCGAAGAATCCAGCTTTATGGAAGTATCCTATCTGCTGCTTAACGGCGAACTGCCGTCAAAGGCGGAGTTGGACGATTTCACCTACACCATTTCGCGGCACACGATGCTGCATGAACAGCTTGCGACATTTTACCGCGGGTTCCGCCGCGATGCGCATCCTATGGCGATCATGTGCGGTGTTGTCGGTGCGCTTTCGGCATTTTATCATGATTCAACCGATATTTCAGATCCAAAGCAGCGCACAATCGCCAGCCACCGGCTGATCGCGAAGATGCCGACGATTGCAGCGATGGCGTATAAATACTCGGTCGGTCAGCCATTTATGTATCCTGACAATAATCTGTCATACACCGGTAATTTCCTGCGTATGACCTTTGGAGTGCCTGCAGAGAATTATGTGGTCAATCCGGTTGTTGAACAGGCGCTAGACCGTATTTTCACTTTGCACGCTGACCACGAACAGAACGCGTCGACATCGACCGTTCGTCTTGCCGGATCGTCCGGGGCCAATCCGTTTGCCTGTATCGCGGCGGGCATCGCCTGCCTTTGGGGCCCGGCACATGGCGGTGCGAATGAAGCCGCGCTGAATATGCTGCGAGAAATTGGTACGCCTGACAAAATCCCACATTACATCGCGCGTGCAAAGGACAAGAACGATCCGTTCCGCCTAATGGGCTTTGGCCACCGCGTTTACAAAAATTACGACCCGCGTGCGACGGTGATGCAAAAAACGGTCCGCGAAGTGCTGGCTGCACTGAATGTCACCGATCCCATTTTCGAAGTTGCGATGCAACTGGAGGAAATGGCGTTGAACGATCCGTATTTCATTGAGAAAAAGCTGTTCCCCAACGTCGATTTCTATTCAGGCATTATCCTTTCGGCCATCGGCTTCCCCACAACGATGTTTACAGTGCTGTTTGCGCTTGCACGCACAGTCGGTTGGGTTGCGCAATGGAATGAAATGATTTCCGATCCCGGCCAGAAAATCGGTCGCCCGCGCCAGCTATACACTGGCCCGGCGCAGCGCGATTATTTGCCCGTCGATAAACGCTAACGCGCCGGTAGCGTCAGGCGGAAGCACGCGCCTCCGTCTGGCGCTTCGGTAACGATCAACTCGCCATTCATAGCGCGCGCAAGTCGCCGTGATATGTACAACCCAAGGCCGCTGCCACCATCGCCGCTGCGGCCAAGGCGTTCAAACTTCTCAAACACGCGCTCCCTGTCTTCCTCGGGAACGCCTTGCCCTTGATCGCTGACGCTGATTGCCGCACAATCGGCTTGTTTTTCAATGCCGATCGTCACCATACTGCCGCCGGGCGCATAACGGATGGCGTTACCGACAAGATTTAGCATGATCTGTAGAACCCTGCGAAACTCGCCAATCGCGGGCACTTTTTCGGTTTCTGGCGGCAGCCCAAGCGAGATGCTGTGGTCTGACGCTTTCAACGCCAGCAAGCCGCCTACTCTGCGTGCAACATCGCCCAATTCCAACCTATCGCGGGCGGTAGAAAAATCGACCCGGTCTATGGCGTCCAAATCTTCCATATCCGATACCAGTTCGGCAAGATGGCGGGCGGCGTTGGCAATGTCATGCGCATATTCTGCGTAATTGTCGCGCAAGGGACCATGAATACGGCTGCCGATGGTTTCGGCATTGGCGACGATCCGATCCAGCGGCTGTTTCAACACCGAGGCCAATTGCCTGCTCATCGGTAAATCAGAACGCGAGGGCTGTGTTGTGGGGGGCACCGCTGCGTCGATGACAGCTACGACTTCTCCAACATGCCCCAGATATCGCCCATCAGGCGCCGAATGCGGCGTGAGGCTTAACAGATAACGTGCATCAAAACCGACCACGCCAATTGGCACCTGAGTCACTGCTCGCCGTTCCAACAAAGCATCGATCAGCGGTATGGTGCCGTCGGCGTC
>JBEBKE010000207.1:0-4094 GCA_040079555.1 Sphingorhabdus sp. | reverse complement strand
CCCAAAGGTTGAATTTCATTCTCGGTTAGCAGCCGAACCAGCCGGATTTGCGTTTCCGTCGGCAAATGGTCGACCTCGTCCAAAAAGACGGTGCCGTTTTCGGCCTGTTGAATGATGCCAACGCGTCGATCGAATGCTCCAGCGAAGGCATCCTTTTCATGCCCAAATAGGACCGAATCGAGCAGATTGGGTGCAATCGCGCCGCAGTTGATTTTCAAATAGGGTTGGCGTGCGCGCGGCGATGCGGCGTGGATGGCGTCTGCCACGACTTCTTTGCCAACGCCGCCTTCGCCTTCGATCAAGACAGGCGCACGGCTGCGTGCTGCCTTGGCGGCAATGGCAAGCGCGCTGCGGAAAGCAGGGGCGCTGCCGATGATTTCTTCAAAGCCCAAAGGATGCGCGATTTTTTCGGTCAGCGGCTGTAGCTCGCCAAAACCCTTGGCATGATCGGCTGCAATGCTGAGTGCGGCAATCAGGCGTTCGGCGGCGACTGGCTTGATAATATAGTCCGACGCTCCCGCACGCATCGCCTCAATCGCGCTGTCATTTGACCCTACGGCGGTGAGCAAAAGCACCGGCAAAGCGGGGCGGCGGGATTTCAGTTCGGCGATCAATGCGGCGCTATCGGCCCCCGGCACCCATTGGTCGATCAAGATGGCGTCAAGCATCATGCCGTCTTGCGTACCGAGCATGGCAATCGCCGTTTCGGCGTCGCGCGCGACAATCGTGCGCCACCCGGCCCGTCCGGCAATCGCGGATACCAGTCGGCATTGGGCTGGCTCGTCATCAACGAGCATCAGCGTACGGATCAGTTTTTCAGCCATTCAGCATCCATGAAAGTGCACATCAGACATTGCGGTAACGAAAAGTGGTAAAGAGCCGATTAAGCATCACGCATAAATTCTATCGCCAGACCGGAGCAGGAAACTGTACCAAAGGGTTGAGCAATCGCCGGCTTGCAGTTAAGACCCAACATCGAAGCTGATTACATGGAGGCAATAATGGCTGAAAAACAGGATATGACCGCTGCGAATGATTCCTACGCGCGGTTCATCACGATGTTCAAATGGGGCACTGTTTTGTCCGCGGCTGCCGCCGCAATCGTCGTTTTGATCATCGCCTAACGTGACAAAAATCGCTGTCCTAAAGGAAACCGCCGCTGGCGAGACCCGTGTTGCTGCGACGCCCGAAACGGTGAAGAAATTCATCGGCCTCGGCGCGATTGTTTCGGTTGAAAAAGGCGCAGGGCTCTCCGCGTCGATTTCCGACGCTGAATATGAAGCTGTTGGCGCGACGTTGGGCACAGCGGCCGCCGTCGCCAAGGACGCAGAAATTCTGCTCGGTGTGCAGGGGCCAGATCCCAAGGCGCTTAAAAGCGTCGCTAAAGGCGCCTGGATTGTTGCCGGTTTGGACCCGTTCGGACAGCGCAAGCGCGTCGACGAATATGCCAAAGCAGGCGTCGAGGCGCTGGCGATGGAATTCATGCCGCGCATCACGCGCGCGCAGTCGATGGATATCCTGTCGTCGCAGTCGAACCTTTCGGGGTATAAAGCCGTTATCGACAGTGCAGGGGCCTTTGGCCGCGCATTCCCGATGATGATGACGGCGGCGGGCACTGTGAGTGCGGCCAAGATTTTCATCATGGGCGTGGGTGTTGCGGGGCTGCAAGCTATTGCAACCGCACGGCGTTTGGGCGGCGTTGTGTCGGCAACCGATGTGCGCTCTGCAACCAAAGAACAGATCGAAAGCCTTGGTGCGAAAGCGGTGTTCGTTGAGAATGTCGCGGGTATCGAAGGTGAAGGTGCGGGAGGCTATGCCACCGAAATGTCCGACGAATATAAGGCCGCACAGGCCGAACTGGTTTCGTCGCACATCGCCAAGCAGGATATTGTCATCACCACCGCTCTGATCCCCGGCCGCGCCGCGCCGCGATTGGTGACCGATGCGCAGATCAAAACGATGAAGCCCGGTTCGGTGATATTTGACCTCGCGGTGGCACAAGGCGGTAATGTTGAGGGTTCAAAGCCTGACGAAGTCGTGATCAAACACGGCGTCAAAATCATCGGCTATTCCAACACGCCAGCACATCTGGCGGCGGACACATCGGCACTGTTTTCCCGCAACCTGTTCAACTTCCTCTCCGCCTTTTGGGATAAGGAAGCGGGACGGCCCGTGTTGCCCGATGACGATGAGATTACGGCTGCCATTCGTCTGACGAAGGATAGCAAAGTTGTAAACGAGCGCCTGTTGGGGTGATTTAATCAGATGTCAGCGTCAGCGACCCTCAACCGGCTTAAATTACTCGAAGGAGAACTTCGCGCAAAAGGTGTCTGCGCTCTGTACTTGTTTGGATCGGTTGCGCGGGGAGAATCAACTTCGGATTCGGATATCGATCTGTCTTTCGACATCGCACCCGATGCGAAATTCAGCCTGTTTGACCAAGCGCAAATCATGTGCAAACTGACCGAGGCATTGGGAACGAAGGTTGATTTGGTTCCACGCCGCGCTATCCACCCCCATATCCGGGAGCGGGTTGAAGCCGAGCAGATCAAGGTGTTCGGATGACCGACAGCGAACGCGATCAGCTATATTTGCGATTGATCGCGGAAGCTATTGGCGACATACAGCGGCGCATTTCCTTGACGGATATGACACAGTTTTTGCATGATCGCGACGAACAGGCACTGACTGCTTTCAGGCTATTGATAATTGGAGAAAATGCCAACAAGTTGTCTGATGCGTTAAGGTTGCGTCACCCTCAGCTTCCTTGGCACAGGATCGTAGCATTCAGAAACATCATGGCGCATGGATATCATCGTGCTGATGCAAATCTGGTCTGGGAAGCATCGTCGGCATTAGGCGAGATTGAAGCAATGGTAGATGCTGAAATCATAAACTCGAAAGAATAAGGCACAATGGACTTCATCTCAATCCTTTCCATCTTCGTATTGGCCTGCTTTGTGGGCTATTACGTCGTTTGGTCAGTTACCCCCGCCTTGCACACGCCGTTGATGGCGGTGACCAATGCGATTTCGTCGGTCATCATTGTCGGCGCATTGATTGCGGCGGCGGCTTCTGGCGCTCCGGGGGCTAAGTGGCTGGGGCTTCTGGGCGTGGTGCTGGCCAGTATCAACATTTTTGGCGGCTTTGCCGTGACGGCGCGGATGCTCGCTATGTATAAGAAAAAGGACAAGTAAGATGGTTGGTTCTTTAGGGGAACATGCAGCCGTTCCCGCATGGGCCATGCTGGCTTACCTGATTTCTGGGGTTTTCTTCATTCTCGCACTGCGTGGGTTGAGTTCGCCTGCTTCGTCGCGTCGCGGCAACCGTTTTGGTATGGCGGGGATGCTGATTGCGGTGACAACGACGCTTTATACGCATATGCCGATGAAGTACGGCGATGAATTCAACAGCTATGTCGGCCCAGATTTTGCGCTGCTGGCGCAGATTTTAGGCGCTATCGGCATCGGTGCCGTGATTGGCATTTTCACCGCCCGCAAAATCGCGATGACGGATATGCCGCAACTCGTTGCTGCCTTTCACTCGCTGGTCGGCTTGGCCGCTGTGCTCGTCGGCGTCGCAGCCTATCTGAATCCCGAAGCGTTTGGCATTCTCGATGCTAATGGCGAGTTCCTGACCGTCAGCCGTGTTGAATTGGGCCTTGGCGTTGCCATTGGTGCGATTACTTTTTCTGGCTCGGTCATCGCGTTTTTAAAGCTTGCGGGCAAAATGTCGGGTTCGCCGATACTGTTGCCCGGGCGGCATGTGCTTAACCTCGGCACGTTGACCGCGATCATCGGTCTGACCGCCTATTTCGCGATCATGCCGACAGCCGGTGCCGAATGGGCGTTTTGGATAATTGTCGTTCTGTCCTTCATCATCGGCTTCTTGCTCATCATCCCTATTGGTGGCGCGGATATGCCTGTCGTGGTGTCGATGCTGAACAGCTACTCGGGCTGGGCTGCCGCTGCGATGGGCTTTACGCTGCATAATAGCGCGATGATTATTACGGGCGCGTTGGTCGGCTCGTCCGGCGCGATTCTGTCGTACATCATGTGCAAAGCGATGAACCGCAGTTTCCTATCGGTAATCGC
>JBEBKE010000206.1:0-4096 GCA_040079555.1 Sphingorhabdus sp. | reverse complement strand
CGGCGACCATTGGTGCCAGCGCCAACCGCCTTTTCGGTCAAAAGATAGTCGATCCCTTTGACCCAGCCTTTATTGCGGACTTGATTGAGCAGCGAGGTTGCGCGTGCTTGCTCGCCAGCGAGCGACGCACAGATCGATAGCGCAGTCTTCCATTCCAGCGACTCTGTTTTCTGGCTACCGGCATCCGCTATCGGACACATGCCCGAAAGATCAGCATTGGCAAGGAAGATCGGCATCGATTCTTCGAGCAAGCGTTTGGAATAGACGCCCGAATCGACTTGCTGCACCAGTTGCCGCGCAACGACGGCATCGCCCATGCGCAGGATCAAAGCGGCCCGTTCGGCTACCCAATCCGCTCCGCTGACATCCGCTGGCGTGTTGGTACGGCTGGCAAGTGCACGACGCGCCATAATCGTGCCCCAGCGTGAAGCGAGTGGCCCCTTCGTATTACGCGCAGCATTAATCAGGAACTCGCCCTTGACCGTGCCAAAGGCTGTGGCTGGAAAACCACCGCCAGCCTCTGACATGATGCCAATCTGTTTTAACGATCGGCGCGCCGTAGGCGGCACGTCATAACGGATTTCGGTTTCCTCTTCGTCTTCGTCGTCAGGCTTTGCATCGGCCGCCGATTTCTTCGTCCCGGAAGAAGCAGCGGCTGTCGATGGATTGGCCTCGCTAGGAACGCCGCTCGATTGCTTTGGCGTTGGTCCTTTGGATGCAGGCGGTGGTGGCGGCGCTGGATCGCCAAAGCCTGGCGGCAAAAGTGATTCCGGTCCCTGCTGACCCAGCACAGGCAAAGCCGCGCCGACCGCGACGACGCCGGCGGTCACAAAAATCAGCGATGACAAATGCCGCAAACGCATATTTATCCCTTATTATCGCGGTTTCGCTGTTTGGTCCTTTTCGACCGGAACAGCGATAGGCGACTCGACCCAATTTTGTTGTTGCTCACTGCCCAACCATTCAAAGAAAAATAGCAGTGCGGTTGCCAGCAACGCAAGTGCCAGTATCATTGGCACGCGCCGTCTCCAGCTATGATTTCGCACTGTTCCTCCTCGAATCTGCAATAAAGCAAATCACTTCCCGCCAACGCCTAGCCGATATATAGGGCGCATCGCAATGACTTCGGCAGGACACCCTCAACACCACAGCCACGCGCCGCAGGTTCGACTGGACCGCCCCGTCGTGCTGGTCGGAATGATGGGAGTCGGTAAATCCACCGTCGGCCGTATGCTGGCGACGCAATTGCGCCTGAATTTTGTCGATACCGACGATGAAATCGAACGCGCTGCCGGCATGACCATCGCCGAGATATTCGAACGATTTGGTGAGGAATATTTTCGTGACGGCGAACGGCGCGTTATCGCGCGGCTGATTGACGGCGGACCAAAAGTTATCGCGACGGGTGGCGGTGCCTTTATCAACGACGCGACACGCGCGCTAATAAAGGATCAATGCCATTCTGTCTGGATCGACGCTGATTTGGACATCCTGATCGCACGCGTATCGCGGCGCCACCACAGGCCATTGTTGATCGGCAAAGACCCAAAGATCGTGATGACCGACCTGTTTGAAAAACGCGCACCGATTTATGCGCTTTCCGATTTCCGTGTGTGCAGCGATTCTGCGCCGCACAGCAAAACTGTAGACCAGATTATGAAAGCCTTGGCATCATGCAGCAAATAGCAGTTGAATTGGGTGATCATAGCTATGACGTGCTGATCGAGAGCGGGCTGCTGGGTCGCGCGAGTGATTTGATTTCTAAACATGCACGCGGCGGGCGAATGCTGGTTGTGACTGACAGCAACGTTGAAAAACAGGTCGCACCAGGCTTTCTCACAGGGTTAACTGCAGCTGGTATCGAAACTGTGGTCTATACGCTGCCAGCGGGCGAAGGATCGAAAAGCTGGGCGCAATTGGCGCAGCTGATCGACTGGTTACTGGTCAATCATGTCGAACGAAGCGACCACATCATCGCGTTGGGTGGCGGCGTAGTCGGCGATATCACCGGCTTTGCAGCGCATATCGTGAAGCGCGGCTGCAGCTTTATTCAAGTGCCAACCACGCTGTTGGCGCAAGTCGATAGCAGTGTCGGCGGAAAGACAGCGATTAACACCGCTGCCGGAAAAAATCTAGTTGGCGCATTCCACCAACCGTCATTGGTAATCATCGACCCTGATGTGCTGCAAAGCTTGCCAAGACGCGAACTCGCGGCGGGGTTCGCCGAAGTGGTGAAATACGGCCTGATCGATGATTTGGCGTTTTTTGATTATTGCGACACCAATGTTGCCGCCTTTTTCGATGGCGATGCAGAAGTTCGTGCGTTTGTGATCGCCCATGCCGTAAAATCAAAGGCACGCATTGTTGCGGCGGACGAGCGCGAGTTAAACGGCACGCGGGCGTTGCTCAATCTGGGCCATACATTCGGCCATGCGCTGGAGGCGGACACGGGCTATTCCGATAAGTTACTCCACGGCGAAGCGGTTGCAGCGGGTATGGCATTGGCGTTTCGGTATTCGGTTCGCCGGCGCGACTGCCCACCGGAAGACGCGGAACGTGCCGCTTCGGTTCTGCATAAGGCCGGTTTGCCAACAACCCTGCGTGAAGCTGGCGTGACGGCGAACGGAGCCACACTTGTCGAGTACATGCTGCACGATAAAAAGAAATCCGGCGGCAGTTTGCCGTTTTTGCTGGCGAACGGAATCGGCAAAACCTTCCTCGCCAAGGACGTAGACCTTAATGATGTCGCACTGTTTTTAGACGAAGAAAAATCGCTTTAATCAGTCGCCGTTTTGTGGCTGCGGTTCAGTAATAATCCGATCACGGCTCGCGCGAATGTCGCCCGTTTCGTACTGCGCCTTTAGCCGCTCTCGATCACGGGCGCGGTACAATGTTTCGGATTGGTCTATCTGCTCGATATCGACGCCGACGCTATCCATCGCCAGCCGCGCCATTTTAACCGCCGATTCCATGACTTCGCGCACAACATAGCTGACCGGCGCGCCTTTCAGCTTTAATAGGGCCCGGCGGTCATAGGCACGCACGAACAACGTCGCCTGTGGAAACGCCTCATGCACGCCTTCGATCAGCTCGGGTGAAATCTGATCACCATCTATGCAGAACAGGATCAGCTGTGCGTGCGAGGCACCGGCTTGGCGCAGCATATCGATGCGCGTGCCATCACCATAATAGACTTTTGCACCAAAGCCGCCCGCGACATCGATTGTTTCAACATCAGTGTCGACCAACGTCACCGATATGCCTTGGGCCAAAAGCATCTGTCCAACCGTTTGGCCAAATCGGCCATAGCCGATGATCAAAGCCGACGCGCCGTCCGCTTGCGGTGCATCGCGTTCTTCGCGAATGGCGGGTTCAGACCGGATACCGCGTGTCAGCATCATCAGGAACGGCGTTGTTGCCATCGATAATGTAACGATTGCGCCGAACAGGCTAGCAGCCTCTGGATCAATCAACATCGCGTTTTGCGCCTGTGCAAATAAGACAAAGCCGAATTCTCCGCCTTGGCTTAGCAACAGGCCCATCGCCAGTGCAGGCCGCCAGTTCATCCCAAACACAGCCGCGATGCCGGTAATGACCGCTGCCTTGGTCACAATCAGCGCCGCTGCCATGCCGATGACAAAATAGGGTCGATCAGCAATCGCCGACACGTCGAGCATCATTCCGACCGACAGGAAAAACAGTCCGAGAAGAATGAGGCGAAACGGCTCAACATCCGCCTCCAACTCATGCCGATATGGGCTATCGGCGAGCATCACGCCTGCGATAAACGCCCCCAATGCCGCCGAAAGACCCAGCATCTGCATCACCGCCGCGCTGGCGATCACCGTAAACAGCCCGGCAAAGACGAACATCTCGCGCTCGCCCAGATTGCCAATGATGCGGAACAAGGGCCGCAACAGAAAGCGCCCGGCCAAAATCAATCCCGCAATCGCCAATACGGTATAAATCGCAAGCAACCAACCGGGAGGGCCAGCGACCTCAGCAGGATTGCGCGACATTGCGGCGATGATCGTAATCATCGGCACAATCGACAAATCCTGAAACAACAGGATCGAAAAGGCGCGTTCGCCAAAAG
>JBEBKE010000205.1:0-4101 GCA_040079555.1 Sphingorhabdus sp. | reverse complement strand
CGTTGCAACACCGGTCCGTACATTGTCTTCTTTGATTGGGACAAATCGAACCTGCTGCCAGCAGCAACCTCGGTGCTTGATAACGCTGCGTCGCAATATGCGAACTGCGGTAATGCACGCGTAATGCTTGCCGGCCACGCCGACAAGTCGGGTAGCACGACATACAACGTTGGCCTTTCGCAACGTCGTAACGCGGCTGTTCGTGGATATCTTGAAACTAAGGGTATCTCCGGCGGCGCGATTTCGACCGAAGCGTTCGGTGAATCGGCTCCTCTGGTTCAGACCGCCGATGGCGTTCGTGAACCTCAGAACCGCCGCGTTGAAGTAACTTACGGCCCAGGTTCGGGTAACTAAGTTTCTAACCTAACAAGAAAAAAGGCTGGTCTTTCGACCGGCCTTTTTTTTGTCCGAAAGCCTGAAGTTGGAAGTAATTTCAGAGTGCCGCTTTGCCTGCGGGTGCCATGCTGAATCAACCCACAGCGATAGAAGCTCTATGCCGCATTGGCGACGATTCCGTCGCTGTTACCTTTCGCTGCGATTAATAGCCTAGCTTCCAAAGCCTTGATCCGTGTCTTGGCCTCTAACTTACCGCCAAAAAGATCAGTGACATAAAATGTATCGACCGCCCGCTCGCCATAGGTTGCGATATGCGCGCTGTGCAGCGTCACCTTTGATTCGAACAATGCTTGCGCCAGATTGTTTAACAAAGCCGGGCGATCGGCGGCGTTCACTTCAACTACAGTGAACCGATTGGAGGCAACGTTATCAACGAACACTGACGGCGCGATGGAAAACGCCTCAGCCCGGCGACGCGGTGCTGCTTTGGCATCCAAGCGCGACACCAAAGTGCTGCGATTGACCAAGGCTTCCTTAATGGCCTGTTTCAGCCGCTCAATTTGTCCGACCTCTTGAAAGGGCCGGCCGAAGGGATCTTGCACCAAGAAATTATCGAGCGCCATTCCGTCGGTGCTGGTGTGCACGCGTGCGTCGATGATGTTTCCACCCGCAACATGGATGGCACCGGCAATCCGATAGAAAAGACCGGGATGATCGGCAGCAAGCACGGTGATGAGGGTCGCGCCGCGCTCAGGGTAGAAGCAAGCATCGATGGCTAGTCCCGAACCATCGTCAGCCAGCAAAAGCCGCGCATTGCGTTCAATAATATCACTCGGTTCGGCGATCCAATAAGGGCCGGGCAGCCGCTTGGCGAGTTTGGCAAAACCACTGTCGGATAGAGACAGCTGTTCCGACAGTATCTCTCGCTTCGCTGCGATCCGCTCATCCCGACCGCGTTGCTTGTGGCCGAGGCGCAGGACTTCCTCAGTTGCTTCAAACAGATCGGATAGCAATTGCCTTTTCCAACTGTTCCATACGCCCGGGCCGACCGCACGAATGTCCACGACGGTCAGAATCAACAACAGCCTCAGCCGTTCCGCCGATGTCACCACTTGCGAAAAATCGAGGATCGTTTTGAAGTCCGACAGGTCGCGTTTGAATGCCGTTGCCGACATCAACAGATGCTTACTGACCAGCCACGCGACAGTTTCGGTTTCTGCCTCGCTTAGGCCAAGGCGCGGACATAGGTTCCGCGCAACTTCCGCACCCAATACGCTATGATCGCCACCGCGTCCTTTGGCGATATCGTGCAACAAGACGGCGGCGTATAAAACGCGGCGGCTGACGATCTGACGGACAATGGCAGTCGACAACGGATGGTCGGTTTTGTGATCGCCGCGTTCGATCTCGGACAGTAAGCCAATTGCCCTGATGCTGTGTTCGTCCACGGTGTAATGGTGATACATATCAAACTGCATTTGTGCGACAACGCGGCCAAAATCGGGGACGAAGCGACCAAACACTGTAGCTTCATTCATCCAGCGAAGCACCGTTTCCGGATCACGGGGCGAGGTTAGCACATCGAGAAACAAGGCATTGATTGCCGGATCGTTACGGACTTTGTGATCGATCAGCCGCGCGTCCCGGCGCGCAGCCCGCATCGCCAGCGGATGAATTTCCAAACCAAAGCGGTCCGCGAGATGGAATATCTCGACCATCCTCCCCGGCTCTTCGGCGAAAAAATTGTCATTCGGCAACGCCAACCGTCCGCGATCAAGCGTGAACCCGTTCAACTTGCGCGGACGGCGAGACAGGCTGGGCAAGAATCGGCGACCCTTTTTTCCCATGCTTTCATCAAGATGCGCAAGGAACAGTCCGGTTAAATCGCCGACCGTTTTTGCATTGAGGAAATAGTACTGCATAAAACGTTCGACCGCGGAACGTCCGGGGCGATCAGCAAAACGCATGCGCTCGGCCACTTCGCGCTGCAAATCAAAAGTCAGCCGATCTTCACCGCGCCCGGCAATGTCGTGCATATGACAGCGCACCGACCACAGGAAGTTTTCGGCGCGTTCAAATTTTTGATATTCCTCCGCCGTCAACAGCCCCACATCGACCAGCGCCGACGGGGTTTGCACGCGGTGGGCATATTTGCCGATCCAATATAAAGTATGCAGATCGCGCAGGCCGCCTTTGCCGTCTTTGACATTCGGCTCCACCACATAGCGGCTATCGCCCATTTTCCGGTGTCGCTCGTCGCGTTCCGCCATTTTCTGTGCGACGAATTGCGGTGCAGTTTTGCCTACGACTTCGGTCCAAAACCGGTTTGCCGCTTCCTGATAAACATCGCGGTCCCCCCAGACAAAGCGGCTTTCCAAAAGCGCGGTGCGGATCGTCAAATCTTCCTGCGCCATCTTGACGGTTTCGTCTAAGGAACGGCTAGATTGGCCTACTTTCAGGCCCAGATCCCACAGCAGATACAGTGCCGCCTCGACTACCTGTTCGGTCCAGGCCGTACGTTTGTACGGCGTCACAAAGGCGATATCGACATCGCTGAACGGCGCCATTTCACCGCGTCCATAGCCTCCAACCGCTAGGATCGCGATCTTTTCTGACGCTGTTCGGTTGCCGATGGGATAGAGGAATTGAACCACGTAATCGTAGATCAGGCGCACGAGTTGATCGACAAGAAACGCTTGCTCCTGCGCCGCACGATACCCCTTTGACGGATGCGTGCGCAAACGGTTCGCAATTTCCGTGCGACCAAGCGCCAATGCTTTTTGCAGCTCAGCGACAATCGCGACGCGCGCCTTTGACACGCCATCTCGCTGTACAATTTCATCGAACCGTTCAGCCAAAGCCTTGCGATCAATAATGGCACGTTGCTGTGCGGGACGGAGTGCTTCACGCTTCATCCTGCAACCTGTAAGGGCGCATTACAGCATTTGCAAAGCGTCAGCTTGCTTTGGCGATGTCGTTATATTCGCGGCGTAAAGTTACCCGGTCAATTTTCTGTGTTCCTAGCCGAGGCAGCGGCTCCTGAACCTGCCAGAAATGAGCGGGGATCTTAAACGGCGCAAGTTTGCTGGCAAGATATTCGCGCAGCTTTTCCGGCCCCATATCAGCACCGTCCTTGGCAAGATATACCATGCCCGGCACTTCGCCGTAACGATCATCGACAATCCCAAAAACTGACAGTTCAACGATGTCGTCATGTTCATAGGCGGCGGCCTCTACCTCGGGACAGCTGATGTTCTCGCCACCACGGATGATGATGTCCTTTTTGCGATCGACGATGAACAAATAGCCGTCTTCATCAAGATAGCCGATATCGCCGGTGCGGAAGAAACCGTCATTGGTAAACGCCGCTGCGGTCGCCTCAGGATTGTTCCAATAGCCGTTGAAATTAGCGATTGTGCGGATGCAGACTTCGCCGCGTTCACCCTGAGGCATCTGATTGCCGTCATCATCCAGTATCCCAACCTCGACTAATGGCTTGGTCGCGGGGCCTGTGCTATCGGGTTTCGCTAAATAGTTTTCGGTGAAGTTGCCGCAGCCAACGCCGTTGGTTTCCGTCAGGCCATAGCCGAGTAACGGATAGCTCCACTCCATTTCTTTCTTAATCTTGCGCACATGCTCGACAGGGCGCGGTGCGCCGCCAGCGGCAAAAGCGGTGCAGCTGGTAAGGTCGTATTTGTGCTTGTTGGCATGCGTTGCAATCTCGATGCTCATCAATGGCACGCCGACGAAATAGCTGACCTTTTC
>JBEBKE010000204.1:0-4129 GCA_040079555.1 Sphingorhabdus sp. | reverse complement strand
GCCGCCAGCGCTTTGCTCGCATCGGGATTGGGGTTAGGCAGTGCCGGATTACGGATCATTGAACCGCAGTAGAATACCGCTGCCAGCAATGTCAGCAGCGACGAAGCGGCCCAGATCACATCGCTCGGAGCCCAAAGATAGGCGCCAGCAGGCGCTTTTCTAAAGCTCCAGATCATCCAGCCCAAAGTTGCGAGCGACACGAGAGAATAAAAGCCCAGAAACCCGCCCTCACCAATCCGCTTCACCATACGCGCGCGCAGCGGATGAGACATCAGAAAGTGGGTGCCAACAAACAGCGCAGTGGCACTAATCAGCGATGCGTAGCCTTCCATGCCCGATTCTCCTCGACAAAAACCGTAGCACTGAGCCTGTCGAAGCGCGTTTCGCCGTGAAGCGCCCTTCGACAGGCTCAGGGCTCCGGTGCAAAATACAGCCTATAGCTAACGATCATACGCCTTTGGCAGATCACCTTCAACCGGGTTGCGATAGCGGTCGCGCAGACGATCCTGCCGGTTGACAAGCGGTTGCTGCACACCGTCGATAAACACCGTTGTTGCCGCTGCATACAGCTCCAGCGGATCACCGTCCCAGATCACCACATCGCCAGCGCGCCCTGCCCTCAAACTGCCATAGCGGTCACCTACGCCCATGATATCGGCGGGAACCGAGCTGATCGTGGCAAACGCCTCGTCCCAGCTAAGGCCGGTCGCCCCCGGCACTTTTTGCAAGCTGACCAAATTACCCGCATATTGCGGCGTGTAGCGCAGCTGATGCGAATCGCGGTCATTGATCATGCCGATGGCGACTTTGACGCCGGCATCTTTCATGCGGCCAATGTTTGATTGCGTTGCCGCCAACATTTCAAACGAAGCAGGCAAATCGTTGAGCGCCGATGCAATCACCGGAACGCCCGCACTGACCAGCTTATCCGCAACGCGCCAGCCTTCGCTGGCACCAACAAAGACCATTTTGATCGCTGGATAATCGCGTTTCAGATCGAGCAAGCGCAGCATATCATTTGCGCCCTCAACATGGATCAGCAACCGCGTTTCACCGCGCAAGACGGTTTGCAGCGCCTTTGCATCTTCGATTTTCAACAGATCATCGTCAAACGCATCGTTTCCGATGGCATGGGCCTGCGCTTCACGCAGCATCGCACGGAAATGCAAATGGTTGCCCGCACGGCTTCCGCCCGAATTCCCCGCGCCCGCTTCGCCAAATTCGACGAACTGGAACGCTTTGGCTTTAGTGACTGGCTCACTGTCCACGCCCAGATCGGCGATAGCGCCTTGGCCCGCAAAAATGCTGCTGGCCGATTCTGGCGCAACGACGGCACGCGTGACTCCGGCCGAGCGATTGACCGCAATCGGTGTGCGAAACGGATCAATCGCAGGCGCAATATCGATGGCCGCTGAAAAACCGCTATTGCCGCCGCTTTTGTCATTGGTGCCTTTAACGGCATCGACCTCGGACAAACCAATGCGGCTGAAGCCAGCGAAGATGCCCGGCGTCACCCATTTGCCCGTCGCGTCAATCATCCGCGCGCCGGTAGGGACTGCGATGTCCTTTCCAGCGGCAACGATATTGCCATCACGGATAACGACTGTGCCGCCTTCGATTGGTGCAGAACCGTCACCGATGATGACTTTGCCGCCGGTGATGGCGACGGTTTCGGCATAAGCGGGGGCGGAGAACGCGACTAATGCAGCGGCGGTGAGGAGTAAGCGGGCTTGTCCGCCGAAGCCTTCTTGCGCGCCGAAGCATCGGCGGAGGTGGGGGCGAAGGCGGATCATTTCACATCTCCTTCACCAGGTTGGCCCAGCTCAAAATCGCTGACAGGCCTGCGCTTCGGATCGCTCGAATCAAACAGCAAAGCACCATCTATCCAGACCTTTTCAGGCCGCGAGTAGACCGAGAGCGGATTGCCGTTCCACAGCACCACATCGGCCATTTTGCCCGGCTTCAAACTGCCGGTCATCGCCTCGATACCCAGCGCCTTGGCTGGATTATAGGTCATCCAGCGGATCGCATCAGCATCAGAAATCGTAAAGCCCATGCGACGACCGTTGGACAGTGCCTTGGCCGCCTCTTGGTTCAGCCGCTGAATCTGGTTCTCATCATCAGAGTGGATGATGACGCACGCACCGGCATTTTGCAGTATCGCGGCGTTCTCTGGAATGGCGTCATAAGCTTCCATCTTAAAGCCCCACCAATCGGCCCATACCGCCGAACACACGCCATTTTCTTTCAGCAAGTCACCGATTTTATAGGCCTCAACCGCATGATGGAATGTGGAGACTTTATAACCAAATTCCTTGGCCATATCGAGCACCAACGCCATTTCATCGGCGCGGTAGCAGTGGTTTTGGATTTTGATATCGCCATCCAGAACTCCAGCCAAGGTCTCCATGCCAAGGTCGCGGGTGAACTCTTTGCCGCTATCACGCTTTTTCTTATATTCCTGCGCTTTGATCCACGTCTGGCGATTGACCGCCAGATTGCCCATGCGGGTGGAGGGCATACGGCCTTTGCCGCCATAAACCCGCTTCGGATTTTCGCCGCATGCCATTTTCAGGCCGTATGGCGCACCGGGGAATTTCATCCCCTGCACCGTGCGCGCATAGACGTTTTTCAACACGACGGAACGACCGCCCATCAAGTTTGCGGACCCCGGCAACACTTGCAGCGAGGTGACCCCGCCATTGGCGAGTGCGCGGCTGAAACCCGGGTCTTGCGGCCAGACACTGTGTTCGGCCCAAACTTCGGGCGTGGTTGGTGAAGTGGCTTCGTTGCCGTCGTCATGCGCGTCCACCGAGGGTGTCGGATAATCCCCCAGATGCGAGTGGATGTCGATGATGCCGGGCGTCACGAATTTGCCCGCGCCGTCAAACACCGCGATATCAGCGGGGATCGGCGTGTCCGGCCCGCCGACAGAGGTGATCTTGCCGGCCGCAAAGAACACAACGCCGTTGTCGATCTTTCCGCCCTCACCATCAAAAATGGTGACGTTTCGAATTGCAGTCGCAGTCCCCGGATAGGCCTTATAGGTCGACGCAAACGGCGCATCGGCCTTTTTGGCAGGAGCGACCTTTTCCGCTGGCACCGCAGAGGCCGTTTTCGGTGCCTCTGCGGTATTGGAACAAGCGACCAGCGCGAGTGGTGCGGCGAAGAGCGTGAACCGCAAACGACTCTGCATCATTCAAGCCGCCTTATCCGACGTAGGTTCCGCGTCTTGCAACGTGTCGAGGTGCATCCAGCGTTTCACGATGGGGGATAGCAGGAGGACAACAACGGCAACACCGATGGAAATAAATCCGAACAGTTCATAGATATCCAGCAATCCCTGTTTGGTCATTTGACCATCATGCCCGCCAGTCGCTTCGCCAATCTTACCCGCGACGAAATTGCCGACAGCGGTCATATAGAACCAAGCGCCCATAATCAGCGAGGCCATAAAGCTAGGCGCAAGCCGGTTCATCGCGGAAAGCCCGACAGGCGACAAACACAATTCAGCCGTCGTCGCAAAGAAGTAATAGGCGATGACTAAAATGACCGGCGTCATTGCAGCAATCCCGAATGCTTCCGCACCCCACACCAGAACCAGGTTAGCAAGGCCCATCTGCGCCAACGCCAAACCGAACTTAGCTGGAGCCGAGGGATCCTTACCGCGTTTGCCAAGCCAGATCCAAAGCCCCGCAAAAACCGGAGCCATGATGATGATGATGATCGGATTGATCGACTGGAACAGCGATGCCGGAACACCAGCGCGATCAACAAACCGATCAGTGAACAGACTCATCGATCCGCCCGCTTGTTCAAACAAGCCCCAGAATAGCGGGTTCAAAGCAATCAGAAACAGGATCGCGAACATGCGTTCCCGCGGTTCTTTTTCCAGCTTGAAGCTTTCGTAAAGCACATAGCCCAACAACGACACGCCAGAGATAATGAGCAGAGTTTGGATGACATCCTGATATTGCACCAGAGCCCAGATCACCGCGACTGCGGCGAAGCCGATGCCATAAAGGGTGAATTCTTTCGACTTTGAAATCGGCGCGGGCGCTTCGCCAGCACCGTTCAATGCTTTTTTGCCCAACACGAAAACGACCAGACCGGCCAACATCCCGATGCC
>JBEBKE010000203.1:0-4212 GCA_040079555.1 Sphingorhabdus sp. | reverse complement strand
GCGCGTGCGCTTGCTAACCGGCCTAGGCTGGTGCTCGCCGATGAGCCCACAGGCAATTTGGACGAAAACACCGCTAACATCGTTTTGGGCGAATTTATGAATCTCGTGCGCAGCCAGGGCTCTGCCGCTTTGGTTGCCACGCACAACGAACGTCTGGCAGCAAAGATGGACCGTGTGGTAAGGCTGCACGATGGAAAATTGGGTTAGAGACAGGAGCCACTTATGAACGTCCATGATTTCACCGTCGCAATGCCCGGCGGACAAAGCCAAGACCTGAGAGATTACGCGGGCAAAGTTGTGCTGGTCGTCAACACGGCGTCCAAATGTGGCTTTACCCCACAGTATAAAGGACTTGAGGCGCTGCACCGGAAATATGCCGACAAAGGATTGGTTGTGCTGGGCTTTCCCTGCAACCAATTCGGGGCGCAAGAACCGGGTGACGAGGAAGAGATAAAGACGTTCTGTTCGCTGAATTACGACGTGTCGTTTCCGCTAGCGAAAAAAGTCGACGTCAACGGCGATGCCGCCGATCCTTTGTGGCAGCATTTGAAACAGCAGCAATCGGGCTTGCTCGGTAGTCGCGGCATCAAATGGAACTTCACCAAGTTTTTGGTCGATAAGGATGGCAAGGTAGTGGGTCGGTATGCGCCGACGGTGTCACCGGAATCGCTTGAGAAGGATATCGAGCGGTTGTTGGGGTAGTAGGCAAACTACACTACCACCTTAAAATCGTCATTCCCGCGAAGGCGGGAATCCATCACCCGCTGTATAAATTTACGCCTCCGGTGATGGACCCCCGCCTTCGCGGGGGTGACGAAGTTCCGGGATGAAATTCTTGTCCACAAAAACCACCCACGCCCCATTTGCGAATCAACCGGCGCTGCACTAGCCTCTCCATATGGCTCTCGTTCCCTTCGTCCCCCTGCGCGTGTTTTCCGCTTATACCATGCTGGACGGCGCGATTGAGCCAAAGGCAATCGGCAAATATGCAAAAGGTTTAGGCTATCCCGCCATCGCTGTTACCGACCGTAACGGCCTATACGGCGTAATGCCGTTCGAAGATGGCTGCCGCGCTACCGGCGTGCAGCCGATCATCGGACTTATGCTGTCCGTCACCCGTCCATTGGAGCTATCGGGCGGCAAGGCCGTGCGCGATTGGCTGGCGCTGTATGCACAGGACGAAGGCGGGTATCAGAACCTTTGCCGCTTGGTGTCCGCATCGCATCTTGACCATGCCGAGGATGCTGACCCGCAAGTCAGCTTTGATTTGCTCGCCGAGTTTAACCAAGGCCTTATTGCCCTTACCGCAGGCGGCGAGGGCGGGTTGGCGCGATTGTTTGCTGACGGACAATTGGATGCCGCCGCAGGCTATGGCGACAGGTTACAGGCCATTTTTGCCGACCGGCTGTACGTCGAACTCGCGCGGCGCGGTGACGCAACCGAGGAAGCCGCTGAAGACGCGCTGATCGCTTTGGCCTATGCCCGCGAGTTGCCGTTGGTTGCAACCAACCCCGCTTGCTTCGCTGAACCCGATTTCTACGAAGCGCATGATGCCATGCTGTGCATCGCGGACGGCGAATATGTCGAGAACGAAGATCGCCGCAAAAGCAGCCGCCACGCCTGGATCAAAACCGGCAAGCAAATGGGTGAGCTGTTTAAGGATATCCCAGAGGCGCTGGCCAACACGATGGTCGTAGCGCAACGTTGCGGCGTTGGCGCGCCACGCCGCAAGCCAATTTTGCCGAGTATTGCCGGAGATAAGGCGGGCGAAGACGCGCAATTGTTGGCGGATGCAAAAGCAGGACTTGAAGATCGTTTAGCGATTGCTGGCATCACCGCGCCAGATGCGCGTCAGGTCTATTTTGACCGGTTGGAATTTGAAGCCAATGTCATCACCGAAATGGGGTTTTCGGCGTACTTCCTGATCGTTGCTGATTTTATCAAATGGGCGAAGTCGCAAGATATTGCTGTGGGGCCGGGCCGCGGTTCGGGTGCGGGCTCGGTCATCGCTTGGGCGCTGACGATAACTGATCTTGATCCGCTGCAATTCGGTCTGCTCTTCGAACGTTTCCTTAACCCCGAACGTGTGTCGATGCCGGATTTCGATATCGATTTCTGCGAAACGCGTCGCGGCGAAGTGATCCGCTATGTGCTGGGCAAATATGGCCACCGCCAAGTCGCGCAGATTATCACCTTTGGTAAGCTAAAGGCGCGGGCAGTTTTGCGCGATACGGGGCGCGTGCTGCAAATGCCCTATGGCCAGATTGACCGGCTGTGCAAGCTGGTGCCGAACCACCCGCAAGACCCCTATGATCTGCCGCGCGCACTGGCCGGTGTGCCTGAACTGCGCGAAGAATATCGGCGTGATGAGGGTGTGAAACGGTTGTTCGATCTGGCGCAAAAGCTTGAGGGTTTGCCGCGGCATAGCTCAACCCACGCCGCTGGTGTCGTTATCGGCGACCGGCCTTTGTCCGAATTGATCCCGCTCTACCGCGATCCGCGTTCTGACATTCCAGTAACGCAATTCGACATGAAATTTGTCGAAGTTGCAGGGTTGGTAAAGTTCGACTTTTTGGGTTTGAAAACGCTGTCGGTGCTACAAAAAGCGCAGCAGATGCTGGAAAAACGCGGGATCATTGTCGAATTTGACAAGCTCGCATTGGACGATGAAGCTACCTATAAATTGTTGCAAGCAGGCGACACCGTCGGCGTGTTCCAGTTGGAATCCGAAGGGATGCGCCGTACGCTGGCCGCCGTTCGTCCGACGAATTTTGGCGACATCATCGCGCTCGTTTCGCTCTATCGCCCGGGGCCGATGGACAATATTCCGATGTTTGGTCGCCGCAAAAATGGCGAAGAAACAATCGAATATCCGCATGCGTTGCTTGAGGGGATATTGTCCGAAACTTACGGCGTGTTCGTCTATCAGGAACAGGTGATGCAGGCTGCGCAGATCCTTGCGGGCTATTCGCTGGGCGGCGCTGACTTGCTGCGCCGCGCTATGGGTAAAAAAGTGCAGGCTGAAATGGATCAGCAGCGCGCGGTTTTTGTCGCTGGATGCGCCGAGCATCACCAGATTGATCCGGTAAAGGCCAATGAGCTGTTCGATTTGATCGATAAGTTCGCAGGCTATGGCTTTAACAAATCGCACGCCGCTGCTT
This sequence comes from Sphingorhabdus sp., assembly GCA_040079555.1. GTDB lineage: Bacteria > Pseudomonadota > Alphaproteobacteria > Sphingomonadales > Sphingomonadaceae > Sphingorhabdus_B. Next base: position 1,051 of record JBEBKE010000203.1, on the reverse strand, counting down.
ATGCTTTGCTATCCTATCACACCGGCTGGCTGAAAGTGCATCACCCAGAGGTCTTCTTTGCCGCGTCGATGTGTTTCGACATGCATCAAACGGATAAGCTTTCGATTTTTGTCGATGACATGCGGCGCTTGGATGTTGCGTGTCTCGCGCCGTCGATCAACGCCAGCGAGGCCGAGTATTCGGTTGAGGAGAGCGAGCAGGGTTTGGCCGTGCGCTATGCGCTGGCGGGGATCAAAAACGTTGGAGAAAAGGCGATGGAGGGGCTGGTCGCAGAACGCGATCAGAACGGCCCGTTTGCCAGCCTTGATGATTTTGCGAACAGAGTCGATCCGGCTTTGCTGAACAAACGTCAGCTGGAAAACCTGTCAGCGGTAGGTGCATTTGATGATCTTCATGCCAATCGTGCGGGGGTTTACGCTGGGGCAGAGCTGATCCTATCCGCAGCGCAATCGGCACGCGATACGCGGATAAGCGGGCAGGGCGGTTTGTTCGGCGAAGGCGGCGGCAGCGATGCCGCGCAATTGCGCTTCGCCGATGACAAAGGCTGGTCAATATCCGAGGCGATGGAGCATGAGAAGGAAGCGTTCGGCTTTTATTTCGCGGCGCATCCCTTGTCGCAATTTTCGCAAATTTCCGCTAGCCACGGCGCGCGCAGCAATGCGGAGATTATGGAGGCGGGGGCAATCCCTGAGGGGCAACGCAAACCGGCAACGATGGCTGTGATGGTGCAGGGGCTGCGTTGGCGCGAATCCAAGCGCGGCAAACGCTTTGTGCTCGTCGATCTGTCGGACACCAGCGGGCAGTTTTCGGCCCGGTGTTTTGAGGAAGATCTGTGCCCGAAATTGGCGGACTGGGCAAAGGATGGCACTTGCCTATTACTGTCGGTCGAACTCGATCAGCGCGCCGGAGACGAAACGCCGGGCATAACCATTAAGAACGCAAAGCCACTTGAGGGGCTGGTTGCCTCCACACGCTTTAAAATGTGTCTGGAAATCGAAACGGCGGATGCCTTTTACCATTTGCAGCATTTGATCGCGCCGTTACAAGGCGG
>JBEBKE010000202.1:0-4235 GCA_040079555.1 Sphingorhabdus sp. | reverse complement strand
TCGAAACTTGCCATCTTTCACTTACGTCCTTCGTAGTAAAAATATCTCGCAGGCTGGAGAACCAGCCCGTCGTTCGTCAGCAATGCGGGGAGTGCTGTTAAGTTAGGGTCCGGACCCATTAAGAATGCTATCGAGGCGTCAAAATGGCAAAGATATCGGAGCAAAATGTCCGCCGCAGACAGTTATTCTGTCTGCAAGGGCATTTTGTTTCGAGATCGAAGCCATTTTGACGTCCTCCGGATTTGACCCATTTTGTCCATTGCGTCGTTGCCAAGCTAGGAAATATCGACATATTCCCGTCACTTGACGCCTTGCACTGAACAAAATGGCCTCAAACCTCGAAAGCATTCTTAATGGGTCCGGACCCTAGTAATAGTCCTGCAGCGGTGAAACTTCAAGTTTTCGTTCCCTAAGCGCCGCAATCGCTTGTGTCGCGGCGACCGAGGCGCTGGCTGTGGTGAAATAGCTGACCTTGTTCACCAGCGCCGAACGGCGGATATCTTCGCTGTCTTTCAAAGACTGCCAGCCTTCTGTCGTATTGAACACCAACGCGATTTCGCCGTCGATAATTTTGTCGACAATATGCGGCCGGCCTTGCGCGACCTTGTTGACGCGCTCGACCGTGATGCCTTGTTCCAACAGATAATCGGCAGTGCCGCCGGTTGCGCAGACGTCAAAGCCCATCGTCTGCAAATTGCGAATCGATTCAACGATATGCGGCTTGTCGCTGTCTTTGACTGAAACGAACAGCTTGCCGGAATCGGGCAAGATCATCCCTGCCCCCATTTGCGCTTTGGCAAACGCCATCGCAAAATCGCGGTCGATGCCCATGACTTCGCCCGTCGATTTCATTTCAGGCGAAAGCACGGGGTCAACGCCGGGGAAGCGGTTAAACGGGAACACGGCTTCTTTCACCGCGATATAATCAATGTCGAGGTTGATTGCGGGAAGGTTTTTCAACTTCTCCCCCGCCATCACGCGCGCCGCGATTTTGGCAATCGGAGCGCCGATCGCTTTAGCGACAAAGGGCACGGTGCGCGATGCACGCGGGTTCACCTCAATCAAGTAGACCACACCGTCCTTGACCGCGAACTGCACATTCATCAGGCCGCGAACGCTCAAAGCACGCGCCAAAACCTCTGCCTGACGGCGGATTTCTGCGACAATGTCAGCAGGTAGGCTGTACGGCGGAATCGTGCAGGCGCTGTCGCCCGAATGGACACCAGCTTCCTCGATATGTTGCAAGATGCCAGCGACAACGACGTCGTCGCCATCGCAAATCGCATCGACGTCCACTTCAATGGCGTCGCGCAAATAGCTGTCGATCAGCACCGGCGAATCGCCCGAAACGATCACAGCCGTCTGGATATAATGCTCCAGCTGCGCCTGTGTATCGACGATTTCCATCGCGCGCCCGCCAAGCACATAGCTGGGCCGCATCAGCACCGGATAGCCGATTTTCTCGGCGATCTTGATCGCCTCTTCGCGATTGCGCGCAATGCCGTTTTCGGGTTGTTTCAGTTTCAGCTTGTTGATCAGCGCGGCGAAGCGTTCGCGGTCTTCGGCCAGGTCAATCGCGTCGGGCGATGTGCCAAGGATCGGGATACCCGCTTCCTCCAATGGCCCTGCCAGATTCAACGGGGTTTGTCCGCCAAACTGCACGATCACGCCCTTCAGCGTGCCTTTGGATTGCTCCACCGCCAGAATTTCCAGAACATCTTCGGCAGTCAAAGGTTCGAAATACAACCGGTCGCTGGTGTCATAATCGGTCGAGACTGTTTCCGGATTGCAGTTGACCATGATCGTTTCATAGCCCGCCTCTGCCAGCGCAAAGCACGCATGAACGCAGCAATAATCGAACTCGATCCCCTGCCCGATGCGGTTTGGCCCGCCGCCAAGGATGACGATCTTTTCGCGATCTGATGGCGCGCTTTCGCATTCGGGCTCGCCAAATGTCGGCGCCTCATAGGTCGAATACATATACGGCGTTTTCGCCTCAAACTCCGCGGCGCAGGTGTCGATGCGTTTGAATACCGGACGGACACCAAGCTTGTGGCGCAGCTTGCGCACTTCGGCCTCGGTGACACCGCCCGCCATCGCGCGCTGGGCCTCCATTAGGATGCCAGAACCATGCCGCACAGCGGTTTCCATGCCGGGGCGAACGTTGATCGATTCCAGCGCCAGATAGGCAAGGCGTTTGTCGGAAAAGCCCATGGCTTTCAGGCGGCGCAGGCCGACGGCGTCCTGCGGCAATCCGCCTGCTTTGACCGAATTTTCGGCCTCGATGATTTCGACAATCCGGTCGAGGAACCACGGATCGAATTTGGAATACTGATGCACATCGGCGACTGACATGCCTTCGCGTAGGGCTTGTGCCGCGACTAGCAACCGGTCGGGCGTAGCACGCGTCAATGCCGCCGCCAGTTCGTCTTCCGATGCACCCTTCAGCTCATCGACATAGTTGAAGCCGACAAGCCCGGTTTCCAGCCCGCGCAGCGCCTTTTGCAAGGATTCGTGGATGTTGCGGCCAATCGCCATCACTTCGCCAACCGATTTCATCGCGGTGTGCAGCAATGGTTCCGCACCCTTGAATTTTTCAAAGGCAAAACGCGGGATTTTTGTGATGACATAGTCGATTGTTGGCTCAAACGATGCCGGGGTTGCGCCAGTGATGTCGTTGGTAATCTCGTCGAGCGTATAGCCCACCGCCAGCTTTGCCGCGACTTTGGCAATCGGAAAGCCCGTGGCTTTCGATGCCAATGCCGAAGACCGCGAAACACGCGGATTCATCTCGATGACGATCAAGCGGCCATCCTTGGGATTGACTGCGAACTGTACGTTTGAACCACCTGTTTCAACGCCGATTTCGCGCAAGCACGCGATGCTGGCGTTGCGCATAATCTGATATTCTTTGTCGGTCAGCGTCAACGCCGGGGCAACGGTGATCGAATCGCCAGTATGCACGCCCATCGGGTCGATATTTTCAATCGAACATATGATGATGGCGTTGTCGTTTTTGTCGCGGACAACCTCCATTTCATATTCTTTCCAACCGAGCAGCGATTCCTCGATCAACACTTCGGTGGTCGGCGACGCATCAAGCCCGCCGGTGACGATTTTGATAAACTCGTCGCGATTATAGGCGATGCCGCCACCGGTGCCGCCCATGGTGAAGCTGGGGCGGATGATCGATGGCAGGCCGGTGCGTTCCAGCACAGTCAGCGCCTCTTCCATCGTGTGCGCAATCCCCGACCGCGCCGATTCCAGCCCGATCTTGGTCATTGCCTCGCGGAATTTCATCCGGTCCTCGGCCTTATCAATCGCCTCGGCTGTAGCGCCGATCATTTCGACGTCAAATTTCGCCAGCGTGCCGTCTGCCTCTAGCGCAAGAGCGGTATTCAGCGCCGTCTGCCCGCCCATTGTCGGTAGCACAGCCATTTTCTCATGCGGGAATTTGCCGCGTTCTTTTTCGATAATTTTGGCGACAATTTCGGGCGTAATCGGCTCAACATAAGTCGCGCCATTTTCGCCGACCATATCGGGGTCAGTCATGATCGTCGCGGGGTTGGAATTGACGAGGATGATGCGATACCCCTCCTCACGCAGCGCCTTACACGCCTGCGTCCCCGAATAATCAAATTCGCACGCCTGCCCGATAATGATGGGGCCTGCGCCGATGATAAGGATGGATTGGATGTCAGTGCGTTTGGGCATTATTGTGCGATCTTACCTAATTCAGCGTCTGTGGGCTTGCGTGGACTGTAACGCACCGACTTTATCCACACGTCTTTGGATTCAAGTGTACAAGCTTTTGATATAACATCCTTGGCCGCGCCTGACGGGCCGTCAACCAAAATTTCGTTGCGGTTTTCGGTGATTACGGGAGCTCCGGTCTTTGAATCGCTATCAATAATTTTGTTACTTCCCATAGCGATCACCGATCCCGGCGGCCCCGAACCCGCATACCCGTTTTTCATGATATCGGACGCTTTTTGGGTATCAGCATTAGAAAAGTCGAACAGGAGTTGCGTGTGAGCATATTCCCACATTGGCTGCGTACTGGCTAAAGATGTTGAAAGCCGTTTTTCGCAGTTCGGCTCCATCGGAAAGTTGGCGGAACAACTACCCAAGGCAATAAAGCCAATAATAAGGATGGATTGGATGAGGTTTCTTTTAGGCATAAATAGGGTCCGCAAGCTCCCTCACCCCCTTCAGGGGGAGAGGGGTTGGGGGAG
>JBEBKE010000201.1:0-4241 GCA_040079555.1 Sphingorhabdus sp. | reverse complement strand
CAAACCGGCCATGCTTGCGATAGACGTCAAGCCAACCATCGGCCACTGCGTCCAATGGCGTTGCGGTGATGCCAAAGGCGGCAAGGCCGTCCTTGCCCGTCACCACATTATCACGCCTCAGCATTTTGAACTGGTCGCTGGTAATCGGCGCGCCGGGCAGCCAACCTGTGCCCGTCGCCATCGCCTTGGCCGCAAAGTCGGGCACCGGCACGAACATCTTGTCCGCGCGCCCAATCGCCCGCGCAATCCATTCGTTGAGTTGCAGCATCGAAAGCACCTGCGGCCCGCCAAGCTCCAAAGTCTCCGCCCCGCCAGATTGCAACGCCGCAACCACAGCCTTGGCGACATCGCCGACAAACACCGGCTGAAATTTCGTCGCGCTACCGATCACCGGCACCACGGGCAACATACGGATCAGCCCGGCAAAGCGGTTGATAAACGCATCCTCGCGGCCAAAAACGATCGAGGGGCGCAGGATAACCGCCGCGGGAAACGCCGCGCGAACAGCTGCTTCGCCAGCCCCCTTGCTGCGGCCATAGACGGCGTCGCTATCCACATCGGCACCAATGGCGGAGACATGCACCAATCGCGCAACGCCTGCTTTTGCCGCCGCCTGCGCCACATTCGCCGCGCCTGCCCGTTGCACCGCGTCCATATTATCAAAGCTGCCGACAAGGTTCACCGCCATGTCCGCCCCGGCCAGCGCATTGGCGACCGAACCCGGCTTTGTCACATCACAAGCCGCCAGCGAAACCTGACCCAGATTGCCCAGCGGCTTCACCGTACCCGCAACGCGCGTATTGCGCACCGCCACCCGCACCCGCGCCCCCGCACCGCATAAAGCCTGCACCACATAACGCCCAACAAAGCCGCCGCCGCCAAAAACTGTGACCATTTTATTGTTCAAATCATGCATAGTTGGGGCCTGTTATTGGGGGTGGAACATGGGTTGAGTAATGGGTTTGATATTGGGTTTGATAATGCTGGGCGCTTTGCACCAGAGGGCGGCGGGTTTCAAGGGGGCAGGGTGGTCAGAATACCAATCCTCCCCATCGACTTGCGATGGGGAGGTGGATCGACCGGGCGGCAGCACGGGCGAGACGGAGGGGCCTCAACGCTCAAAGCCCCTTCGTCACGTCTTCGCTACACGAAGCCGCGCCACCTCCCCATCAAAAGATGATGGGGAGGATTTAGAAAACCCACAGGCAAAAACTGCCCGGGCAACGACAAGGGATTGATTGGCGGGGGAAGGGCGGGCAGACTGGGCTGAGCAGAGCAGAGAATATAAAGAGAACGATTGCGCGCTTAATTCAGCTATGCCACAAGCTACGATGCACGTATTACAGTCACTGATCGCTGAAATCGGAGATTTTTTCGTTGTCTGGAGAATAGCGATGCCGTCAGAGCGTTGGTCTGAAGAAGAAACAAAATTGGCACTCTTCCTTTATTTTCAGCTGCCTTATGGCAAGCTACATAAGGGCAATCCCGAAATTCAAAGATTAGCTGACTATCTGGGGCGTACTCATTCGTCGGTAGCAATGAAGCTGGGAAATTTTGGGGAACTATATAGATAACTAGCCAAAAATAATTTGACACGGTCGAAAACATTGGCTAGATAGGTTTCATGATGCAGAAACCTGAAACCGTGAGCCTATATCAGTTCTTTCAACGCTTCCCGAATGAGGAATCTGCGCGGACTTATTTTGAAACTAACCGCTGGAACGGCGAAGTTTCCTGCCCTCACTGTGGCAGCTTGTCCTCTGCTCCGGTCAAAGACCAAAAGCCAATGCCTTACCGTTGCCGCGATTGTCGCCAGCATTTCAGCGTTCGCACTGGCACTGTCTTAGCAGAAAGCCGCCTACCCCTGCACAAGTGGCTTATGGCGATCTACATGATGACAACGGCGCGCAAGGGCATCCCTTCAACCCAAATGGCGCGTGAACTTGGTATCACGCAAAAGTCGGCATGGTTTCTTGCACAGCGCATCCGCGAAACGTGGTTGGCTGATAGCGACCGCGATATGGGCAATGACGTTGAAGTGGATGAAACATTCATCGGCGGCAAGGAAAAGAACAAACATGCCGTCAAAAAGCTTCATGCTGGCCGTGGTGGCGTTGGCAAGGTTGCCGTGATCGGCATACGCGATGAAAACTCGCAAGTGCGCGCCACTCCTATCGCTGACACCACAGGCGCAACCCTAAAGGGCTTTATCAAGCAAAACGTGCCTGTTGGCGCTGCTGTCACCACGGACGATTTTTCGGCTTACAAGGGCCTCTCCAATGACGGTTACATGCACTACACCGTCAATCATTCCGCTGGCGAGTATGTCCGCCACTATTGCATTCACACGAACGGCATTGAAAGCTTCTGGGCGCTCTTGAAGCGTGGCCACTACGGTATCTTTCACCATATGTCGCCCAAGCATCTGCACCGTTACGTCAACGAATTTGCTTTCCGCCAAAACACAAAGGACGCTGGCACAATGGGTTTCATCGAAGCTACAGTTGGCCGCATGGTCGGCAAGCGGCTCACCTACAAGGATTTGATCAATGCCTAAAGATGACAAGATTATCGAACCCATCAATGCGAGTTTTGATGACGTAGCAAAGGCGATGATTTTCCGCGTTCAACCTACCGAGAAAGCAAATCTGCTGACAGCACGATACAGCGGCACCATTGCCGTTGGGGAGGCTGATATTGGCTGCGCTGTGCTAGAAGACGGAACCCGATTGCTTACGCAGAGTGATATGATGCGCGCATTAGGGAGAGCGCGACAAGCCAAGGGCAGGGGATTCTATGATGCTGACGTCAATCTCCCTGCATTCCTTACGGCGAAGAACTTAAAAGACTACATTCCCAACGACTTATATGTGACGTCTAGTCAGATCGAGTTTTTTATGCCGAATGGCCAAAAGGCATTTGGATACAGGGCGGAACTTTTGCCGCAAGTTTGCGAAGTGTATTTAGCAGCGCGAGACGCTGGCGCTTTGGTGCAGTCACAAATACATGTCGCCAAGCAAGCCGACATTTTGGTTAGAAGCCTTGCCAAGGTGGGCATTGTTGCGCTGGTCGATGAAGCCACTGGATATCAGCGAGATCGTGGACATAATGCTCTGCGCCTCTTGCTGGAGAAATACATTGCAGAGGGTCTCCAGAAATGGATTCACACCTTCCCAGACTCGTTCTTCATAGAACTAGATCGTCTCTATGATAACGCGCCGACCACCCCAAGGTCGCGTCCTCAATACTACGGTAGGTTCATCAACAAATATGTCTATGACCCTATCGAGCATGGCTACGTGAAAGCCGAACTGGATAAGATGAACATCACCGATGAAGGTAAAAGAAAGGCGCGTTTTCACCAATGGCTTACCGATGAGGGCCGCACCATACTGACGCGACAGATTGGTAAAGTGGAAGGTATCATGGAAATGTGCAGCGATATTGAGCATTTCAAAACGGTAGCGCGGCGACAAAAGTCAATCACGGTCGCGCCTTATCTCTTTGATGAGATGAACCGGATTATTGATTGATCAATGGCTATTTTATATCATCCGCCACGCGGTTCGATTGTCACTGTCGATTATGAAAAAGGCTTCAAAGTCCCCGAAATGGATAAATTGCGCTTGGCTGTCGTATTATCGCCAGCAATTGTCGCCCGAGTGAAGCTTGTTACCGTAGTCCCATTAAGTTTGACAGCTCCCGAAAACATCCTTCCGTTTCATAAACAGATCAACATACCTTTCCCTCTCCCGCCTCGGTGGGGAAACCAACCGCGCTGGATTAAGGGAGATATGGTGAACGCTGTTGGGTTTCATCGGGTCGATCTTTTGCGACTGGGCAAAGATACAAGCGGGACTCGAATTTATCAAACGGCGGTATTGGATGATGATCTATTTGCGGTCGTAAAGAGATGCGTGCTGCACGGCCTTGGATTGTCCACCTTGACAAAACACGTCTAGTCGCGTATCTACTTCAACTGAGGCTCTGCTCAAGTCATCCTCGTTAAGACCCTTCCAAGGGCCTCTGGTCAGCCGAGCAAAAGCAAGCACGTGGCCAGAGTCGTCTAATAAATCCTATTTTGATGCGGCAATGAAATCCCGCGAACAGCGGGTTCGCGGCTAGCTATGTATATAGTTCCCAAATTTTGCTAGTTTAGATCCAGTTGTCACCGACACTGGTCGAAAAGGGCTCAAGGGGGCGAGCAAGTTAGATCGTTTAGTGTTTTCTAGATTTTCTGC
>JBEBKE010000200.1:0-4243 GCA_040079555.1 Sphingorhabdus sp. | reverse complement strand
GCGGACCAATACCTTCAACGACTTTGTCGATGCGGGCCGCGCGTTGATCAAAATGGGCTACACCTCAAACGGCAAGCTGACCGCAAGCGGCGGTTCGGCGGGCGGCGAGTTGATGGGCGCGGTGGTCAACCAAGCGCCAGAGATTTTCGGCCCCGTCGTGGCGCACGTCGCGTTTGTCGATGTCCTCAACACGATGCTCGATGAGACACTACCACTGACCCCCGGCGAATGGCCCGAATGGGGCAACCCGATCACTGACAAAGCCGCGTTCGATTATCTGCGCAGTTATAGCCCGTATGACAATGTCGAGGCGAAAGCCTATCCACCGATGCTGTGGACTGCCGGCCTGAACGACCCACGCGTGACCTATTGGGAGCCAGCGAAAATGGTCGCCAAGCTGCGCGCGATGAAGACTGATAACAATGTGCTGTTGCTGAAAACCAACATGGGCGCTGGGCATGGCGGCAAGTCTGGGCGGTTTGATAGGTTAAGGGAGAATGCCGAGGAAGCGGCGTTTATTTTGTGGCAGTTGGGGATGGTTGAGTGAGGGTTGAGATTCGTTTATGATTTGTTCCTAGACAGTAATAGTGACGATCTATATTGACGGCGTATGGTCCAAGCATCGAAACCACTCACGGAAATATGGAGGTCATCTGACTACCCTTCGCTTTTTCGTCGAGGCAAGGGTTTTAAGCTCTGGGTGCGGATCGATCAAAGCCCAGAAAATTTCAGGTTAATCAGAGTAAAGGAAATTTACCCAAAATGGATTCCTGAACGAGTCTGTTATGAGGTGCCAAGCGCTTGGTTTAACGCATTGGTGAAACTTTTGGTCACTAAATTTGGCGGCTTGTACGTGATACAACCTTATCAAGAGAAAGAGATTTGCTCTCCGTCTTGTAAATCTGCAGTAGGCCACGAATGCGAGTGTCAATGTTTAGGGCAATATCATGGTGTTGGGTTTGCTGGTAATGACTGGTTTGAGGTATCTGATGCCTGCGAAGTGAGATGGAACGAAAAACAATGGGGTTGCCGGTTCATGCAAAAGCCGGGATTGCCGATAGTCTCATTCAAAAAATGACGGCAGGTCTACCTAAAGCTCATCCCCATCCCTAGGCGTTTCTCCGCGCTCACGGTTCATCACCTCCAACGCAGCCCCGATATCCGCCCGCTTGCGACGCTCCTCGAAAAACTCGGTGGTGCGGAGGGCTGACAGCTTTTCGGCGACCGCTGTGACAATTAACTGGTTCAGGCTCGTACCATCTTCACGCGCCACTTTTTCCAATTCGCGTTTCAGCGAAGTGGGAAGGCGCAGGGCATAGTTGCTGGCAACACTCATCTTAGTTTCTCCAATATCTCTCGTGGCGACAACACTTTAACATCAAATCTTTCTGCCCCTGCAAAATCCCGCGCGTTGAACGTCACGATTGTGCGGTCGTTTGCGTTGATTGCTGCCTCCAGCACCATTTCATCATCGACATCGCGCAGTTGTGGCCGCCAGCGAAAGTGAATTTCGACCAGCTTGGCCATCGCGGCCAAGCTGTCGATTAAATTCAGCGCCTCTGTGGCGGTTAGCTCGCCTGCAATCAAATGTTCCGCGCGCGTTGCGACAGCCTCATATTCCAACGCCATTGCAACGGTCAGTTCGATCCGTATTTCGCCGCGCAAAACACGACGGATAATCTCTGCCGATGCACCCTTTGTGCTCCGCAAGGCTGCGATGATGACATCGGTATCCAAAATCATGAAGGTTAAATATCATATCGTCAGCGATATGTCAATTTGCGGTCTCAAAGGTTGACCTGACTTGGCTTATTCCTGATAACCGTATTATGCCCTTTACCCTCCAATTCACCGCCACCCCCGCCGACATCGACGAACTTGGTCATGTCAACAATGCGGTGTGGGTGCGCTGGATACAGGATATGGCGACATCGCATTGGACAGCCGTTGCCGCGCCGGAGCATATCGCGGCCTATATCTGGGTCGTGACGCGGCACGAGATTGATTATCGCGGCAATGTTGGCCCCGGCGAAAGCGTGACTGGGCGGACATGGATCGAGGCAGAGCCAAAGGGCGCGCAGTTCGATCGGCGGGTGGATTTTGTGAATGCGGATGGCAAAGTTCTTGTCCGCGCCAACACGACTTGGGCGATGCTGGATAAGGCCACAGGACGGTTGGTGCGCGTGCGGCCAGAGATTGCTGCGCCGTTTATGGCTCAGCCTTCCAAGACATAAAGCGGCCCGCTGCCGCGCGCAGCGGCGCGATCTTCCGGGTTATACAGCGCACATTTTTTCAGCGACAGGCAGCCACAGCCGATACAGCCATCCAGCTTCTCCCTTGTCCGTTCCAGCATCGCGATCTTTGCATCGAGCATTGCCCGCATCGCACGGCTGATCCGCGCCCAGTCGGCTGCATTGGGCGTGCGCGCCTGTGGCAGTTTGGATAGCTCTGCACCAATCCCCTCTATCGACAGACCAAGCGCTTGTGCGATGCGAATGAACGATAGGCGGCGGATGTCCGAACGTAGAAAACGCCGCTGCCCGCCTGCGCTGCGAAATGGCTCGATTAGGCCCTTTGCTTCGTAAAACCGGATGGCGGAAACCGACAGGCCTGTCCGCGCCGCCAGATCGCCGATGGAAATGATGTCGGATGCTCTCATATTACGCGCTTTCAAAATAATCCTTGACCTCAACTTAGGTTGAGGTTGCATTAAGGGCGCGTCAACTGGAAAAATCGATTCGGACGAAAGGAATATCGGAAAATGGCGCAGAATTTTATTGAGCATGTGAATGTCACTGTCAGCAATCCTGAAAGGTCGGCGGCGATGCTGATCGACTTGTTCGACTGGCACATCCGTTGGAATGGCAAGGCGCAAAAGGGCGGTGACACCATCCATGTCGGCAACGATCAGTTCTACCTTGCAGTCTATGCACTGGAGCCAAGCGACGCCTATTTAAGCCACAAAAAGGCCGCGCCGCTGAACCATATCGGCATCGTCGTTGATGATCTGGATGAGGTGGAACGCCGCGTGATCGCACGCGGTTTGACACCCTACAGCCATGATGATTATGAGCCCGGCCGGCGGTTCTATTTCTTTGATCCTGATGGCATCGAATTTGAAATTGTCAGCTATAGCTGAGGTTGATGCGGCGCAATAAACGGATGATTTAGAAGTCCCCGGCGTGTAGTGGCAATCGCATGCCCACCCTGATTGCCATTTACGACATGGATAAAACCGTCACGCGGCGGGCGACTTATAATGGGTTTTTGATTCACATGGCGTGGTACAAGTCGCCGTGGCGGCTGCTGTTGGTGCTTTTGTTGCCAATTGGCTTATTGCTTTACGCCACCAAAATTTGGGATCGCAAACGGTTGAAGCAATTTGCGCAAGAGTTGCTGATTGGCGGCAAAGTTCCGCGCGAGAAATTCGCGCGGTATTTGGAACGCCACGCCGATCTGGTGCTCGGCAAAAATGTCTATGCCGAGGTCCGCCACCGGATCGCGGAGGAGAAGGCGGCTGGCTATATTCATGTCATCGCGACCGCCTCTTACCGGCTCTATGTTGATGCTATTGCTGCGCGACTGGGCTTTGACCATGTCATTGCGACGGAGCTTGCGATCAATGATAGCGGCCATGTCCTCGCGCGGATCGATGGGCATAATTGCTATGACGCGGCAAAGCTGGAACGGGTGCAGGCGTGGATGCGGGGGCAGGGGCTAGCGCGGGGCGAATGCCATATCCGCGCCTATTCCGATCATATCTCTGACGAACCATTGTTGAGCTTTGCCGATGAGCCGTTTGCGACCAATCCGCATCCGCCGTTGGAACGATTGGCGAAGGCGCGGGGGTGGCCGATTCTCGATTGGCGCGATGGTGATTTTGAGACTTAGGTGAAATTGGGTCTATAAACAGACCGTTAGCCCTGAGCCTGTCGAAGGGCGTCCCAAGGCTTCAACTGTCGTTTATGGCTGATGGACGTGCTTCGACAGGCTCAGCACTAGCGGTTTTTATTGTAAGCTAAATGAAATCCGGGAACACTGTCCGCTTCAATTTCTCCGGCTCAATCCCGTAATGCGCGGACAGCGTATCGACCACCAGCTGTTCAAACCGCATCGTCGGTTTCAAATCGCGGCCTTCATAGAGTTGCCCAGTCGCCAGCCCCGGCCAATCGGCTATCACCGTGCCGCCGCTCGCCAGCCCGCCACCAAACAGCATCGCCGCCGAACCCGTGCCATGGTCAGT
>JBEBKE010000199.1:0-4273 GCA_040079555.1 Sphingorhabdus sp. | reverse complement strand
GCGGTAGTTCGCTGATCGTTTGCTTGCCCGCGTTGATCAGGTCGGGATCTTCTTCGCCCGCAAACGGAAACGGCCCGATGCCCAGCATCCCGTTTTCGGATTGCAAGGTTACCTCGACACCAGCCGGAATGTGGTTGGCGACCAAGGTCGGGATGCCGATGCCAAGATTGACATAATAGCCATCGCGCAATTCCTTTGCGGCTCGCGCCGCCATTTCGTCGCGGGTCCATCCTTTTGTTTGGGTATCGGTCATTAGCTGGGCTTTCCGTAATCTTGTATAGTTTCAATAGGAGAGGTCTCGTAGTCTCTTTCGGCATCCAGTCCGGACCAGATCCGGGCAAGCGCATCGGCTTCACTCGTGCCATAACATTGGCTGAAGGCAACGGCTGCGTGGCGGATTGCATCAACCATCAACATGCCGAACATTTCCGGCGCTGCCAACCGCTCAGGCTGTATAATGCAAGTCGCCGGGCCGTTGTTTTCAACCCAGAGTCTTGCGACCTCATAGGAATTATCCAATATTTCCAGTCCATCAACGAATATCGCACGTGCCGCGGTTTCGGTACCGGTCATTCTGATGCTTTCTTATCGGGAGAAATGGCAAGTCGCTCGCTGTCTATTGCGGCGATGGGATGGGGGAGTTCAAACCAGCCGCGACCATTAAAAGCCTCTAGCCGGATGGCATAGTCTTGGTCGCGCAGATAATCGTACAGCTCGTCAAAATCGCTTTTGCGGTCGCCCGCAATGGCAACGACGCAATGGCTTTGCGCCAGCGCCCAGCGGTGTTCTTGTTTGCGGTAATTGCCGGGCAGGCCAATCAGCATCAGGTCGGTATCGCGCAACACCGGTTCTTCGCCTTCGCGCAGCAAATCGAGGATCGGCTTTAGCTGGCGTTCGTCGGTCTCCGCCAGCCAGACGATGCGGATGCCGGATTCGCGCATCACCTCCAGCAATGCGGCAAAGCCGTTCTGCCGCTCAATGTCCATTTCGGCGGGTGTGCCGGGGGCCACATCTAGGTCGATCAAAGCGGCCATCGGCTTTGCGCCGCAGCTCATCGTTTGAGGCTGCGTCAGCGATACTTGCTCGACCAGAACCGCCGACCGCGCCGCACCGCCTTTGCTGCGTTTTTCCGCCTCGCTCAGCGCATAGCGTGCAAAGGGCAGATAGGCGTTGGAAATGTTTGACAGCGAAAGCCGGTCAAGCGCGCTCATCGCGCCGGGGGTTTCGACATCTGCGTTGGTTTTCGGCAACGCCGCGATGGCTTGCTCGGCAGGCGCATCGCCGACAAATACCTCGGGCAGCGATGCCAAATCCTGTGACGACGCGATAAAACTCGTCTCCGCCGCGCGCGTCCGCGCCCGTGCCTTATCAACTTCCTTCTTACCGATTACCCCAACTGCCGCAATCGGCAACAACGCCGCGACACAGCCCTGAAGTGTGAACGCAGCGCCCAGCAACAGGCCTGTGATAGGCCAAAACCGCATCAGGCGGCCTCTCGTTCCCGAACGGTCCGGAACTCAATCTTCTTGTCATAGGGCGCGCCGAGTATCATGCGCTGCACATAGACGCCGGGTAGGTGGATGCTGTCTGGGTCAAGGCTGCCGACCGGCACGATTTCCTCGACCTCAACCACGCAGATTTTGCCGCATGTCGCCGCTGGCTGATTAAAGTTACGCGCGGTTTTGCGGAATATCACATTGCCGCTTTCATCGGCTTTCCAAGCCTTGACGATGGCAAGGTCCGCAAAAATTCCTCGCTCAAGGATAAACTCCTCGCCGTCAAAGATTTTGCTCTCTTTGCCATCGGCCACCAAAGTGCCGACGCCGGTTTTGGTGTAAAAGCCCGGAATGCCCGCGCCACCCGCGCGCATCCGTTCGGCCAGCGTCCCCTGCGGGCAAAACTCGACTTCCAGCTCGCCAGACAGATATTGGCGCTCGAATTCCTTGTTCTCGCCAACATAAGACGAGATCATTTTCTTGACCTGCTTGGTCCTCAGCAGCTTGCCGATGCCTTCATTGTCGATACCGGCATTGTTCGACGCGAAGGTTAGGCCAGTCACACCAGATTCGACCATCGCATCGAGCAGCCGTTCGGGCAGACCGCATAGACCAAAGCCGCCGCTGGCGATAAGCATGTCGTTGCGAAGAATGCCATCCAGTGCGGATTTGGCGTCGGGGTAGAGTTTTTTCATGGTGCAGGCCCATTCGGACAAGAGGAGATGCCCTGCGCCTAGCCGCTCTTTACGGCCCCCGCAAGATTGCGCTTACCGTAGCGGCATATCCAACGCGGTTTCCAAGTCACGCAATGCAGCCTCGCCATCAGTCACCTTGATCGCGTGCATCCCCAATGCCGCTGCGGGCTTACAGTTGATGCCAAGGTCATCGAGATAAATGCACGAGGACGGTTCAACCGAAAACAATTCGCACATCATTTCATAGATGCGCGGATCGGGCTTGCGAACCCCCGCTTTGCTACTTTCAATCACATGATCGAAACGGGCCATAATTGCGGTGACCTGCGCGGCCTTATCCGCATCGCGGGCCATGCCTGCACCGCGTCCCGCCTTTACGTTGTTAGTAATGCAGCCAATGCCAAAGCCAACCGCTTTCAACCGGTCAAGCGCGGTCACGATATAAGGGCGGATATCGCCTGCCAGGCAACCAATCACCGACGCGCCGTCAAGGCTATGGCCCATACTCTCTGCCTCGGCGGCAAAGGCCGTATCAAAACCATCGACGTCGATTTCGGCGCGTTCAAACTTTGCCCAGGCATTGTCATCTGGGTTGGCCGAATTCACGCGACGAACGAAATCATGCGGTAAGCCGCGCTGCGCCTCCATCCGGTTGAACGCTTCAAACGGCGAGGACGTTATTACCCCGCCGAAATCGAAAATCACATGGGTATAGGACAATGCGGGAACCTTTACAGATAATGCGGTTCCGGCCTTTCGTATAATTGTTCGAAATGCACAAGGCTTGGCTCATCGGCCAGCGGCACCGGCTGGCCATCGCGAAATGCCCATTCGCCGCGATCACAATCGGCGGCGCGGACATAGCCGTTGATGTAAAAGCGCCGGAAGTGATCGGCATTGTTGGTTGCCGAACCATGTACCAGATATGGGCTCCACAGCACAAAATCGCCTGGATCGATATCGAGCGTGATCAATTGCGATGGGTCCAGCCCTGCGGCCAGCAACTGTTCGTCTTGCGGCCGGTTTTCCATTACGGCGGCATCCAGCGTAAGGCCAAGGTCGCCGTGCAGATGGCTGCCGGGTAAAAACTGCAAGCCGCCGCTGACCGGATTATGCGGATCAATCGCAAGGCCGGTTTGCACATAGCTGTCTGCCAAATTGCGATAGGCATGCACAGGTTTGCGAAAGCGCGAATCCTGATGAAAGGCGAAATCGCCGCGCCCGCCGGGCTTTTTCCAATGCACCTGATTGATAATCTGTTTGATATCGCCGCCCAAAAAGGGTCCCAGCAAGCGGGATATGCGCGGATCAATCCGAAATGCGCCCAACGCCGCGTGCCGCCGCACCGCCCATTGCACCATACGCACTTCGCCATGATCCAGCCGGTAATGCAAATTGCCATGACGATAGCTGCGCTGGTGCGCCAAACCTTCATCATGGGCGGCGTCGCAGGCAGCGGCAATGTCTGCAACTTCAGACGGCGCAATCAACCGCCGGATGATGGCATAGCCATCGCGTCTATACTGTTCGACCAGATCCATGTTTAGGCTCCATCGTTACCTGATGGTCATAGCACGCAAATCTTGACAGCAGATTGACAGCCGTCAGGGCGTGATAACGATCCCGACCTTTGGATCAGCCCGACCATCGAGCACCTCGTGATACGCCTCCAAAGCGGCATCAACCCCAGCGCGCTTATCAATCGCAGCAATCCCCGGCGCGACCTCCATAAAGCCCAGCCATGCCGAGGCTAGCCGCGTTGCTAACCCTTTGCCGCCCCAATCGGCCAGCCGTTTCTGGCTGCGGCCCGGTGCGAAAAAGCCTTGGCGTTCTGGCCCCGGCAATGCGCCCATTTCTGGGGCCGAATCCCAATGCGATTTGCCGACGATCATCGAGTATTTCAGCTGCTGGCCCAGATGCTGATGCACTGCGGCGGTCACGGCATTATTACCCGCCATATCGACGAACGCCGATGGCAGGTCGGGATCGATCAGCGTGGAGATGTCGTCATAAGCAACGACGCGGTCATAGATGTTCAGGGCGGCCAACGCCTCTGCATTGGCGCTACTGGTCAATCCGATC
>JBEBKE010000198.1:0-4318 GCA_040079555.1 Sphingorhabdus sp. | reverse complement strand
CCATCGACCAAAAATTCCTTGTCGGCATGCAATGCGCAAAAGCCATCCAAATAGTCTCGCAGATTGGCTGGCGCTTTGGTCAGATAGGGCATTTGATGCCCGTATTTCTCCACATATCCAATCGACAGCGGGCCATCGGCTGTTGTCAGCTTAGCTACTGTTGCTTCAATCGCACGATCCAGATCAGTGGCCATTGCGAATCTCTCCTTTTTGTTTTTTCTCTTGTGTCCTAGACGCTATAGGAACGCAATCACCGGAGGGAAATCAGTTTGAGTTTGGAAATCCTTGCAGCCGCACCTGATTTTGTGCGCATGTCAGAGCTTGGGCTGAGCCCCGTGCTGTTTGAAATCGGCTTTTTCAAACTGCGCTGGTATTCGCTTGGTTATTTGTTCGGGATCATGCTCGGCTATTGGATGCTGCTAAAGCTGATTTCAAAGCCCGGCGCACCGATGTCGCGCGTGCATGCCGATGATATGATCTTGTACGCGACGCTTGGGATTATCCTTGGCGGGCGGCTTGGTTATATCCTGTTCTATCAGCCCTCAATCCTGTCCAATCCGCTAGATATTTTCAAGCTTTGGGAAGGCGGCATGTCGTTGCATGGCGGGGCGCTCGGCACGATATTTGCGATCTGGCTGCACAGCCGCCGCTTCAAACTCTCGTTCTTGCGCGTGTGCGATTATGTCGCTTGTACGATCCCGTTCGGGCTGTTCCTTGTGCGCTGCGCTAACTTTATCAATGGCGAGCTGTGGGGGCATGAAACCGATGTCGCCTGGGCCGTGATCTTTGACACCAGCGGAGCGGGCGCAGGCCTGATTCCGCGTCACCCCAGCCAACTGTATGAGGCGGCGACTGAGGGCTTGCTGATGGCCGCGATCCTATGGCCGTTATTTTTCAAAACCCATGCGCGGTATAAGCCCGGCTTTTTGTTCGGCATGGCTGCGTTGATCTATGGCGTCTCGCGTTTTATGATCGAATTTGTTCGCGAACCCGATGCGCATCTGACGCATATCGTTGAACAGACGGGCCTGAGCATGGGGCAGTGGTTGACGGTGCCGATGATCGCCATTGGTCTGTATCTGGTGTTGACGGCATCGGGGCGGCGTCAGCGCGTTGAACCCTTTGTCGGGACCGATAGTGTCGCATGAGATATCCCCGCTTGCGGCGCGTCTCGCCAAGCAGATCGAGGCATCCGGCCCGATTAGTGTCGCCGAATATATGCGCGAGGCCAATGCCGCCTATTATGCAAAAGGCGACCCGTTTGGGGCGGATGGTGATTTCGTCACCGCGCCAGAAATCAGTCAGATGTTCGGTGAATTGGTTGGGCTTTGGTTGACCGATTTGTGGTTGCGTGCGGGTAGCTCTGCGACGGTGAATTTGGTCGAGCTTGGCCCGGGGCGCGGCAGCCTTATGGCCGATTTGTTGCGTGCGACGGCGAAGTTCGGTTTTACGCCAACGGTTCACTTTGTCGAAACCAGTGATGCTTTGCGCGCGGTGCAGTTACGCAACGTCCCCAACGCTGTGCATCACGAAAGTCTTGAAACTCTCCCGAGCGTTGGGCCGTTGCTCGTGATCGCCAATGAATTTTTTGATGCTTTGCCGGTGCGGCAATATGTCGCCACACATTCGGGCTGGCGCGAACGCGTTGTTGCGCGTGATCGGGGAAGCAAGTTCACCGCGATGCCCGGAACGCGGGCCGTTGACCATATGATACCGGCGGATATTCGCAATGCACCCAATGGCAGCATTTATGAAACAGCGCCCGATGCCAGTGAGCTGTTGTTTGAACTGTCGCGCCGGTTGAAGGATCAAAATGGCGCGTTGCTCATTATCGATTACGGCTACACTTCGCCGGGATTGGGCAGCACATTACAGGCCGTAAAGGCGCATGAGTTTGCCGACCCGTTTGAACATCCCGGTGAGCACGATTTAACGGCGCATGTGAATTTCCCCGAAATCGTCAACCTCGCGCGCATGCAAAGCTTGCGGGTTAGCGGACCTGTCGAGCAAGGCCGATGGCTTCAGGCGCTGGGCATTGATATGCGCACGCAGCAGCTGACGACAGCTGCACCGGAACGCGCCGACGATCTACAGGCTATGCGCGACCGTTTGGTCGAGCCGGCGCAAATGGGATCGCTGTTCAAAGTGATGGCAATATCATCAGAAAACTGGCCGGAGCCAGAGGGGTTCGCTGACGCCGATTAGGTTGGTGCCGCAAGCCAAGCAGCGATTTCTCCTGCGACAACATTTGCCGCGTCGTTCAGTGCCGATCCAGCCGCGCCGGGCTTGATTTCCAACACCGTAGACCGCGCCTCAAACCGCCTTTTCTCTACCTCTTTGCCATTTTGCAGGCGCACCGCGTCGTAAATGACTACCGCTTCATTGCGCGTTGCATCAACGCCGAATTCAAGCAACGCCCCCGCCAGAAAATGCTCAGCCTTTCCGCCGGCATCGACCTGATTCAGGACCATCCGGTTGTTTTTTGCAGAGATCGTTTCCATCAGCAGCATCTGCATCAGACGGGCAGGCTTGTCCGCCCAAACGGCATCTTCCAGATATGCGATGTTGCTGCCGTCAATCTGCACTGGCACGCGATTGGTTTCTAGCTTGCGCGGTACTTCGGGGATTAGGATCACCAAAGCATCTTTGGCCGCACCGCGCTGCATCGTGCCGCTTGCGACGGTGGCGGCAGGCGTCAGCACCAACATAGACGGCGGCACTTTTCCGCCCAGATTGACGCAAGCGCTTAACGCCAAAGCGAGCGAAATCGGTAGCATTAGCTTTCCGGTCGTCATGCTGCGTCCCTTTCTGTTCATCACTTTTTCGGCTTATAGTCGGGCAGTTCGGGAGACGATACCAGCCCGCCCACGCCTTGTTGATCGAGGCGCTCTGTTACGTTTTTCAGCGACGATGCCAGCTGTCGCAAATCGCGCGACAGCATATTGATCTCCGGCAATGTCTGCGAATTCAGCGTTTGGATTGCCGGACCTGTGCTGGTGATCGCACCTTCCAACGCCGTCAGGCTGCCATTGGCCGCCGTCAGCGTCTTGCGCAGCTCGGCCATCATCGGCTTACCCTCGTCATTCAGCAGGGCATTCGCATTCGTCGACATTGCCGCGAGCTGATCTGCCGCCAATCCGGCCTTTGCCAGCGTGTTGCGCGATTCTTGAATGGCCGCTTGCAGATCGGGTGCTTGCGCCGCAAGCGACCCTGACAGCGTCTCTACATTCACAAGGATTTTCTCGATCGATCCCTGATTCTTGTCAGACAGGATATTGGTCAATCGCTCGGTCAGTGTCGACAACCGTTCGAGCAGCAACGGTGCACTGTTTAG
The DNA here is from genome assembly GCA_040079555.1 of Sphingorhabdus sp. Lineage (GTDB taxonomy): Bacteria > Pseudomonadota > Alphaproteobacteria > Sphingomonadales > Sphingomonadaceae > Sphingorhabdus_B. Next base: position 984 of record JBEBKE010000198.1, on the reverse strand, counting down.
CAGCTCGCCCAAAGCACCGGGCTTGGTCGGAATGACCGGCGCTCCAGCGGGGCAGACCGATTTTGGATTTACTTTGGGGCAGCTGATGCGCGGCGCGCCTTTGACGCCGCCGTCCAGCTGAATTTCGGAAACGCCAGTAAAGCCCACGCCGCTGATCGTCGCAATCGTGCCTAAACGGACCGGAATTTTCGCATCAATGGATATCCGCACGCGGACGAAATCGGGGTCGGGTCCCCATAGCTTTATCTCTTTTATTTGCCCGGCTGGAACACCTGAAAAGGTGACACCCGATCCCTTGGCAAGGCCGTTCACCGATTGCTGAAAGAAGATGTCATATTCTTTTTTAACGCCATCGGCAGAGCGCGATAGCCACACGGTAAAGCCCGCCAACACCGCCAACAATAGCAGTGTCACCGCACCTACAAGGATATGATTGGCTTTGGTTTCCATGTCTTTGCCTTATGGCCTGTAGTCGGCTGGATTGTCCACGGCCTATTTCCCCCGCCAGTCCAACGGACGTGCGGCCCGTCCGCGCGGGCCAGAGAAATAGTCGTGGATCCAAGGATGCTCGGTCGCCAACAAGGCGTCGATACGATCAACGGCAATAACCGCGTGATCCGCCAACACCGCGACGCGGTCGCAGATGGCGTAAAGCGAATCGAGATCGTGCGTGATCAAAAACACCGTCAGGCCCAACGTCTCCTTTAGGCTCAGCGTCAACTCGTCGAACTTTGCCGCACCAATGGGGTCAAGCCCGGCGGTCGGTTCATCCAGAAACAACAGTTCCGGATCCATCGCCAATGCTCTGGCAAGACCTGCGCGCTTCTTCATCCCGCCCGATAGCTCTGACGGATATTTGTGCGCGGCGTCTTGTGGCAGTCCGCTTAAATGGATTTTATAGCGCGCCAATTCGTCGAGCATCGAACGCGAAAAATCGGGGTAGAATTCCTTTAGCGGCACCTGCACATTTTCAGCCACCGTCAG
>JBEBKE010000197.1:0-4341 GCA_040079555.1 Sphingorhabdus sp. | reverse complement strand
GGCCCGGTGATGTTCGATTGCCGCGTATCGAAAAAGGCCAATTGCTTCCCGATGATCCCTTCTGGTGCGGCGCATACCGAAATGATCCTGAATTCAGACGAAGTATCGGGCACAATGAACGACGAAGCAAAGGCGCTTGTCTGATGCATATCCAAAAGGAAATCGCCGAACGGCATGTGCTAACACTGACCGTTGATAACGAGGCGGGCACGCTGGCGCGGATCGCGGGTATGTTTACTGCGCGCGGCTATAATATCGATAGCCTGACCGTGGCCGACATTACCGAAGACCACAGCGTCAGCCGAATCACCATCGTCACCAAAGGGCCGCCCGAGGTGATCGACCAGATTATCGCGCAGTGCGAACGCCTGATCCCTGTGCACAAAGTCACGGACTTGACCGATGCCGGACCGCATGTTGAGCGCGAGCTAGCGTTGGTCAAAGTAGCCGGTGCCGGAGATAAGCGCGTTGAGGCAATGCGTTTGGCCGATATCTACCGCGCACGCGTGATCGATGCCACCGTTTCGAGTTTCATTTTTGAAATCACCGGCGGGCCGGACAAGATTGATACATTCATTGCGTTGATGCGCGAACTTGGGCTGGTCGAGGTTGGCCGCACCGGGATCGTCGGGCTGATGCGCGGCAGTGAAAACAGTTAAATCAAACAGGAAAGCGAATTCCCATGAAAGTGTATTACGACGCCGATTGTGACCTTGGTCTGATCAAAGACAAGAAAGTCGCCATCGTTGGCTATGGCAGCCAAGGCCATGCGCATGCGCAGAACTTGCGCGATTCTGGCGTGAAAGACGTCGCCATCGCATTGCGCGCTGGTTCAGCCACTGCTGCAAAAGCCGAAGCCGCTAGCTTCAAAGTCATGGCCAACGCCGACGCCGCCGCTTGGGCGGATATCGTCATGATCCTTGCGCCAGACGAGCATCAAGCCGCGATCTATGCCGATGACTATCACGCCAATATGAAGCCGGGCGCTGCGCTCGCTTTCGCCCATGGCCTCAACGTCCATTTCGGCCTGATCGAACCACGCGCTGATCTGGACGTCATAATGATCGCACCCAAAGGCCCCGGCCACACGGTGCGTAGCGAATATCAAAAGGGCGGCGGTGTCCCGTGCCTGATCGCAGTTCATCAAGACAAAAGCGGCAACGCACACGACGTTGGCCTCGCCTATGCGAGCGCCGTTGGTGGTGGCCGCAGCGGCATCATCGAAACCAACTTCCGCGAAGAGTGCGAAACTGATCTGTTCGGCGAACAAGCGGTATTGTGCGGCGGCGTAACGCACCTGATCCAGGCCGGTTTTGAAACTTTGGTCGAAGCAGGCTATGCCCCTGAAATGGCGTATTTTGAATGCTTGCACGAAACCAAGTTGATCGTCGATTTGTTGTATGAAGGCGGCATCGCCAACATGCGCTATTCGATTTCAAACACCGCCGAATATGGCGACATCAAAACTGGACCACGCATTATCACTGCCGAAACAAAGGCCGAAATGAAGCGCGTTCTCGCTGACATTCAGTCGGGCCGCTTTGTGAAGGATTTCGTCCTTGATAACCGCGCCGGACAGCCTGAATTGAAAGCCAGCCGCAAAGCTGCCGCTGCGCACCAGATTGAACAGGTCGGTTCAGAACTGCGCGCTATGATGCCGTGGATCGCAAAGAACGCACTGGTTGATAAAGCCAAGAACTAAACGATCCAGCGCATCGCGCTTGACATATCGGGGGGCGGGGGCAGTTTGTTCTCGTCCCCTTTTTTGTTGGAGTTGCCACATGCGCCGAATTTTACTTGCTCTCCCGTTGTTGATGGCTGCACCTTTATTGGCAGAGGAAACTGCTGCGCCCGAGTTGCGGCCGGTGCTTACGAAGTTGATGCTCGCCACACTCAAGTGAACTGGCAGGTCAACCATTTCGGTTTCAACGACTATTTCGGCCTGTTCGGTGACGTCACCGGCACGCTGGATATTGATCCCGCCAATCTTGGCGCGGCGAAGGTTGATGTGACTATTCCGATTGCATCGGTCGCAACCTCCAGCGCGGGCCTGACCACGCATTTGCAAACGCCCGATTTCTTTGACGTCGCCAAATTTGCCACCGCGCGCTTTGTTTCGACCAGCGTCACCGTTGATGGCCAGCGCGCAATGATCAAAGGCGACCTGACGATGTTGGGCGTCACGAAGCCAGTCGAGCTGGAAACGCGTTTCGAAGGCGCTGGTGCCAATCCCATGAACAAGAAAGCCACGGTTGGCTTTCACGCCAGCACCACGATAAAGCGAAGCGATTGGGGCATGACCAAATATGTGCCGATGGTCAGTGACGAGGTTAAGTTACGGATTTCAATCGCGTTTGAGAAAAAGGGCTAGCCCCTAATTCCCGCGATAAGTCATTGCGACATCGCAGCGATCATAATGATGCCGGGCCGCCGCAAGCAGTTCGGCATCATGTTCAAAGCCAGCTTTTTCGTACAAATGGATCGCCGCTTCACAGCGTTTGCTGGTCAAAAGATAAAGCCGTTCGGATTGCATCGTCGCCGCCCGCGCGATCAAAGCATCGAGCAAAAACTCGCCCGCTTTCAGCCCGCGCAAGCCTGATTTTACGCCCATCTTGGTCAGTTCCAGCTGCCCCGGTTCTGACCAACGCAGCGCGCCCGCACCAACGATGCCCCTGCCTTCCAACTCGACAAACAGAACCACGCCGCCCGGATCAATGATCGTCTCGCGCGGGTTTTGCAGGACGTGGCGATCAACCTCCTCCATCACGAACATCGACGTGATCCACTCAGCATTGATATCGTGAAACGCAGGCGCAAGCTCATCCCGAAATTCAACGATACGCAGCATCACCAACCCTTGCGGTAATTCGCATCAAGCGAAGCTTTCGCCGCGCGATATTCAGTCTCCAGCTGATCAACAAATTCAGCAACACTCAGCACCTCTTTTACCGCACCAATGCCCTGCCCCGATCCCCAAATGTCCTTCCACGCCTTGGCCTCGGTATTACCGCCCGAGCCAAAATTCATTGTCGAGATGTCACCCTTGGCCAGAATGTCGGGGTCCATTCCGGCAGCGCGAATTGACGGCGCGAGATAGTTGCCATGCACACCGGTAAACAGGTCAGAATAGACAATGTCCGACGCTTTGCCGTCAACTATGCCTTGCTTATACCCTTGCACCGCGTTCGCCTCTTTGGTCGCGATAAAGGCGCTACCCATATAGCCAAGATCAGCGCCCATCGCTTGTGCGCCAAGGATGGATGCGCCGTGACCAATCGAGCCTGACAACGCCACCGGCCCGTCAAACCATTCGCGGATTTCGCGAACCAAGGCGAAGGGCGAAGTAACGCCAGCATGTCCCCCTGCGCCCGCAGCCACAGGAATCAAACCATCCGCCCCCTTCTCAATGGCTTTGCGCGCAAAGCGGTCGTTGATGACATCATGCAGCGTAATCCCACCCCAGCTGTGCACCGCCGTGTTCAGCTCCTCACGCGCACCAAGCGATGTGATGATAAGCGGAACTTGCCACTTGCCGCACATCGCAACGTCTTCTTCCAAGCGGTTGTTCGATTTGTGCACGATCTGATTGACCGCATAGGGCGCCGCAGGACGATCAGGATTGTCGCGGTTATGCGCGGCGAGTTCTTCGGTAATTTGATGCAGCCATTCGTCGAGCTGGCTGATCGGACGTGCGTTGAGTGAAGGAAAGCTGCCCACGACCCCAGCCTTGCACTGCGCGATCACCAGGTCCGGCCCCGACACAAGGAACAAGGGCGAGCCGATGAGTGGCAGGCGGAGATTATCAAAAATCGGGGGGAGAGCCATGTGTCAACGAATCCTGTTTAATTGTTCAATTAATCGCGGTTCTGCCGTGCGTAACGCGTGCTGTCAAACATCAGAAAACGCCGTAGCCAAGCCGTAGCGTCAGCTGTTGCAGTTTGGAAAGTCTCACGAAGTTCTCACCTGAAACGCATGTTTCACACAGCCAAATTGGAAATGTGACGCCGATAGCCTATCAGTGAAACTACAATATTGGGCGGTGTAGAAAGAGAGCATTGCGACATCCTTCGGGATTGATATTCCAAAGGTGAATACCCGATATGATTGCGTGTAGGACAGCGCAAATTTGATTTATTCAAGGACCGACCAAATAGGGATAGTCCCTGTTTATGCGGCGTTCGCCGCACTCAATATCGCCCGCACACTCGCTGTTGCAACGTCGCGGCTGATGCCAACGCCATAAAGCACGGGCCCGTCGCCCACGCGGCACTCTACATAGGCCGCCGCGCGGGCGTCGGTGCCGTGGCCAATGGCGTGTTCGCTATAGTCGATGATGTCGAG
>JBEBKE010000196.1:0-4382 GCA_040079555.1 Sphingorhabdus sp. | reverse complement strand
TGCAAGGTAAAGTCATCGGCATCAACAACCGCCTGATTTCGCCCATCGGCGCAAATATCGGCGTTGGCTTTGCCATTCCTGCCGAAGAGGCCGTGCCGGTTGTCGAATCCTTGCGCAAAGGCGTTCGTCCAGAACGTGGCTATTTGGGAATTGCCATTCGTCCGGTGAACGAACGACTGGCCGACTCGCTTGGCATCGCCAAAAATCGCGGTGAGGAAATCACCAACGTGATTTCTGGGCAGCCCGGCGATAAATCGGGCCTGAAAGAAGGCGATATCGTAATAAAGGTCAATGGCCGTGAAGTGATGCCTGACCAGACATTGTCGCGCATCGTTGCAAATGTGAAACCCGGCACAAAAATTCCCGTCGAGATTTTGCGCGAAGGCAAAGCGATGACAATCAACGCGACGGTCGGGCCTCGCCCAACCGAAGAAGAGATGGCAAAGAGCAACTTTGACCCCGAAGAAAACAAAGACTTTGAAGGCGACGTAGCCGAGGGCGATGCCAAGCTGTTGCGCGACACGCTTGGCATCAGTGTCGTTCCCGTTGACGCCAACATTGCGCGGCGGCTGGGCTTGCCCGCCGATACGCGCGGGCTTGTCGTCGACATCGCGGGCACTGGCAGTGCAGCACAGGGCGGCGTCCAGCGCATCGACATCATTGTCGCTGCTGGATATCAGCCGGTGAATTCGGTCGCTGATCTGGTCGCTGCGATCAAAAAGGCCAAAGCCGATGGCAAGAGCAACATCTTGCTCGGCATCCGCCGCCGCGGTGGTCCGGCGCAAAATGTTGCCGTTGGCATAGACGATTAAGCCATATTGTTGATTGCGCCACGGGCGTGTTAGACGGTGGTAATGACACTGACCGACACACCGTGGCGCGACGACGCCGAGAGCCTGCTCCCAGACTTAGTGGCGCTACGCCGTGACATCCACCGCGAACCGGAGCTCGGCCTGCAAAACCCCAAAACATTGGCGAAAATCAAGGGCGCGCTTGCGGGCCTGCCGCTCGAATTCCGCGAGGGACCGTCAACGACCGGGCTGATCGCGATTTTGCGTGGCCCCGCCAATGGCCGGACAGTTTTGCTGCGCGGCGACATGGATGCCCTGCCGCTGCACGAAGACACCGGCCTTGATTATGGCTCGACCATCGAAGGCGCGATGCACGCCTGCGGTCACGACACCCATGTCGCGATGCTGGTGGGTGCGGCAAAGATGCTTTCGGCGCGACGAGACGAATTGTCCGGCACAGTGATGTTCATGTTTCAGCCGGGCGAAGAGGGCCATCATGGCGCGCGCTTTATGCTGGACGATGGGCTGATCGATCCGCTGCCCGACGCTGCCTTTGCGCTGCACATCATGCCCAACGCGCCGCACGGTATTTTCACTGGTCGCGCAGGCGCTCTGCTCGCATCGTCCGATGTGCTATCGATCACCGTCAAAGGCGCTGGCGGCCACGCATCTATGCCGCATGATGCCGTTGATCCGATACCCGTTGCCTGCGCCATCGTCTCCGCCATCCAGACGATGATCACGCGGACGGTGTCGGTATTCGACCCGGCTGTGGTCACCATTGCAAAGATCAGCGCGGGTACGACCAACAACATCATTCCCGAAACTGCCAATATGCTGGGCACAATCCGAACGCTAAGCCCCTATCAGCGCGGGCATGTTGCAGATGAACTCCGCCGCCTAGCGCCCGCTATCGCCGCTGCGCATAATTGCACCGCAGAGGTAGAGATCACCCCGGGCTTCCCAGTCACTCTTTGTGACGCCAGCGCGGTCGCGTTTGGAAAGCGCGTTGTCGAGGATCAGTTTGGCGCGGAAAGCTGGAAGACCCTAGACACCCCGATCATGGGCGCTGAAGATTTCGCCTATGTGCTCGAAAAAGTCCCCGGCGCGATGTTCTTTTTGGGGGCCAGCCATGAAGGCGATGATTGGCGCAGCTGTTGCGGCTTGCATTCCAACCGCATGGTCCTGGATGACAGTGTGATGGCGCGCGGTGCTGCACTTCATGCGGCATTGGCCGAACGCTTCCTTGCCGATGGTTTCGACACCGTCTAAACGAACCGCAATTCACAGTTTACAGGGATAATTCATGCCATCCGGTCTTGCCGCGCTTCTTGACGACATCGCCACCATTACCAAAGTCGCCGCTGCATCCATCGACGATGTCGCCGCTGCGGCAGGCAAAGCCAGCACCAAAGCCGCAGGCGTGGTTATCGATGATACCGCAGTAACGCCCCAATATGTCACAGGCTTTACCCCCGATCGCGAGCTGCCGATTATCTGGCGGATTGCCAAAGGGTCGTTGGTCAACAAGCTGGTCTTCATTTTACCGGCGGCGTTGCTGCTTAGCTATTTCGCGCCTTGGCTGATTACGCCGATCCTGATGGTTGGCGGTGCCTATCTCTGTTTTGAAGGCGCAGAAAAAGTCTATGAAAAATTCCGCGACGCGACGGACGATGATGAAGAAACATTGGCCGAGGAAGTCGCCGAACTATCCAGCGCTGATCACGAAAAAAATATGGTGTCAGGCGCAGTACGCACTGATTTCATTCTATCCGCAGAAATCATGGCCATCGCGTTAAAGGAAGTTGCCGATCAATATCCGTCGATAGCAATGCAGGGTGCCGCGCTTTTCATCGTCGCCATTGGCATCACCATCGCCGTCTATGGCGTCGTCGGCCTGATCGTGAAAATGGACGATATCGGGCTGAATATGGCGCAGCGCAAGCTAGGAGCAACCAGAGCTGTGGGCCGCGCGCTCGTGCAGGGCATGCCAAAGCTGCTGTCATTTCTGTCGATAGTCGGCACAGCGGCAATGCTGTGGGTTGGCGGACAGATCATCGTTCATGGGTTCGGCTTTCACCCCGCGGAATGGTTCAACCTGCATGAAGGCGCGTTGGCTTGGCTGGTGGATGCAGGATTATCGGGAGTTGCGGGGCTGGCCGTCGGCGCTGTGATTGTCGCGGTGCACCATTGGTGGGCGCATCGCAAAGCGCACTAAGGCACCAGCACCGTATCCACAGCCTTGGCCAACATCGCAGGATAATCCAGCGTGTAATGCAGCCCTCGGCTTTCCTTGCGCGACAATGCTGAACGGATAATCAGGTCAGCGACCTCCACCAGATTACGTAGCTCGATCAGATCGGGCGTGACGCGGAAATGGCTGTAATAATCCTCCACCTCACGGCGCAGTAAATCGATGCGATGTTGTGCGCGTTCCAGCCTTTTTGTGGTGCGCACGATGCCGACGAAGTTCCACATAAACTGGCGAATTTCTCGCCAGCATTGGGCGATGACGACTTCTTCGTCGCTGTCGGTAACGCGGCTTTCGTCCCATGCGCGGATCGGAGGCGGCGATGGCAGGTCATCCCAATGCGCGTCAATATGCGCGGCGCAGGCATCGCCGAAGACGAAGCATTCCAGCAGCGAGTTGGACGCCAACCGGTTCGCGCCGTGCAGCCCAGATTGCGTGACTTCACCAGCAGCATAAAGCCCCGGCGCATCGGTGCGTCCGTCCAGATCAACCAGTACGCCCCCGCAGGTGTAATGTTGCGCCGGCACGACCGGAATCGGTTCCTTGGTTATATCAATGCCAAGGCCAATCAGCTTTTCATAGATATTCGGGAAATGCCCCTTCACAAATTCCGGGTCTTTGTGGCTGATATCCAGATGCACGAAATCAAGCCCATCGCGCTTAATCTCCGCATCATTGGCCCGCGCGACGATATCACGCGGCGCCAGCTCGGCACGTTCGTCATAATCGGGCATATAACGATGACCGGTTTTGGGGTTTTTCAAGAATCCGCCTTCGCCGCGTACAGCCTCTGTAATCAGGAAGTTTTTGACCTCAAGATTGTACAGGCACGTCGGGTGGAACTGCATCATTTCCATGTTAGAAATGCGGCACCCCGCACGCCACGCCATCGCTATGCCATCGCCGGTCGCGCCGCGTGGTGCGGTCGAATATAGATATGTCCGCCCTGCCCCGCCGGTCGCCAATATCGTGGCGCGCGCAGTGAAAGCCTCTACCTTGCCGCTGCTCCGGTTCAACGCATAGACACCGTGGACGCGTCCGCTGGTTGAAAACCGTTCCTGATGCCGTCCGACGATCAGGTCGATAGCAACCATATCGGGGACCAAAGTGATGTTAGGATTGGCTTTCGCCGCCGTCTCCAACGCTTGTTGCACCGCCCAGCCGGTCGCATCATCAACATGGACAATCCGCCGGTGGCTATGCCCGCCTTCGCGCGTCAAATGCCAGTCACCATCATCGGGGCCATCCAGATTGAACGGCACGCCGAGGTCAGCCAGCCGCCGGATCGCCTCGGGCGCATTCTCGACCACGAACTCCACAGTCTCGCGGTTGTTCAGACC
>JBEBKE010000195.1:0-4393 GCA_040079555.1 Sphingorhabdus sp. | reverse complement strand
CCAGCTACAAAGATGCTGTCGAGCAAATTTTTTTGGCGACTTGACGTAGGCCGTTGATTTACGGGAAGCATAGCATTGTTGAGGTGTTACTAGCCAATCCCCTCCAACAAGTCCCCAATCCGCCCAAACATCTCATCAATATGCGTCTTCTCCAAAATCAATGGCGGCGAAAGCGCGATGATGTCGCCGGTCGCGCGCACCAGCAACCCATTGTCGAAACACGCGTGGAACAGCTCCATCGCACGTTTGGTTGGTGCGCCTTCGCGGGGGTGTAGCTCGATTCCGGCGACTAGCCCTATCGTACGGATGTCGATGACATGGGGTTTGCCGCGCAACGAATGCGCAGCGTCGGCCCAATAGGCGCCTAACTCCTCCGCTTTGTCGAACAGGCCTTCGTCGGCGTAGAGGTCCAGCGAGGCGATGCCCGCTGCGCAGGCCAGCGGATGGCCGCTATAGGTGTAGCCGTGGAACAGCTCGATGCCGTCGGCCGCGTTATTGACGATATCGTCGTGCAGTTCGCGCCGCACCGCGACCGCGCCCATCGGGACGGCGGCGTTGGTCAGGCCCTTTGCCATGCAGATGATGTCGGGGGTCACGCCCCAAGTCCCGCTCGCGGTGGCCCCGCCGACACGACCAAAGGCAGTGATGACTTCGTCAAAGATCAGGATGATTCCGTGCTTGGTGCACATGTCGCGTAGGCGCTGTAGATAGCCGACCGGTGGCACCAACACGCCGGTGGAGCCAGCCATCGGCTCGACAATCACCGCTGCAATCGTCTCGGCGCCATGCAGCGCGACCAGCCGCTCCAGATCATCCGCCAATTCCGCGCCGTGCGCTGGCTGCGCCTTTGAAAAAGCATTGCGCGCCAGATCATGCGTGTGCGGCAGGTGATCAACACCCGGCAGCCCTTGCCACCAGCGGCGGTTGTTGACGATGCCGCCTACCGAAATCCCGCCAAATCCGGTGCCGTGATAGCCGCGCTCTCGTCCGATCAGCCGCGTGCGGGTGGCTTGGCCGCGCGACCGCTGCACCGCCAGCGCTATCTTTAATGCGGTATCCACCGATTCGCTGCCCGAATTGGTGAAGAATATCCGGTCGAGGCCAGCTGGCATCAATTGCGCCAAGCGCGACGCGAGTTCGAACGCGAGCGGATGGGCCAGTTGAAAGGTCGGCCCGAAATCCATCGTCACGGCTGTCTTTGCAATCGCCTCGGTTATCGCCGTCCGGCAATGCCCCGCATTGCTGCACCAAAGCCCCGCTGTGCCATCTAGGATCTTGTTTCCGGCGACATCCCAATAATGCATGTCCTTTGCCGCCGCGAGTTGCCGCGGGTGCGCTTTGTATGCGCGGTTGGCGGTAAAGGGCATCCAGAATGCGGCGAGCGGGTCATTTTCGAGTGTCATGGAGGCAGGTTATCAAAGCATTGCGGTGGTGAATAGGGCCGTGTTGAGGGTTGTCGGGGACTGTCCCAAGCGTAAGCGCCGTGGACTGTCCCTAACGGTTAGGCCGTGCCCTCTCGGGGACAGTCCCCTGACGTTGGTTCAACTCCCACTGGAGAGGATATGCCCAACCACATTTGTGTCAATTTTATCACAGCTTCTAAAAACGACAGCGTCGCTGTCACAAAATTGCTTGTCAGCACGGTCGCTTTGTTGTTTTTGTGCACCTGCACAATAAACGCGCTGATAACCAAATGATAATATGGTGCAGCTAACAACTCACGGGACAGGAACAGCCATTGCCGGCGAGGGGCGATTATTGCCTTTCGTCACGCTGATTTTTGTAAAGAAAGGTATTTAGATGCGTAAACAGATTTTGACACTCGCCGCCGCCTGCACTGCTTTGGGTAGCATGGCCGCAGCCGCCCCTGCTTTTGCGCAGGACGAAGAAGCCGAAGAAGCAGAAGGTCCAATCTCGATTTCGGGCAGCGTTGGGCTGGTTTCGGATTATCGTTTCCGCGGCGTATCGTTGTCGGATAAAGACTTCGCGTTTCAACCAACGATTACGATCAGCCACGAATCAGGCCTGTATCTCGGCGCATGGGCATCAAACGTTGCCAACAATCCCGGCGATGATGTTGAAGTTGATATCTATGCGGGCTTTGCCGGTGGCGATACCGTTACCTATGACATCGGCGCGACATACTATGTCTATCCCGGCGTTTCGTCGTTCAACTATGTTGAATTCATCGGCAAAACCGGCACGACCATTGGTCCTGTGACTTTGGGCGGTATTCTTGCCTACGCGCCAAGCCAAGATGGCACTGGCAATCAGGATAACGTTTATGTTGGCGGAACCGCAGCATTTGCAATCCCGAACACGCCGTTGACGTTCAACAGCTCGCTGGGCCTTGAAGATGGCGCGTTCGGCAATAACAAGTTGGATTGGTCGCTGGGTGTCAGCGCATCGGTCGCAGGCTTCACGCTGGGTGCATCCTATGTCGACACCAACCGTTTCGTCGGCGGTTTGGGCAAAGCTGGCGCGGTTTTCTCGATCAGCTACGGCTTCTAAACAGGCCCGGGGTTCGCCCCGGATTAGACGACAATTACATGCCGGGCTTGACTGTTCACGCCCGGCATGTCCTTATCCAGCTTACAGAAAGCTGGTGTAATCATGGCAGTAAATTTGGCGAACTGGATCGCCGAGCACAATATCGACGAAGTCGAGTGTATTGTTCCAGACATTAACGGTGTGCAGCGCGGCAAGGTTTTGCCCGCCAAAAAATTCCTTTCCTCGGTCCGCGATAAATCTTTGCGCATTCCGGGCAGCGTTTTTATCTGCACCATCGACGGCCATTATCCCGAGGATATCGCCGATATCTGGGATAAAGACCCCGACAAAATCCTGATCGCCGATGCCGACACAATCTGCGTCGCGCCGGGTTTCAAATCGCCCACCGCCTTTGTGATCGCCGATGCCTATAATGGCGATGGCACGCCTGTGGATATTGCGCCGCGCGAGATCCTGAAAAAAGTGCTTGGGCTTTATGCGGCCAAGGGCTGGAAGCCGATAATCGCGCCAGAGGTCGAGTTCTACCTCGTATCACAGAATGTCGATCCCGACTTTCCGCTTGTGCCGCCAACAGGGTCAAGCGGTCGCGCCGAAACCGCAAGCCAGCCTTATGGGTTGGAGGCGATGAACGAATATGAAGAGATCATCGATCATATCTATGACGATTGCGAGACGATGGGGCTCGACATCGACACGATGATCCACGAAATGGGCGCCGCGCAGCTGGAGGTGAACTTCATCCATGGCGACCCGTTAAAGCTCGCCGATCAGGTGTTTCTGTTCAAGCGCACGGTGCGCGCAGTGGCTAAACAGCACGGCGTCTACGCAACTTTTATGGCCAATCCGATGGCAGGCCAACCGGGCAGTGCGATGCACATCCACCAATCGGTCGTCGATGCCGAAACGGGCAAGAACCTGTTCGCCAATGCCAATGGCAAAGACAGCGCATTATTCCGCAGCTATATTGCAGGGCTGGTCAAATACATGCCGATGGTGTCGCCGTTATGGGCACCCAACGTAAACAGTTTCCGCCGGATGCGTCCCGATAGCGCCGCACCGATCAACGTCCAATGGGGTGAGGATAATCGCAGCTGCGGCTTCCGCGTGCCGATAGCCGACAAAGCCAATCGCCGTGTTGAAAACCGTTTGCCGGGGGCGGATAGCAATCCCTATCTGGCGATGGCCGCATCCTTGGTCTGTGGCTATATCGGCATGGTCGAACGCATGGTTCCGGCCAAAGCCATCACCGGCAGCGCCTATAACCGCGCGCGCACTTTGCCCCGCACGTTGGAGGCGGCGTTGGACCGGTTTTCGACCTGCAAACCGGTGCGCAATCTTCTGGGCGAGGATTTTTTTGAAATCTTCTTTGCGGTGAAGGATTATGAACTGTTCAATTACCAGTCGGTGGTGAGCAGTTGGGAACGTGAGCATTTGTTGCTGCGGGTGTGATGCGCCGAAGTCCTTTCCATAAAACCGCAGTGCTGAGCTTGTCGAAGCACGTCTCTAGGCTTGGCGCTTCAGCTGAGAGTTGCCCTTCGACAGGCTCGGGGCTTCGGTTTTGTAAAGGCCAAGCTGTTCTGTGACCGACCCACTCAACAACAGCTATTATGCCGCGACTGCCAATGCGTGGGAGACGCAGCGTCCCTTCACCGGCGAAGGCAAATATGACGTCGCGGTTATTGGCGGCGGCTTTACGGGGCTCTCAGCAGCCTTGGGCTGCGCGGAAAAAGGGCTGAAGGTCGCGCTGTTTGAAGCCAAAACCATCGGTTTTGGTGCAAGTGGACGCAATGGCGGACAGTTGATCCCGGGCCTGCGCTGGTCGATGCGCGAGATTGACGAAGAATTTGGCCGTGAACGGAGCCAAACAATTTTCGATCTGGCC
>JBEBKE010000194.1:0-4399 GCA_040079555.1 Sphingorhabdus sp. | reverse complement strand
TTTGACCCAGATCATCATGGAAGAGGAAAACACCGGTCGCGGCATGCTTCCGGTGAACTTTTTGCGTCAAATCATCTCCCTATACGGAGATTCGATGCAGGGCTTGGTTCCCCAATTCCTTGAAAATTCGATGGATAACTTCCGCAAAAACCAAAAACAGGTGCAGGACGTTATCGAATCCGCGATCACGTCTGGTCCATTCGGCCACATCGCGAAACAGAATATCGAAATGATGCGCGCGGCGCGCAAGGCTTTTATGCCCAATTTAGCCGGTGATAAAAATGCCGAAGCTGAAACGGCAAAAGCCGACGATGTGGGCGAGCTGAAACGCCAGATTGCCGAGCTTCAGGCGCGCATTGAAGCGTTGAACAGCACGTAAAGCGAACCGCGACGCCAACGCACCAGTTGCTAGGTTGGCGCCAAGTCGCTAGGGGCTTGGCCCATGAAACACGCGCTCTCCGTCACCCGCCAACAGAATTTTGCTGCTTGGTACCAAGAAGTTATTTCCGAAGCTGACCTGGCCGAGGAATCAGGCGTGCGTGGCTGCATGGTCATCCGGCCATGGGGCTATGGCATTTGGGAACGCATTCAAAAGCTGATGGATGCGGAGATTAAAAAGGCAGGCGTTGAAAACTGCTATTTTCCGCTGTTTATCCCATTGTCTTTCTTTGAAAAAGAGGCCGACCATGTCGATGGTTTCGCCAAGGAAATGGCGGTCGTCACCCACCACCGGCTTGTTAAGGGACCAAAGGGCGGACTGATCCCCGATCCAGACTCCAAGCTTGAAGAGCCGCTTGTCGTTCGCCCTACATCAGAAACAGTCATCGGCGCGGCAATGTCGCGCTGGGTGCAGAGCTGGCGCGATCTGCCTTTGCTGGTCAACCAATGGGCGAATGTCGTGCGTTGGGAAATGCGCACCCGCATGTTCCTACGCACCAGCGAGTTTCTGTGGCAAGAGGGCCATACTGCGCATGCAGACCGCGACGACGCGATGGCCGAAACGATGCGCGCGCTGGAAATGTATCGCGCCTTTTCTGAAGGGCCGCTAGCGATGCCGGTGGTCGCAGGGGAAAAGCCGGAGCATGAGCGCTTTCCTGGCGCTGTTGCGACTTTTTCGATCGAAGCGATGATGCAGGATGGTAAAGCGCTGCAGGCTGGAACCTCGCATTATCTTGGTACTGGTTTTGCGGAAAGCGCGGGAATTAAATATCAGGACAAAGACGGCGGCCAGCAATTCGCGCACACCACCAGCTGGGGTGTGTCCACGCGACTGATCGGCGGCGTTATCATGACGCATGGCGACGACGATGGCCTGCGTTGCCCGCCAGAGATTGCGCCGCACCAGATTGTTATTGTGCCGATGCTGCGCGATGATGACGGTGACGCCGCTGTGCTCGATTATTGCCGCAGCCTGCGCTTGGAATTGCTGGCGCAAAGCGCGTTTGGTGAGCCGTTGCGCGTGCTGCTTGATACCAAAGCTGCCAAAGCATCGAACAAACGTTGGGGCTGGGTTAAAAAAGGCGCGCCGATTATAATCGAGGTCGGCCCTCGTGATGTTGCTGACGGCAAAGCTGCGGTATTGCGTCGTGATCGCTTGTATAAAGACGATGGAAAGCTTGCGACGGCCTTTACACCGCGCGCCGAATTTGTAACGGCGGCAACGTCAATGCTGGTGGACATTCAATCCAATCTCCACACAGAGGCCAAGGCGCGTCTGGACAGCAACATCTTCCGTGATGTCGCTGATCTTGCCGCGCATTTCAAAGGTGACGATGCAAAGTTTGCAGGCTGGGTCGAGGTCCAATGGGCGCGCCCTACCAGCGCTGCTCTCGAAAAGATTGTCGAGCAGTTAAAAGTGCTTAAGCTGACAGCGCGCAACTCACCCATTGATGCGGCACCAGTCGATGGCAATTGCTTCTTCACCGGCGCGCCCGCTGTTGAGCGCATCCTTATCGGACGGACATATTAATTTGGCCAAAACGCCGCACCAGCATCAACCCGGCCTTCCGACCCGTAAACAAATCTTGGGCTTTATAGAGCAATCGAAAGAGCCTGCAGGAAAACGCGAGATTGCGCGTGCATTCGGCCTGAAGGGCAGCGAGAAGATCGCGTTGAAGGCGCTGCTGCGCGATATGACCGACGAGGGGCTGGTCGATCTGGCGCCGGGTCGGGCTTTCAACAAAATGGGCGGAATACCTAAAGTTACCGTCCTGAAAATCGTAGAAGTGAACGGCAACACGCTGATCGCGGTTCCTGAGCTATGGGCGGCGGAGGGCATTCCATTGCCTAAGCTTCGCGTCATCGAGCGTGGTCGCAAAGGCGCTTTGGGCCTTGGCGACCGCATCCTTGCGCGCACCGAAGAAGCCGGGAACAGCTATGTCGCGCATCCGATGAAGAAGCTGCCAAAAGTCAGCGAGCAGATATTGGGCGTGGTGGAGGATGGTGGCAACAACCGGTTCTGGTTGAAGTCCACGGACAAAAAGATGCGTTTCGATACGCCTTTGTCTGAACTCGGCGAAGCTAAAGCCGGTGATCTGGTGCTAGCGGAACTGGGTGGTCGCGTGGGACAAAAAAAGGCGCGGGTGACGCAGGTCTTGGGCGATCCCTTTGCGCCGCGCAGTTTCAGCCTGATCGCGATCCACAAATTCGGCATTCCGTTCGAAATGCCGCAAGACGCCGAAGACGAGGCTGCGCGTGTCAGCAAGCTGCCGGTCACTCCAGAATACCGCGAGGATCTGCGTCATTTGCCGATTGTCGCCATCGATCCGCGAGATGCACGCGATTTTGATGATGCGGTGTGGGCGACACCTGATGATGACCCTAAAAACCCAAATGGATATAAGGCATTAGTCGTTATAGCTGATGTCAGCTATTATGTTCGTCCCAGCAGCGCGTTGGATCGTGAAGCATCAAAACGCGGAAATAGCGTGTATTTCCCCGATCTTGTCGTGCCGATGTTGCCGCATGCTTTGTCGTCGGACAAATGCTCGTTGCGCGCTGGTGAGGATCGGGCGGTGCTTGCTTGTCATCTGGTCATCGACAAGAGTGGTAATGTGACGTCATGGCGTTTCGCACGCGCCATCGCACGGATTTCTGCCAATATCCCGTATGAAGATGCGCAGGCTTTTATCGATAGCATTCAAATGGTTCACGCAGAGAGCGCAGAGACCGCGGAGAAAAATCCTCTGCGTACTCTGCGCACTCTGCGTGAACCCTTAGAAAATCTCTGGGCGTGCTGGGCGCTGCTGAAAAAGGCGCGTGACCGGCGCGCTCCGCTGGCGCTCGATATGCCAGAACGCAGGATTACATTGGACGAGCAGGGCAAAGTCACTGGCGTTGCCGTGCGCGAACATCTCGATGCGCATCAGGTAATCGAAGATTTCATGATTGCGGCCAACGTCGCTGCGGCAAAGTCGCTGGAGGAAAAGAAATCGGCGCTGATTTACCGCGTCCACGAAACGCCAAGCCGTGAGAAGCTGGTCGCGCTGAAAGATTATCTGAAAACCTTCGATATCGAATTTGCCTTGGGGCAGGTGGTTCGCCCAGCAACGTTCAACGCGATCCTCGCCAAGATCGAGGACGAGGAATTGCGCCCGCAGATCATGGAATCGGTGCTGCGCAGCCAGACGCAAGCCTTTTACACCCCGCAAAATATGGGGCATTTCGGGTTGGCGCTTGGCAGCTATGCGCATTTTACCTCGCCGATCCGCCGCTATGCCGATTTGATCGTCCACCGCGCGTTGGTCGCATCACACGGGCTGGAAATGCCTGCGCCCAAAGACAATGACATCAAGCCGACCACTGGCCTTACGACCCGCGATTTTGAACGGCTTGATGTGTCCTCCGAAATGATCAGCAAAGCTGAACGCCGCGCAATGGAGGCGGAGCGCGAAACCGTAGACCGCTATGTGGCCGCGTTCCTATCTTCTGTGGTGGGCGAAGTCGTGGAAACACGCATCACCGGCGTACAAAATTTCGGGTTTTTCGCGACAGTTGAGTCGATTGGCGGTGATGGTTTAGTTCCTGTCTCAACTTTGGGGGCGGAGCGGTTTCATTATGATGAGGCCAGTCAAACGTTGATGGGCGAGGACAGCGGCGAGACCTATCGGCGCGGAATGCGGTTGAAGCTGCGATTGGCAGAGGCCAATCCGGTGTCGGGTGCGCTGCGCTTTGAATTGCCCGACGGCGCGAGCTTCACCCCCGACCG
This sequence comes from Sphingorhabdus sp., assembly GCA_040079555.1. Taxonomy (GTDB): domain Bacteria; phylum Pseudomonadota; class Alphaproteobacteria; order Sphingomonadales; family Sphingomonadaceae; genus Sphingorhabdus_B. The sequence goes on along the minus strand of JBEBKE010000194.1, from coordinate 192 downwards.
CAAAGAACGTCCGCGTCATAAGGGTAAGTTTTTGGGTGGGCAGCGGGGAAGGCCGGGAAATATCCGGCATCAGGGGCGAAAGCGCTAACTCAGCAAATCCAGCGCTTCTTCGCCCAGCGACCCCGGAATAATCATCACGGGGCAAGGCAATGCGCCGGCATTATTCCCCGTGAAATGCGCCACCAACGGCCC
>JBEBKE010000193.1:0-4401 GCA_040079555.1 Sphingorhabdus sp. | reverse complement strand
TCGACATCTTGATCGACCAGTTTCAACAGCCGGTGCAGTTTTAACGCATCCACCCGCAAGCGAGACGTTAGTGTCCGAAACGCGCTATTGCGATCATCGGTGGTCAACCGCTCAGCCAGCGACAGACAGGCAGGTTCCAAAAAGCTTTCGGTCCCCCGATACGGGCGGCTAGCCCAATAGGCTGAGTTGAACAGCTCACCATAAGCCGCGACCGATTTGATACTCGCCAGCCGGTTTGAGGCGCGCAGCATCCGGATAATCTGGCGCCCGCGCGGCGAAACATTCAACAACTCGGCAACCGCCTCAACATCGTCGCCCGCCGCTGTGCCTGTGCCCGCGATCAGGTTCACGGGATAGCCCAATTGCTGCAGTATCGCATTATGCGGGATAGCGCGGATCTGGCGCAGCGACATCGCCCGGTTGGCATCAACATCAAATTGCCGCCGCGATTTGCGCGATCCAGTATCGTTCAACAGACCCAAACCAAAGGCGGTTAGCGACCGAGCATAAGTCCGCGACGCCAGAAAGTCGCGCTGCACCCGCCGGATGCCGCGATAGAAATCAAGGCTAATATCGGTTTGCGCGTAGAACAGATCGTCTTCGCTTGGCAGGGGGGTTTGTTCAACCTCTGCGATGCGGACCAACGTGGCGTATGCCAATTCGGGCGTTCGAAAAAATAGATAGCCGTCACCGCCCTGAAAGCTGACCTCTGGCTCAAGCGCAATTGCGTTCTCGGCAAATTGCCGCCGCGCCCAGATGCTAAGCGGATAGGTCAGCCTGTCGGCAAAATTGGTAGGATGCGCACCGCGCCCCATCGATTCGCCGTGCGTGTTAAAGATCAGCGCCGCCACGTCGGTTAAACCATGCTTCGCCATCGTCCGCGCAAGGCGGCTTTGTAAGCGTTCGATGGCAAGCGCGGCGGGCAATTGTCCGACAAAGCGCCCCGCATCGGAAAAGCCAGTCTGGATAGCCACGCGGCCACGCGCGCGCGCGTAAGCTTTATAGGCAGGCTCGGCCAGCAACGCGTCAAGAAACCGTCCGCCATGTTCCATCGCACTTTCGGTTTCAAACAGGGGCGAGACATCGACCTTGTCCTCCACCCCGAACAACCGCGCGAAATAGAGCGCCGCCAAAACGGTTTGCGGTTCTTCGCACTCAGCGATCAACATGCGGATCGGCGCGTCGGCATCGATATGTTTCAATATCTGCGCCATCGACAAGAACACGCGTAGCGCGGTGGTATCCTCAATCGACAAGGCCGCAAAATTGGTGCGCAACGGCTTAGCGGATTTCAGCAAAGCGCGCAGCCGGATCAGCGCGCTGCGGCTCGATAAATCCAGCTTCTGTTCGGTATCAATGCGGCGGCGGACCGCGTTGTTTAGCTGCGACGCGTTCACCCGGAAATGGATCCAGCCCATGCCGAGGCCATCGGCGCGCATTGCCGATGTCAGCACTAGTAGCGCCTTGGCCTGCGGTGCTTCAGCTGTTCCCGCCAACGCCTCAAGCGCATCGATAATAGGGGTGAGCGATACCAGCTTGTCGGCATCATCCGCCGTCAGCCGGTTGGCGGCGGCTGACAGATCAGCAGGCGCATCGAGGTTCGTGCGCAACAACGCGGCCATCGCCTCGGCGTGTTGCGCTGCCCGCGAAAGTCGGTCTGCGATGTCGGTGGCAGCGCCGATGTCTGCCAGCGATGCCGAGTAAGTCGCCAACCGCATAGCCTTTTCGCGCAGCCGGTAATACATGCTGGTCGCCCAGCCGATGTCTGTGCGGCCATCCATGTCATAGCCGACCCAGGTCGCAAAGCGGAACGGCATTGGACGCAAGGCGCGCCATTCTTTCGGCCAACGTTTTGACGCCTGGTCAAACAATTGCGCGCACAACCGGTCGCGCCCTGCCGCCGCCCGGCCAATCGCTGCCATCGCCTCGGCATGTTCATAATCCAGCGTCACATTGTCGCGTTTGTGATCGGCAACGCAGACCATCTGCTCGCTGATCTCGCCTTTGGCAGCGGCCTGCGCCACCGCGTCGCTTTGCGCACCGTTGAGCAGGAATGTGGGGTGCGCGGTGAAGACGATATGCTGTGCCGGCTGCGTCCAGCGAGCAGCGAACGCCGCAAACGTCTCGTCCTGCCCAGCCTTGGCCAAAGCCGCATCATTGTCGGCAAAAGACACCGGCGCCAGCAAACGGTGCAACTTATTAGCGCGCGATTGCAACGCGTCGCACTCAAGCTCAGAAACCAACGCATTCAGATTTTTAAAATCCAGTTCACTGTTTTCAATCTGCCGCGACAGATCGAGGCTGAGTTGGAACACCGGATTGTATAGCGGAGACTCCGCAGTCTGCGCGTGCATTTCCTGCAACCGCGCATGGAGGTCCGCTATTTGGGTCATTGTCGCAAAGCCATGCTAGCCTGCGCAGCCGCCGTAATCGCCGCCGCATCGGGCGCGCCTTTTCCGACAACCCAGCTGCCGCCAACACACAGTACCGGCTCGACCGCCAGCCAATTGGGTGCTGTCGCCAAACTAATCCCGCCGGTGGGGCAGAATTTTGCCATGCCGAATGGGGCTGCGATGGCCTTTAGCGCCGCTATCCCCCCTGACGCCTCGGCGGGGAAAAATTTGAAATGCGTCAGCCCCAGATCAAGCCCGCGCATGATGTCGCCTGCATTGGCTGTGCCGGGAAGAAACGGGATACCGCTGGCCACCGCCGCTTTGCCCAATGACTCGGTCAGGCCGGGGGAAACGATGAACTCTGCGCCTGCGTCCAATGACGCGCGCAAGTCTGCTTCGTTAAGCACCGTGCCTGCACCGACAATGGCGCCTTCAACCTTTTTCATTTCGCGGATAACGTCCAGTGCCGCCGCAGTCCGCAACGTCACCTCCAAGACCCGCAAACCGCCTGCGACCAATGCCTGTGCAATCGGCTGTGCATAGGCCGCATCTTCGATCACCAGTACGGGGATGACCGGCGCGGTGCGCATGATCGTTTCAATAGGCTTCATTGGTGATGTTCCTTGGCAAAGGCGGCAGCAGCCCCGAACAGGCCGGGTTGCGGATGGGTGATAAGTTTAACGGGGATCGCCGCCATCAGTTTTTCAAAACGCCCCTTGGCGCGGAAACGCTGGTCAAAGGCGGAGCGGAGCAAAATGTCCTTGATCCTAAGGCCCAGCCCACCGGCAATCACAACCCCGCCGAAGCCACCCTGCGCCAACGCAATGTCACCGGCGACGCTGCCAAGCGAGAGGCAAAACCGGTCGACGGCTGCGCTGGCAAGGCTGTCTTCGCCGCTCATGCCGAGCGTCCATAATGTCTTGTCGTCAAACTGCTGGATCGCGCGACCCTCGATACTGGCCAGCGTTTCATAAATTTCGACAAGGCCGGGGCCAGATACGACACGCTCGGTTGAAACCCGCGTAAAGCGTTTGCGCAACCGCGCCAGTATCGCGTCCTCTATACTGTCCAGCGGGGCAAAATCGACATGCCCGCCTTCGGTCGCTTGCACATGATAGCCACCATAATGGCGATGTATATGCGCCACGCCAAGGCCAGTACCAGGGCCGATGATGCTGATCGTGCCTTCGCTGGCCAAAGGTTCGTCGGGGCCGCACAAATGTTCAAAATATTGCGGATCGGCCTGTGCGACGGCATGGCCGACCGCGCCGAAATCATTGACTAAGGTAAACGCATCGACGTTCAATCGTTCCTTGATCAGCGCGGGCCGGATAATCCACGGGTTGTTGGTGAATTTGATCACCTCGCCGGTCACTGGCCCTGCAATGGCGATGGCGACGGCGCGGGGTATCGGCGAATCCAGCATCGCATCAAATGCTTCCCACGCCGTCTGAAACGACGCGTGCTCGGCGGTCTTCATCGTCACGGGGTCGCCCAGATGGACCACGTTGCCCTGTGCGACCTCTGCCAACGCAAAGCGAGCATGGGTTCCGCCGATGTCGATTGCCACAAGTGGTGTTGCCACGCCTATAACCCCGCCAGCGCTAACATGGCCGACCCTCCTTTTTCCGCACCATCAGCACCCAGCCGCAGCATCGCAAAAAGCTCGCGGCCCATGCCGTCCTCAACCGGCGGCGCAGCGGCAGCAGTGCGGGTTGAAAGGTCAGCTGCGACCTCTAACATCCCATCATGTCCGCATAGCTTGATGACATCGCCATCCTGCACAAAGGCCAAAGGACCGCCGCCGAGTGCTTCGGGCGTGCAGTGAATAGCAGCGGGAATTTTACCCGATGCGCCAGACATGCGACCATCGGTCACAAGTGCGACTTTGAACCCGCGATCTTGCAATATCCCCAACGGCGTGGTTAGTTTATGCAGTTCGGGCATCCCATTGGCGCGTGGCCCCTGAAAGCGGACGACGACGATCACATCACGATCGAGTTCGCCA
>JBEBKE010000192.1:0-4415 GCA_040079555.1 Sphingorhabdus sp. | reverse complement strand
GTTCTCCACTCACTTAATTACGCGGCCTCTTACCATAACCCAATCGACCTTTTCCAGCGTGCGGATGTCAGTCAACGGATTGGCATCGACCGCGATCATATCGGCGGAATAGCCAACCGCAATCCGCCCGATTTCATTCTCCATGCCCAGCGTTTTGGCGGCAACCGTTGTTGCGCTGGCAAGCGCTTCCTGATTGGTCAGGCCTGCCTTGACCATCAAAGCGAACTCCCCGGCATTTTTGCCGTGGTCGAATACGCCTGCATCGGTGCCGAACGCGACGGTTACGCCCAATGCTTTGGCGCGCGTGACTTGCCGTCCCGCAGTCGCCACCGCTTCTTTGGCTTTCACTTCGACGGTGGGTGTATAGATGCCTTTGCCCAGACGTTCGCGAACGCCTTCTAATGCCATTAGGGTCGGAACCAATACTGTGCCTTTGGCCTTCATCACTTTCAGCGCAGCTTCATCGGCGAAAGTGCCATGGTCTATGGTATCAATGCCTGCTGCCGATGCTGCCTCAATCCCGCGCGCGCCGTGTGCGTGGGCCATGACTTTCAGGCCCAGCGAGTGCGCGGTATCGGCAATCGACTTCATTTCCTCATTGGTGAAATGCGCCTCTAGTCCACGGCCTTGTTGGGAAAGCACACCGCCTGTCGCGGTGATCTTTATGATGTCAGCGCCAAGCCGCGAGGATTTGCGAACCTTTTCTGCACATTCAACAGGGCCAGTGCAGGTGTAGCCGGTGTCGAGGGCGGACAGCACGTCTTTGCGAAAGCCGCTGACATCGCCATGCCCACCCACGATGGAAAGCGCAGGGCCAGCGGCGATGATGCGGGGGCCGTCTATCTTTCCCTCTGCCGTGCCGCGACGCAGGACGAAGCCGGTGTTTTGTGCAGAGCCGGCCTCGCGGACGGTGGTAAAGCCAGCCTTTACGGTCAATGCAGCGTTCTTGACGCCCATGACGACGCCCCATTCATCGGGGTCGACAGCTTCGTCGCGGAAATCGCCGCCCGGATCGCCGGTCAGATGGACGTGTAGGTCGATGAGGCCGGGGACAAGGACCTTGTCACCCATATCAATGTTGATGGTGCCCGTTGGCATCAGCATTGGCCGCGATTCTGTCTCGATCTGCGCAATCTTGCCGTCAACGACAATGATCGATACCGGACCAGTTAAGCCAACAGCTGGGTCGAGGATCGCGCGTTTCGCTGTAATCACATATGTTTCGGCCCAAGCCGGATTGACTGCCAGCAGGCTGACGGCCCCGGCGAGCAAAGCTTTGCGGATCATTTCTCTCTCCCTGAAAACAGGCGAGACTTTGCGGTGCATCGCTTGTGAGTTCAAGCCCGAAAAAGGGAAGGGGCCGGAACCGCATGTGCGCTCCGGCCCCAGTCCTTCTGGTGGGATCAGGATTTACCAGAAGAAATCGTTGATAACATCGACGACATAGCCGTTGCGGACATCGATCAGCAGCACGTCATCATAATAGCGCACCCAGCGATAGGGGCCGTGGACTGGCGGCAGGCGGTATTCCCAAGGATCGTTCAACCAGTAATCCTGATGATAGAAACCCGATCCGATATAGAGCCCGATGCTGAATCGGCTGTAACGATGGTTGCGGTCTGGCGCGTAATAATGGCTCGGCCGGCGATAATGATCGCGATACTGGTTGCGATGACTGCGCCAATCATAACGACGGTCGTTGCGCCAGCTGCTGTCCCAGCGATTGTCGTCATGGCGGCTGTCATTGCGATGAGTGTCATAGCGGCGGTTGTCGTTCCGATCATAGCGGCGGTCGTTGCGGTCATTCCGCTGATCGTTCCACCGGCCCTGATCGCGGTTCCAGCCATTTCCATAACGGTCATCATGGCCGCGATCATTGCGGTCCCAGCCGCCGCGTTCGCGGTCATAGCCGTTGCCGTAGCGATCATCCCAGTTACGGTCGGTTGCAGTGCGATCTTGGGTATTGCGAACGTCGCGTTGGCCGTCACGGCCACCATCGCGGCGTTGCCAGTCGCCTCTGCGTTGTTCGTCGCGGCGATTGTCGCGCCATTGCGGTTGCGTCTGGCTTTGGTCACGCCCGCGATCTGCTCGGCGATCAACTGGCGGTTGCTGTGGGGGTTGGGGCTGAGCCGTTGGTTGCTGCCAGCCATTTTGGCCACCACCGCGATTGTCACGACCGCGCCACTCTTGGTTTTGGTCACGGCTGCGCTCTACGCGCTGCTGCCCACGATTGGCCCAGTCGGTTCTGTTTGGGTTGCCCTGACGTTGTTCGGTGGATTGCCCGGCACGGTCTTGCCCTCCCGCACGTCCGCCGCCACGGCGACCTTCGCCGCGCTGAAATTCGGCGCTTTTGTCCGTTGCCGTTGCCGTTGCCGGCGCGTCAGTGCGCGTTGCCAGATCGACAGCCGCATAGGCTGCGGGCGACAAAAAGGTCGTCGCCACTAACCCGGCGATCAGAAATGCTTTCATTGTCATTCTCCCAAAAAGGGCGGTTTAATTTTCGACGCTGCTCGGGCCTTGACGTCCGCGCGGACCGTCTCCGCGTGGCCGGGCGGTTTGTCGCGCATCGGGCTGGCGTGCCGGTTGCGGAGCGCGTGCTGCTGGCGGCGGAGGCGGCGCTGCGCTTTGCGGGGCAGCATTGGTGGGTTGCTGAACGCGATTGCGTCCGCCGCCGTCACCACGCCGACCGCGATCACCCCATCCGTCTGGTCCGGGGCGGGCCATCGGCTGCGGTATGGGCTGTGCGACAGCATCAACAGCTTGGCCATTAGATTGGCCGTTATCACGTCCACGGCGACCATCTCCGCGTCTACCACGGCTGCCATCGCCGCGGCGGCCCCAGTTGCCATCTGAAACTGCGCCGGAAGGTCGAGGCGAGTCTGCTCGGTGGCCATCACCCCGTCCGCGATCATGTCCGCGCCCGTCGCCTCGATTGTCATCATGGTTGCGTCCATGGCCGTAGCCGCGCCCGCCATCATGGCCTCTGTTATCGCGATACCAGCGCTGGCGACGGTCGCCCCAATAACGGCGGTGATTGTCGCGCATGTTGAACCGGCGGCCATAATTGTCGAACACATAATAGCCGTGGCCGGGATACCAGAAGCTGTCGTACCAACCGCCGCCAAAGCCGATGTTGTAAAAGCCATAGCTGTTGTCACAGTCATAATAGCTGTCAAACGGCGAATAGGGGTCGCAGTTATAATCGTTATAGCCATAGCCATCGCTGGCATAGCCAAGGCCGGCGTCGTAAACACAACCGGACAATCCAACGGTCGCTGCGGTCAGCGCTGCTAACCGGAGGCCAAGCTTTTTAGAAATAAATGTCATCGTCCACCCCTTTGCTCGTTTGATCGAACCGCCGCGTCTTGCCGAATCATTTCGTCGAATCGAGGCCTCGTTCTATCGTGATTGCACGATTGCAACTTTCTGGTTGAATTGCATCTGAATGATGGTGTTAGCTGTTGTTCATCTTTGGGACGGGTTAGCTGAACGAGTAGGCGCTAACCCTAGCGCTTGCGGTTTATTAACACGCTTGATAGTAAGAGTTTAACTGAACGATTAAATTGACTGGAGCACATCATGGCCCTTGCCAGCAGCGAAGCCGCAAACCCGCATTGGACTCCGCGCCGCAAAATCGCGGAACTGGCGCATATCCCGGGTGAAAACGGCCCGCCGATTATTGGTACGACGTTGCGTGTGCTGCGCAATCCCAGTGCTTATGGTGCGCATATGGTCAACACCTATGGCAAAGTTTTCCGCACCAATGCCTTTGGCAATCCGACGATCTCGATGGTCGGTGCCGAGGCGAATGAGCTAATGCTGTTTGACCGCGAAAAGCTGTTTTCGTCTGAACAGGGCTGGGGGCCGGTACTCAACATGTTGTTCCCGCGCGGATTGATGTTGATGGATTTTGACCATCACCGCATGGACCGCCGCGCTTTGGGTGTCGCGTTTAAGCCAGAGCCTATGCGTGGGTACACACAAGATATGAACCGCATATTCCGCGAACAGCTGCCCAATTGGCGGGGCGAGATGGCGTTTTATCCGGCGATCAAGCAAATCACGCTTGATGTCGCGGCCAGTTCGTTCCTCGGCGTGCCGCTGGGTCCAGAGGCAGATAAGATAAACAAAGCCTTTGTCGATATGGTGCAGGCCTCCATCGGTATCGTCCGTGCGCCGTTGCCGTTCACCGCGATGGGCAGAGGGGTTGCAGGCCGCAAATATCTGATCGAATATTTCGGCCCGCAAATTGAGGAGCGCCGCCGGAATGAAAACCGGCAGGATATGTTCAGCCAATTCTGCCGCGCCACGCGTGAGGACGGACAGCATATGGCTGATGGCGAAATCATCGACCATATGAACTTCCTGATGATGGCGGCGCATGACACGATTACGTCGTCCGTCACCTCGATGAT
>JBEBKE010000191.1:0-4460 GCA_040079555.1 Sphingorhabdus sp. | reverse complement strand
TCGTAGGTCGCATCAGACCAAGTTTTCGTACTTTTGTGGCAATCTTCACATTGATTACTCGACGTAAAATGGCTGGGCGATTTTCCTGATGCCTTCACCCCGTTGTGACAACTGAAACAATTGCCTGAAACACCGCTATGATCGAACGTAGCATCGCTGAAATTGTTGGTATTGTGGCAATCCTCGCAGCGATTGCTCGATTGCGGATGATTGGCCGATTTGCCAACCGCTTTCACCCCGTCATGACAGGTGAGGCAGGTTTCGGTAACGCCGCTATGATCAAATCGGCTGATCGCCCATACATTTGTGGTATGGCAGGTATCGCATTCGCGCTGCGTGGTAATGTGGTTGCTGTTCTTGCCGGTGGCGCGGATGTTGTCATGGCAGCCTGCGCAACGCGTCGGAGCACCCTCGAAAACGCCACCCTTATGGCAGGACTCACAGGTAACACGTGCATGCCCCCCCGTGAGCGGAAAGCCTGTCGAAAAGTGATCAAACTTCTCTTTTTGGGCGGCCTCGGCGGGCACAGCGAAGGACAGGGCAAAGCCCATCGACAAAAGCATCGTCAGAACTGCAAGGTACAGCTTCCGCGTCAAAATTTGGCCTTCCTGACCTCGTGCCCGACTGATCAAACAGACGCCGAGCTGTGCTCAAACCCTCATGAAACATAGAGAATCACAGAAATAATGGGTAAAAAGTGTTTACAATTAGTTTACGTGAAACACAGCGCTATCGAATTCGGTACAACGCTCTGATGATTCAGTTCATCGCTATTCATGCTACATTTGCAGGTTGACGTCAGAATGACTAAATTGACAGCTTCGCGACAGGTTTATCTTTCTGGATTACGCTATGATCAAGATTACATCAGAATCTCGACAAAGTTCTCTGTAGTGTGGCATCGACCGCAGTTGTTGCCAAACCCGCCGTCATGGACATCATCACGCGCATGGCAATCTCCGCATTCCGAACTTGTGTCCTTCGGCTCGGTTCCCTTGATATGACATGCAGAACAGATTAGCCCTTTGTGCTTGCCCGTTAACACAAATCCGGTTTCGAGATCATGGTCGAACGACCATAATTTCCAGCCGCTGACGGTGTGGCATTTGGCGCAGGTCGGTGATGCGCCTAACGATCCGGCGTGGTGTTCATCAATATGACAAGACTGGCAGGTGATTCCTTTTGACTGAAAGCTTTTGTCACCATGGCATTGCTCGCATGTAAGCGGTGCGTGCTTGCCGGAAAGCGGGAATCGCGTCAGATCGTGATCGAAAAGGACATTGTCTTTCCACGCAACGGCATTGTGACAATCGCCGCAACGATTCCCTAACCGCTTGTTATGGGCATCGTCCTCGGCGTGGCAGCTGACACATTCGACCGATGGCACCTCCACATGCGTCGGCTGTTTATGACACGCCTCACACAGCGCTACTTTGTGCGCGCCCAACAGCGGAAAATTCGTCATCTTGTCATGATCGAACGACGTTTGCTTCCAGTCACTATTACCGTGACATTTTTCGCATTCCGTTCCGTTTTTACCCTTATGGCTGTCATCCTTTTGGTGGCAACCATAGCATGTCATGGGCGGTTTCTTGATGCTGCTGTTCGGGCCGTGGCAGCCGACACAAGCGGCGCGGGCATGGGCACCCAGCAACGGAAAACGCGTTTCCTTTGTATGGTCGAATTTAGCATCCTTCCAACTACGCGGGGTGTGGCAGTTCGCGCAAGCAGTTCCTCTAGAGCCCTTATGCGAGTCATCTTTGGCGTGGCAGGATATACAGGCTTTCTGGGGCTTTCTGATCGCATTGTTTGCGCCGTGGCAACCTGCACAAGCCGTTCCCGCATGCTGGCCAAGTAGCGGAAATGTTGTGTCGCGATTATGGTTGAATGACGCAGATTTCCAGTCAGCTGGCGTATGACAGGTTGAACAGTTGGTTCCCCGCGATCCTTTGTGCACATCGTCACGCGCGTGACAACCGATGCATTGTTGTGACAAGCCCTGCCAGCGTTGCCCCGCGTGGCAGCCCATGCACGAAAGGCTGCGATGCTTACCCGTCAGCGGAAACCCGGTCTTGGCGTGGTTATAGGATAACGTCGGTTTCCACCCGGTAACGGTGTGGCATCCCTGACAGTTACGACCAAGCCTGCCGAGATGCGGGTCCTTTTTCGCGTGGCAACTTGCGCAGGCGGTTGGAGTCGTGCGGTAACTCGCTCCGGCTTTATGGCACCCGGCGCATTTCGCCTTGGCGTGCCCGCCAACCAAAGGATAGTCGGTCAAATTGTGGTTAAACGTTGCCGCGTTAAACGCCACGATTCGGTAACCTCTGCCATGGTGCTCGCTATGACAGGTTTTGCATTGCTGCGACCGGGCGGTCGATTTGCCGTGGAATCCGGCATTTTGTTTGATGTCGCCTGAAATGCCTTTGTGGCACGACAAGCACATCGCGTTTTGCGCTTCTTTCTTAAAAGTCTTGTGGCAACTGTCGCACTTTTTCTCCAGCTTGGCATGCGCTGAACTCAGCGCGCCAGGGCTGATGATTTTTTCCCACGTGGTCTGAGCATTCGCATTCGTCGTCAGCAAGACCGCGCCAAACAGCGCCAAAATAAGGCTCCAAAAACGCATCAGTACATGTGGACCGCAACGATATGGAGAACGACCGTTCCGACCAACACGAAAAATAGCGGTAGATGTAACACATGCCATAAGCGCAACATGCGGTCATAAAAGGCAAATTCACCTGCCCGGCGCACTGCCAAAAAGTAAGACGCGGAGCCAGCAAGGATGCCTTTTCGTGCATCGAGCGCCTGCTCCTTCGGCAAACCCGCTGTCTTAAAGGCTGTTTTGATTTCGCGGCCCATTTGCCACTGCATTTTCCGGGTACTCAAGCCCAAGCTTACAACCGCCGCAGCGCTCCGCCAAAAGCTGCTACCCGCCTTAACCGCTGCCGCTTCAAACGGAACGAGCAGCGACTTCATCTGTTCGCCTGACTCGCCAAATCGGTCAAGGCTGGCGGTGACTTCGTGCATTTCATTCAAAAGCGAGCGAACTTCCAGTTTCCGGCCCGAATATCCGCGGTGAACCCGTGAATACAAAAACCGACCGACAAGGCCGCTACCTGCAACGATAAGCATTGCGTTCAAAGCCACTGCGCTGTTCAACGCACCCCAGGTAAAGCGTGAATGGAATAGGACTGCCAACGGGCCAAAGAGCCCCAGCAGCATATGAAACCGGAACCAAAAACCAACAGATCCAAAACTCGCCATCGACTTGATGCGTTTTCGCAAAGGATACACCAAAAGCAAAAGCATCATGGACCCACCGATAATGCCCAGCGCGTAACCGATGCCATGTTCTGGATCGATGGTCTTGCTCCACCGAGTAACCCATCCATAATACAAAAAGCCCGCAATCCAGAGGGCAATCACAAGCGAAATACCATTTTCAAGCGATGAGGCCGAAATTTTGATACGCTTTTTTGAATCGATACTGGGGGGGGATGTCAGTTCTGACAGAGCAGCCATTTTGCGATCCTGATATGCATGTGTTTTCGTCCCCGTCGATAAACACAATAGGCAGATAGGCGATGAATTGACCAATTCGATTCATCGCACGAGAAGAACTGTGTATCGACGCAATGCAACGAATGGCAGGCTCGCGACAGGTTCAGGGGTTTTGCCCTTCATTCCGTTAAGCAATCGGGCCACAAGCTTGGACAAACGTACCGCAGAAGGAATGACATGGAGTATTTTTTAACCGCTGTTGCCGGCGCCGCAATTGCTGTGGTTATCATGCGATTGATGCAACAATCAGCGACTGGCGAACAAGGTGCTGGGCCCGCTGAGGCCAAAGGCGACATCCCCGTAGCGGAAACTGTGCCAAACGTTTCCAAGAGTGCAGATGAAAGCGAAGCTCCGCACTCTACTAGTTTTTTGGACCGGTTTGACCGAACGCAAATGATGATGGTAGCTGCCGGACTTGTGTTGGTCGTTGCGGTCGCAATCTTTGCATTGCGCCCCGATTCCAACGCGTCGGCGGCGGATGGAACCGCATCCTCTGGCCTTCCTCAAACAGCTGCAGATGCAAAAGACAACCTGGGTGACGTTGATTCAATGATCGAAAAACTCGCCGCACGCCTGAAGACCGACACCAATGACGGTGAAGGTTTCAGGATGCTCGGCTGGTCCTACGTTAACACAAATCGCCCTGTTCTCGCCGTACCGGCTTACCGACGTGCCGTTGAACTTCTTCCTGCTCGCGCGGATGTGCATGCAGGGTTGGGCGAAGCACTGGTCGCGGAGGCAAAGGACACCGTCACTGCTGAGGCTAAAACCCAGTTCGAGGAGGCAATTCGTCTGGATAGCAAAGAACCGCGCGCCCGCTTTTTCCTCTCACTGCACAAAGCTCAGAACGGTAAGGAACGCGAGGCGCTCGACGAGTGGATTGCGCTTTCAAACGGCGC
>JBEBKE010000190.1:0-4481 GCA_040079555.1 Sphingorhabdus sp. | reverse complement strand
AGGCGCTGTGGCCAAACTGGCACGGGCAGGGCTGGCCGGAGAATTGGGCGCTGACCATATTCGTGCCGCCAGAGCGCGCGGCATCGCACCGCTGACCATCTTACGACGCCACGCGCTGCGACCCGCATTGGTGCCAGTCGCCAGCTATCTGGGGCCAGCGGCGGCGGCGTTGCTAACCGGTGCGGTCGTCATCGAAACGGTGTTTGGATTGCCCGGGCTGGGCCGCTATTTTGTGCAAGGCGCGCTAAACCGCGACTACCCGCTCGTGCTGGGTGTTGTGACACTCTATGCGGCGCTCATAATTCTATTCAACCTGTTCGCTGACCTGATCTATGGCTGGCTCGATCCAAGGATGCGCGAAGGATGAAGATATTTAGCTCGCACGAGGACACGAAGACACCAAGGAAAAGCAGAGCAAGGCTTCGTCGTGCCTTCATGTCTTCGTGCGAGCTAGTTCAATCCAACTGGCACGACAGGCGCTGTCCTTGAAGCCCGCCATTATCATCGTGGCGCTGATAGCGCTTGCTGCGTTGCTCGGTCCGTTGTTGCTGCCGTATGATCACGTGTCGATTGACTGGAACAGCGTGCGTGTCGGGCTATTCACTGATGGCCATGTGCTGGGGACGGACGATTTAGGGCGCGACCGGTTCGCGCGGTTGTTGGTCGGTACGCGGATGACGCTCTCTGTGGCGCTTGCCGCCGCATTGGTGGCTCTCGTCATCGGCGTTGCATGGGGCGCGATTGCGGGTTGGGTTGGCGGACGCACCGATGAAGTGATGATGCGGATCGTCGATGGGCTGTATGCGCTGCCTTTTATGTTCGTCGTCATCCTGTTGATGGTGGTCTTTGGCCGGTCAATCCTGTTGGTGTTTTTGGGCATCGGCTTTGTCGAATGGCTAACAATGGCGCGGGTGGTGCGCGGGCAGGTGATTGCCCTGAAACAGCGACCCTTTGTGCTCGCTGCTGAGGCCGCCGGTTCGCCCGCGCGGGCGACATTGATCCGCCATATCCTGCCCAATGTGGCGGGGGTGGCTATCGCTTATCTGATGCTTACCGTGCCGCATGTGGTCATGATTGAGAGCTTTCTGTCGTTCCTTGGCCTTGGCGTGCAAGAGCCGCTGACCTCGTTGGGTATCCTTGTCAACGAAGGCGCAGAGGAAATGGATATGAATCCGGCGGCGTTGCTGCTGCCGGGCGGCGTATTGGTCGCGTTGATCGCGAGCCTGACAATAGCGGGTGAACGCTTTCGTGACCGGCTGGCGGATGCAGCGAAATGACCGGCGGTTATCACGTCCAGAACCTGTCGATTCGCATCGGCGGCAGGTGCATAGTTGACGATATCAGCTTCGCTCTTGCCTCCGGCGAGATTGTGGCGCTGGCTGGCGCGTCGGGCGCTGGCAAAAGCATGACGGCGATGACGCCTTTTGGACTAAGCGCAGGCGTAGCGAGTGGTTCGGCGATGTTGGATGGCATTCAGCTTGTAGGTCTGTCCGAGCGTGAATTGAGCGCAGTGCGGGCAGCGAAAATCGGCTTTGTATTTCAACAGCCCTTGACTGCGCTGACTCCGCACCGGACGGTCCGCCAACATCTGCAAGAGGCGGCGTGTCAAGCAGGCGGTACAAAACCTGACCAAGCCGCGATGGTCGCAATGCTCGAAGCGGTCGGCCTATCGCGCCCCAAAGAGCGGTTGGCGCAATATCCGCACCGGCTTTCAGGCGGCGAGCGGCAGCGTGTCCTGATTGCAGCGGCGCTGGCGCATGGGCCAAACATTCTTGTTGCCGATGAGCCGGTCAGCGCGCTGGATGCTGCGCTGCGTGGTGAGATTATGGCGTTGCTGGTACGACTGTGCCGCGAGCGCGGAATGGCGATGCTGCTGGTCAGCCACGATCTGGCGGGTATCGAACATCATGCCGACCGGTTGTTGTTGCTGGAGCATGGCAAAGTTGTGGAGGCAGGGACGGCGAAGCAAGTGGCGACTGCTCCGGCGACCGATTATGGCAAACGCCTGATGGCCGCGACGCCGCGATTGGCAGAACCGTTGCCGCCGCTTTCGCCGCCGGGCGAGGTTTTGCTCGAAGCGAGGGGCGTCCATGTCCACTTCCCCAAACCGGGCTGGTCGCGTGGGCGGATCGACGCGGTCGTCGATGCCAGCCTGACGCTGGCCAAGGGTGAAACGCTGGCGCTGGTGGGCGGGTCGGGTTCGGGCAAATCGACGCTTGGGCGGGCGATTGCAGGGCTTGGCCCGATGCAGTCGGGTAGCGTGTTCTGGCAAGACCAGCCTTTGCCGCCGCGCAAACGCCGGAAGCCGGAACATCGGCGCGTTATCCAGCCTGTGTTTCAGGACCCGCTTGCCAGTCTTGATCCGCGTTGGACGGTGGCGGATATTATCATGGAGCCGAAGCGCTGGCTTTCAGGCAGTGACGGCGCTGGCCTCGTCGAGCGGCTGTTGAACGAGGTCGGCTTGGCTACCGATTTCGCCACCCGCAAGCCCGCCTCATTGTCCGGTGGCCAAGCCCAACGCGTGGCTATTGCCCGGGCGCTGTCGGCTGATCCTGATATGCTGTTGCTTGACGAGGCAACCTCGGCGCTTGATCCGCTGGTGGCGGATGGAGTGGTCGGGCTGTTTGGCCGGTTGCAACGCGAACGCGGTTTGTCGCTGCTGTTCATCACGCACGATCTGGCGCTCGCTCGCCGCGTGTCGCACCGGATTGCGGTGATGGAGGCTGGGCAGATTGTTGAGTGTGCGCCGCGAGAGGAATTGTTTGCGAACCCGCAGGCCCAGGCGACGAAACGGCTGATTGTGGCTAGCGGCTAGGGCGCAATCGCCGCAAATCCACGTTCCAAATCTGCTTTCAAATCTGCGACATCTTCCAGTCCGATTTGCAGGCGAATAACGGTGCCGTCACAGGCCCACTCCGTCGCGCTGCGATATTCCTCGGGACGTTTGGGGACTGTAAGGCTTTCAAAGCCGCCCCAGCTATAGCCGATGCCAAACAGATCGAGCGCATCGACGAATTTCCGCGCCGCCTCCCAGTCGCCTTTCAGGACAAACGAGAATAGGCCAGACGAACCGGTAAAGTCGCGCTTCCAGATTTCATGACCGGGGCAGGATAGTAAAGCGGGATGCAGAACCGTTGCGACCTCCGCACGGGCTTCCAGCCAATGAGCAAGATCAAGCGCCGCCGCCTCGTGCGCCTTCAACCGCACTGCCATCGTCCGCAGTCCGCGCGCAGCGAGATAGGCGTCATCGGGCGAAAGCACTTGACCCATCGTTTGCGCTGTCAAACGCAGGGCATGCCAATGGCGTTTTGTTGCCGTCACGCTGCCCGCCATCACATCGCTATGTCCGACAACATATTTGGTTGCGGCTAGGATGGCGATGTCCACACCCTTGTCCAGCGCGGTGAAGAAAAACGGGGTAGCCCACGTATTATCCAGCAACGTGACAATCTCGCGTTTGCCCTTATGCGCCTTTGCCGCAGCGCAGATCGCCGGGATGTCGGACACTTCAAAGGTCAGGCTGCCCGGGCTTTCCATCAGGATCGCACGGGTGCGGTCGCAGAAATGGGTGGCGATATCAGCGCCCATCAGCGGGTCGTAATAACGCGTCTCAACGCCCCAGTGCTTCAGGAACCCTTCGGCGAAGTGACGGCTGGGATCATAAGCATTATCGCTCATCAACAACACATCACCGGGCTTTAACACTGCCAGCAAAGCACAGCTGATGGCCGCTACTCCCGATGGGTAGAGCAATGTCCCGTGCGCGCCAGGTTCGAGTTCGGTCAGGGCCTCGGCAAGCGACCATTGGGTGGGACTACCACGACGACCGTAGAAGAAATGCCCGTCGGCGTTCTGGTCCCAGCCTGCCTCCAGATCGGCAACAGTATCGTACAAATGCGTGCTGGCCCGCCAAACCGGTGGATTGACCACTGGCCCGGTCAGCGCGCTACGCCGCCCGCCGGTCACAATTCGCGTGGCAGGCTTTTGGTCGTTGCTGTGCTCGCTCAAGCTGCGCCTGTGGCCTTTGGCGTGTCTTTGTCCGCACCCCATTCGCTCCAGCTGCCGTCATACAAAGCGACGTCCTTTTTGCCGGTCAAGCGTGCGCCGAACAGCACGACAGCGGCGGTCATGCCCGAACCACAGGTGGTGATCATCTGCCGGTCAAGGTCAACGCCCGCGGCGGTAAAGGCGGCGACCAGTGCTTCGCCTTGTTTCCATGTGCCATCGGCGTTGAACAGGTCAGCAAAGGGCAGGTTGCGGCTGCCGGGAATGTGGCCCGATGCCATATCGGCACGCGGCTCAGCCTCTTCGCCTGTAAAGCGGGCCGCGCCGCGCGCATCGACAACAACGGCATCTTTGCTGTGCAGATTGGCGAGCATGTTGGCTTTTGAACGGACGCTGCTATCATCTTTCCACACGGTAAAGTGGCGGTGGCGCAGCGTGGGCTTTCCGGTTTCCAGCGCGCGGCCCTCGGCCTTCCA
>JBEBKE010000189.1:0-4516 GCA_040079555.1 Sphingorhabdus sp. | reverse complement strand
CCCCGACCATTTCTTGAAAACTGCGGTTTTCCTAGCCTTAGCTATACAAGTTCGTAACACTTTTCGTAGCATTCTTCGTCACGTTTTGGCCTAATTTAATCCGGTAATCAGTGCCGCTACCTCTAAAACATTGGCCGCAAAGAGAATGATTGGAACTCAACATTAATGGCAAGTCGCCGGATTTTGTACCGCTCGCATGACTGCTTTGTTGGACGATCCTGACAGTCCGCTTTTAAGTTGGGAGCAACAATAGCTGACGTTCGTTCAGACTGGCTTTCACGCAGCTGTCAGGTGTTCCAAATCCCCCAACATCCGCATCATCTGGGTCTAAAAGCAGGCGTCATCAATGACGTCCCAAGCGTTTTTTACGTTCTTATCAGTGTCATACCACTGAGCGTCACGCGAATAGCCTCATCAGCGCCTTGGTTGGATGCGCTGGTTCGGCATTAATTGGCTGATATACCTTGGGCTGCCGATGTGCCGTCATTGCTTGTTGTCTGCAAAAGCGGCATGAGGTTGCTGCTAAAATGGTCGGTATAGGGGGAGAGAAATGCTGGGAGCACTGCCCTTAGCAGTTGTCATTGTCTATGCGCTGTGCCTGTTTGCATTTGCATCATGGGCAGAGCGGCATAGTAATTCCGGGCTTAAACAGCGCTTACGCGTGCCTACTTATGCGCTCGCGCTGGCAGTCTATTGCACGAGCTGGACATACTATGGCGCAGTGGGCTCTGCCGTTGCCGACGGTTGGTCTTACCTGCCGATTTATTTAGGTCCGATCCTTGTTTTCGTTTTTGCACATCCTTTTTTGCGAAAGCTGATTGACGCGGTCAAAAGCGATGGTGCCCATTCCATATCCGAATTTATCGGAGGCCGTTTTGGTAAAAGCCAAGGCGTCGCCGCTTTGGTCACGATATTGGCGTTGCTTGGCAGCATACCTTATCTGGCATTGCAACTGCGCTCGCTTGGCACCACTTATTCTTTGATATCTGGCGGAGGCAGCCCATCCACAGCCATGGCGGTTGCGGCTGTTGGCCTAGCTTTATTTACGATGGTTTATGGCACGCGCCGATATGAAGCGGCTGGGCGGAACGATGCGGTGCTATTTGCCGTCGGGATAGAATCGCTTTTAAAGCTGGCGGCACTGTTGGTTGCAGGCGTGATCGCCATCCTATTGATCACCCGTGCGGATACAGCCGCTGCGACGGCTGGGCTTTCGCAACTCACGGAAAATTTTCAACCATCAAATATCGGCATCGATTTTTTCATCATCACATTATTGTCGATGGCTGCGATCATCTGCCTACCCCGGCAATTTTATGTCACCGTTATAGAAGCAGAAAGCTCTAGCGACCTGAGCGGCGCGCGGTGGCCATTCATCGCGTATATGGTGATAACTCTGCTTGTGGTTCTCCCTATTTCAGCGGCGGGCATATCGCTTTTACCCGATGACGTCCGACCCGATCTTTACGTGCTTCAACTTCCCTTGTCTCAGCAGATGAACTTGCCAGCGCTGTTCGTTTTTCTTGGCGGTTTTTCAGCAGCCACGGCGATGGTTTTGGTCGAAACAATCGCGTTATCAACGATGGTGTCGAATGATCTCATCGCGCCGCTTCTGGTGCGCACCAACCGGTTGAAAGGGGAAGGGGATCTTGGCCGCGCTGTGCTCATGAGCAGGCGCTTTGTTATGGCTGCAATCATGTTGGCGGCACTCGGCTGGGCGCTGGGCATTCCCGACAACCAGCAACTGGCGTCGATTGGCCTTGTCGCCTTTGCCGCTATGGCGCAGTTTGCGCCCGCGCTCATTCTGGCAGTCATGGGCAGCAACCGCGACGCATCGGCTGCAAAGGCAGGCTTGATTGCTGGCTTAGTCGTCTGGATTTACACGCTGGCTATCCCGCAAATGGTGGGGGAGACATGGCTAAATGCGGTCAAGGGAACGTTGGCAGACCCCAATGCGCTGCTCGGCATTGATGGTTTAAGTCCAATCAGCCATGGCGCAATTTGGAGCATTGGCGCAAATCTTGTCATATTTTCTGTTGTCACCATGCGGCGCATGCAAACAGCCGCGTTGCCCGGCCTATTGCGAAATGCATATCCTGATGCGGCGTCAGCCGCCACAATTGGCGAGCTAAAGGTGCTAGCGGCACGCTTTGTAGGCCCTGAAGCTGCGGCCGACGCCTTTGTCGAGCTGCGAAGTGACGCACCGATTGATCGCACCAATATCCGCAAGGCCGAACGTTTAATTGCCGGTGTTGTAGGACTGCCATCGGCACGCGCGTTCATGCGTTCGGCACTGTATGGATCTAATCTGACGCACGAAGAGGTGGCACGCATTCTGGACGACACCGGACAAAGTTTGCGATTTTCGAAAGGGCTGCTTGCTGCGACATTGGAAAATATCGATCCAGGGGTTAGCGTGGTTGATCGCGATTTGAATATAGTTGCATGGAACAGCCGCTATCTGGAAATGTTTGAATATCCGGCAAACTTAGTGCGTACAGGTGTGCCGGTTGCCAACCTGATCCGTTACAATGCGGAGCGCGGTGAATGTGGCCCCGGTGAAGTTGAGGCGCATGTTGAAAAGCGGCTAGGCCATATGCGTCGCGGCTTGGCGCACAGCTTTGAACGCGTGCGACCTGATGGTCGCGTTTTCAAAACTGTCGGCGGCCCTATGCCCAGCGGCGGCTATGTGATGTGCTTTACCGATGTCACAACAGAAGCGCGGGCAATTGATGCGCTTTTGAAAGCTCAGGCAGAGTTGGAGATGCGGGTCGATGAACGGACACAAGAACTGCGCGATGCCAATCGTGCGTTGGCGTCTACCGACGTCGAAAAAACCCGTTTTCTAGCGGCGGCGAGTCATGATTTGCTTCAACCGATACATGCCGCACGCCTATTCGCGGCGGCGTTGGGCCGTGATGTTGCCCCAAAACAGCAAGCAATTTTGTCAAGACTGGATCGCTCGATTGAGTCGGCAGATACGCTTTTGCGGGCCTTGCTCGACATTTCCCGGTTGGATGCGGGCGGCGTAACGCCGCAGCCCCAACCCCTGCAGCTGCGTCCGTTGCTGATTGAAATGGCCGAAACTTTCGCGCCGCTGGCGCGTGAAAAGGGGCTGACCCTGCGGGTGGGCATCGGCGATGCTACTGTGATGACCGACGCCGGGCTGTTACGCTCGATTGTGCAAAATTTTCTATCCAATGCCATCCGACACAGTGGACGGGGCGGCATTATTCTCGGCGTCCGGCGTCGCTCTGGTATGGCGCGGATTGATATCATCGACACTGGTCCCGGCATTCCTGAAGATAAGCAGGGCTTGATTTTTAGAGAGTTTGAAAGGCTTGCTAATGCCAGTGAGGGCGGAATTGGACTAGGCCTAGCCATTGTTGACCGCACCGCACGGCTGTTGGATGCACGTGTTTCGCTGCGATCAACGCCGGGCAAAGGCAGCAGGTTCAGCGTCGCGTTGCCCATAACGTCGGTGCCACACACCCCGACAGTTGCGGCGCCAAACCGCGTTTCCGGTTTGGCGAGGGCGCTGAACATCTTGGTTGTTGATGATGACCTCTCCAACTGCGAAGCCATGGAAAGCTATGTCAGCCAATTGGGGCATCGCGTTAGTATCGCAACCACAGCGGCTCAAGGAATGGCACATGTGGCACCGTTCGACGTGGCGCTGGTTGATTTTGATTTGGGTGAAGGCAGTGACGGGTTGCACCTAATCGCTGCGTTGCGTCTGCAACAGCCCGCTGCCCGCTTTGCACTGGTGACCGCCACTCACGTCAAAGAATTTATCAATCGCGACGAGCTGACAGGGGTGGCGATTTTGCAGAAGCCGGTCAGCGCAGGCGATCTTGAGGCATGGCTAAACAGTGACCCGCGGCCTATATCCGCTGAATAGTTTTTAATCGTGCGAAATGGCTTCGAGGCCCAGCGCCTTCGCGGCGAGCACAGCTTGCGTCCGGTTCTGCACATCGAGTTTTTTCAGAATCGCAGTCATATGCGCCTTAACCGTAGCCTCGCTGATACCAAGGTCATAGCCGATTTGCTTGTTCAGCCTTCCCTGCATTACCCCCAGCAATACTTTAAGCTGCGTCGGCGTTAGCGATGCAATCTGCGCCACGACAGGATCCATTTCCGCATCGCTTGGTATCGCAATCCGCTTTCCCGATAATGCATCGCTGATAGCAATCTCTATTTCCGAAAGGCTAGCGTCCTTGCTTAAAAAGCCCACAGCGCCAAAGCGCACGGCATTGCGCGCTGCTGGCCCTGCGTCTGCGCTGGAAATAACCAGGATCGGCACGTCGGGTTTTTCGGCGTGCAACAATGCAACGCCGGAATATCCCTCTGCCCCCGGCATTTTCAAATCCAGCAGGATCAGGATTAGATCGTCAGCGGCGACTGCCTCGTTTAATGCGGACGGCAAGTTTGCACATTCGACCAGTCGGGAATCAGGGCGCACCGCCCCAGCCGCCATTGCAAGTGCTTGACGAAAAAGGGGATGGTCATCCGCGAT
>JBEBKE010000188.1:0-4532 GCA_040079555.1 Sphingorhabdus sp. | reverse complement strand
GGTACTGCGGGACGCCGTTGGCCTATGGCCAGCTACGCTACCGACAGGCTCAGGGCTGACGGTTTAATTTATGCCGAAACGCCCTAACCCCCAATCATCGCCCGCAAATCGGTGATCAAATTCGCTTCCTCGGCTGGCTTATCCGTTCTGATCCGGCTGATGCGGGGAAAGCGCATGGCGATGCCGGATTTGTGCCGCTTGCTGTCTTGCACCGCGTCAAAGGCGACTTCGAAGACAAGGCGTTTTTCGACTTCGCGCACGGGGCCGAAGCGTGCGGTGGTGTTTTTGCGGACAAAGCTGTCGATGGATTTGAGTTCTTCGTCGGTGAACCCTGAATAGGCTTTGCCGACGGGAAGCAATTCACCGCCCGCCGCAGGGTCGGCTGTCCAGCAGCCAAAGGTGTAATCCGAATAGAAGCTTGACCGCTTCCCCGACCCGCGCTGCGCATACATCAGCACGCAGTCGGCCACCAAAGGATCACGCTTCCATTTATACCACAACCCAACGCGCCGTCCTGCGACGTACAGGCTGTCGCGGCGTTTCAACATCACACCTTCGATAGCGGCATCGCGGGCTTGGCTACGGATTTCGGCGAGCGCCTCGAAATCGGATGCTTCAATCAGTTGTGATAGATCAAATCGCTCGGCGGGAAGATGCGGCATCGCCGCCTCCAGCCGCAGCCGCCTCTGCTCCCAAGTCAGACCGCGCAAATCTTCAGTGCCGTCAAACAATATGTCATATAGCCGGACAAAGGCCGGAGCCTCAGCCAGCATCTTTGCCGACACTGTCTTTCGTCCCAGCCTTTGCTGCAACGCATTGAAACTGGCCGCTCCGCCATCTTCGCCGCCCTGATGCGCACCGCGCACCAGCAGTTCGCCGTCAACAACGCCTTGCCAAGTGAGGCCCGTGCCGATTTCAGGAAATGATCGCGTGATCTCCTCACCCCCGCGTGAATAAATCCGCACTTCGCCGCCGATATGGACGATCTGAACGCGGATGCCGTCCCATTTCCACTCCGCCGCATAGTCCGCCAAATCGACGGTGTTATCCTCTAGAGGATGTGCGAGCATGAAGGGACGGAAAATCGGCAGGTTGGTCGAATCGGGCTTGGCAATTCTCCCTTCTGCCCAATCGAACAGTTCGGTGTATGGGGGTTGAAGGGCGTGCCAAACCTCCTCGACATCATCGAGTTCCAGCGCGAAAGCCTGCGCCAACGCCGTTTTTGCCAATCTTGCCGAAACGCCAACCCGCATTGCCCCCGTGGCCAGTTTAAGCAGTGCGAACCGGCCATTGGCATCTAGCCTATCCAGCAACTGCGCGAGCTCTAAATTAACCGTCGCGCGCGTCATCGCATTGAGGGCTGCTACAGCCTCGCTAACGGTTGGCGGTGTGCTGTCACTTGGCTGCGGCGGCCACATTAGGCTGATTGTCTCGGCTGTATCGCCGACAAAATCGCGCGACAATGCAAATAGTACCGGATCAATCCGCGTAACGGCCAAAGCGCGAATTGTACCCGCTTTCACCGCCGGAAAATCCAATCCGTCGGTCAACGCCGCCAAAGCCCAGCCTCGATCAGGGTCGGGCGTCTCGCGCAAATATTCGGCGATCAACGCCAATTTTCCATTGCGCGAACGTGTGTAGATCAAAGCCTCGATGAGGACAGAGAATTTTTCCACTATAGAAACCGCAGCCCTGAGCCTGTCTAAGGGCGTTTCCTAGTTGTAGCGCTATGCGGTGGGGCGTGCTTCGACAAACTCAGCACTACGGTGCAGTAAGTCACCCCTCCTCCTCCTCTTCGCGCCCAACCAATTCTAACGCGCGGCCCTTCAACTGGTGCAACTCGCACCAATGCAGCAACGCTTCTTCGCGGCCATGCGTAATCCATGTTTCGGCGGGGTTCAGTTCGCGGATGGTATCGGTCAGTTCGGTCCAGTCACAATGGTCGGAGATAATCAGCGGCAGTTCAACATTGCGCTGCACCGCGCGTTGCCGCACGCGCATCCAGCCGGAAGCGATCGCTGTGATGGGATCGGGCAACCGCCTGCTCCAGCGGTCGTTCAATGCAGACGGAGGCGCGAGGATAATGGAGCCCTTCAGCACCTCTTTCGACATTCCGGCGGCGGGGGCCAAAGACCCCAATTCGACACCATGTTCGGCATAGAGATCACACATCTTGGCCAACGCACCGTGGAGATAGATCGTGTCGTGATGCCCTGCCAACCGCAGTTCAGCGATCACCCGCTGCGCTTTGCCAAGCGCATAGGCCCCCACCAACACGCAGCGTTCTGGATTGGTAGCTAAAGCATCAATAACCTTAGCTATCTCACCCTCAATCGGCGGATGGGTGAAAATCGGCAGGCCGAACGTCGCCTCGGTAATCAGCACATCGCACGCAACAGGCTCAAACATTGCACAAGTGGGATCGGCACGGCGTTTGTAATCGCCGGTTACCACGACCCGCTCCCCCGCGCGTTCCAACAAAATCTGCGCAGAGCCGAGCACATGCCCAGCGGGATGCCAGCTGGCGGTAATGCCGCCGCCGATATCGACCGCATCGCCATAGCCCATCGGGATATTTGTCCCGGCCTCGCCATAACGCAGCTTCATGATCGCCAGCGTCTCGGGCGTCGCCCATACGCTTTCATGTCCGCCGCGCGTATGGTCGGCATGGCCGTGCGTGACCAAAGCCCTTTCGACCGCGCGAGACGGGTCGATCCAGCAATCCGCCAGCGGCAGATATATCCCATGCGGATGCGGAGTAATCCAATCGATCATACGTCATAGATAAGGCGCGGGCCTCAAAAATCCACCCGACCAAAACCCGCGTCCCTTGCACAAAGGACATAAGCCACTACCTGTATTAGGTATATATGACAGGGACTGATTATGAACCTCGAAAAATTCACTGATCGCGCCAAAGGCTTTTTGCAAAGCGCACAGACCGTCGCCATCCGTATGAACCATCAGCGGATCGGCGCAGAGCATTTGTTGAAAGCCTTGCTCGAGGATGAGCAAGGCATGGCGTCCGGCCTGATTAAAGCCGCTGGCGGCGATGCGCCGACAGCGTTGCGCGAAACCGATGCGGCGCTTGCCAAAGTGCCAGCTGTCAGCGGCGGTGGTGCGCAGCAGACGCCGGGACTGGATAATGATGCGGTGCGGGTTTTGGATCAAGCCGAGCAAGTCGCGCAGAAGGCGGGGGACTCCTTTGTGACCGTAGAGCGGCTTTTGCTGGCACTGGTGCTGTCATCGACCACAACCGCAGGCAAGGCTTTGGCCGCAGCCGGCGTGAAAGCCGAAGCGCTCAATGCTGCCATCAACGAATTGCGCAAAGGCCGCAGTGCTGACACGGCGGGGGCCGAAGACCGCTATGACGCGCTGAAAAAATTCGCCCGCGACCTGACCGAAGTGGCGCGTGAGGGTAAGCTTGACCCCGTCATCGGCCGCGACGAAGAAATCCGCCGGACGATACAAATCCTTGCCCGCCGCACCAAAAATAACCCCGTCCTGATTGGCGAGGCAGGCGTTGGTAAAACCGCGATCGCCGAGGGCCTTGCCATTCGTATCGCCAATGGCGACGTCCCCGATAGCCTGAAGGACCGCAAACTGATGTCGCTCGACATGGGATCGCTGATCGCAGGTGCCAAATATCGCGGTGAGTTTGAAGAGCGGCTGAAAGGCGTGCTGGATGAGGTCAAGCAAGCCGATGGCGACATCATCCTGTTCATCGACGAGATGCACACATTGGTCGGCGCGGGCAAAGGCGAAGGCGCGATGGATGCGTCTAACTTGCTTAAACCTGCGCTAGCACGTGGCGAACTGCACTGCATCGGCGCGACGACGCTGGATGAATATCAAAAGCATGTGGAGAAAGACCCTGCGCTGCAACGCCGGTTCCAGCCGATATTTGTTGGCGAGCCGACGGTTGAGGACACCATCTCGATCCTGCGCGGGCTGAAAGAGAAATACGAGCTGCACCATGGCGTGCGGATTACCGACGGAGCGCTGGTGTCGGCAGCCACTTTGTCGCACCGTTATATCTCCGATCGCTTTTTGCCCGATAAAGCCATTGATCTGATGGATGAGGCCGCATCGCGCCTGCGGATGGAGGTTGAGTCCAAGCCCGAAGAGATCGAAAATCTCGACCGCCGGATCATGCAATTGCAGATCGAGCGTGAAGCGCTGAAAAAGGAAACCGATGCTGCATCGAAAGACCGGCTGGAAACGCTGGAAGGCGAGCTGGCCAATCTGGAGCAGCAATCGAGCGAATTGACCACGCGCTGGATGGCCGAAAAGGACAAGATTTCAGCGGAATCCAAAATCAAGGAAGCGTTGGACGGTGCGCGCATCGAACTCGATCAGGCGCAGCGCGGCGGTGATTTGGCTAAAGCAGGTGAGCTGCAATATGGCACAATTCCGGGCCTCGAAAAGCAGCTGGCCGATGCCGTTGCGGCGGCTGGTAACGCAATGCTGCGCGAGGAAGTGACCAGCGACGATATCGCTGCCGTCGTTTCTCGTTGGACCGGTATCCCGAT
>JBEBKE010000187.1:0-4572 GCA_040079555.1 Sphingorhabdus sp. | reverse complement strand
GTCAGGATTTTGGAGGCCCGAGCCGGAATCGAACCGGCGTGCAAGGATTTGCAGTCCTCTGCGTCACCACTCCGCCATCGGGCCTCGACATTGACTAGTGCTAAATTGCGCTTTGTCTGTGGTGCGAGAGCGCGCCATTAACGACACTGCCCGCGTTATGCAATGCTGTGATGCACTTCGTGTAGCGGAATCGACATTTCGTCCGAATCCTGCTTGGCCTTTGTTACAAGCCTCATTACAAGCTATGGCTTCGAGACTGTATTGCCAACGCAACACGGTTGTGCCAGATATTTGCAGGCAATGGGTTTTATGACGCTTCTACCGCAATCTGAACAGATGCGCCGCAACATGGTTGACAGCCAGCTGCGCACCGATGGGGTCAATGCACCCTGGATTATCGCTGCTATGTTGGCGACGCCGCGCGAGCGGTTTGTCATCGGCGATCCCAGCGTTGCCTATATGGACAGGTCGGTTTCTCTGGGCGGCGGGCGGATGTTAAATCCCCCTACTGCAGTGGGGCATATGTTGATGGCGGCGCAGCCAAAGCCTGACGATCATGCTCTTCTGGTTGGAGCCGGCACCGGTTATCTTGCCACGCTGCTGAAAACGCGCATAGCATCATTCGTTGCTGTTGAGGAATCGGCGGAGCTGGCAGATAAGTTTGAGAGCAATTGTCCCGATATGACGCTTTTGCGCAGCGACAACCAAGCAGGCGCGCCAGACAGTGCGCCATTTGATCTGATCATCATCGACGGCGCGATTGAAGAGTTGCCGCAAGCTCTTGTCGATCAGCTTTCCGATGGCGGACGGATCGTGACCGGCATCACGGACGGACCGGTAACACGACTGGCAACTGGCGTGAAACGCGGTGATCATTTGGCTTTGCGTCCAGTGGCCGATATGGAAATCGCACCGCTGCCCGGCTTTGCCCGTGCCAGGGAGTTTGTTTTTTGACGCATAAAATTAAACTGTTTTTGTGCTCTGCCGCCATTTTGGCATCCACGCCGCTGCAGGCAGAAACGTTGCGCGATGCATTGACACAGGCCTATAAAACGAATCCGACGCTAACGGGTTCGCGCGCAGGTCAGCGCGCAACGGATGAGAACGTGGCGATTGCAAAGGCGCAAGGTCGGCCTGATGCAACGGCATCGGCAAGCTATTCCGAGCAATTCCCGCGTTCTGATGGTGAGAATTTTTCTGCTGATCGGTTGTTTTCTGGCGGCGTCAATTTGTCGGTGCCAATCTACACCGGCGGCGCTGTTAAGAACGGCGTGTTGGCTGCGGTCAATCGCGTGGAAGCTGGACAGGCCGGTTTGCGCGCCACCGAAAGCGCGATATTCTCTGCCGTTGTCGGTGCCTATATGGATGTGATTCGCGACGAATCGATCGTGGAACTAAACCGTGCGCAAGTCGGCGTATTGCAGGTCAATTTGGAAGCGACAAAGGACCGGTTTGAAATCGGCGACCTGACGCGTACCGATGTTGCTCAATCCGAGGCGCGGTTGCAACTGGCCATCGGCAATATGGAAGGTGCGCGGTCGAACCTGATTCGGTCGAAAGAGATCTACATTCAGCTGGTTGGCAATGAACCCGGCGATTTAGAGGCGCCGCCGCCATTGCCCAATCTGCCCGCGACCCCTGACGATGCGGTGAAAGTTGCGCTGGATGCCAACCCCGATTTGATCGCTGCGCGCGAATTTCGTGAAGCCGCGCTTTATGATCGGCGCGGCGCGAACGCTTCGCGGTTGCCGCAGGTCGCAGGCTTCAGCAGCGGAAGCTATTCGAACAATTTCGGCAGCATCGATTCGGGCACGCGGCCAGCGTTTGATACTAGCAACAGCTCTGCGCAAATCGGGGTGAGGGCTACATTGCCGTTATATTCTGGCGGTCAACCCGCAGCCCAGATCCGCCAAGCGCAAGCGCGTTTGGGCCAAGCGCAAGAGCAAGAAATTGCCGCCGAGCGTGAAGCTATCGCACAAACCCGCGCATCCTATGCCAGCTGGCGCGCATCGCTTCAGGTGATTGCTGCTTCCGAACGCGCAGTCTCTGCGAATGAGCTGTCGCTAGAAGGCACACGCGCTGAGAACAGCGTGGGCAACCGGACTATCTTGGATATTTTGAATGCCGAGCAGGAATTGCTGCAAAGCAAAGTGCAGCTGGTGACCGCGCGGCGCAATGCCTATGTCGCTGGCTTCTCACTTTTGGCCGCAATGGGCCGTGCAGAAGCACGTGATTTGGGGCTTGAAGGCGGCGCGTTGTACGACCCGATGGTCAATTATGACGCTGTTGAAGACGCGTGGAATGACTGGGCGTCGCGCGCCGATCCGGCGACTGAGGCAACCCGCACAGTTGACACACCGGCGCAAAAGGCGGAAATAGAAGCACTTCCCGACTATTGATGGCTGGGATCAGGGGCGTTTGAGGGGCAATACGGATGGCTGAAGACCGCAGCGAACCATCGATGGAAGCAATACTTTCGTCGATCAAAAAGATCATCGCCGAGGATGACCGCGTAATCACCCGCGCCCGCGCAACGCGTGCTGCCACCCCGCGTAAAAACGAGATCGAAGCCGAGGAAGACGTCCTGGAACTGACCGAAGCCGCCGAAGAGCTGCTCGATGATAATAAGGCCCAAAGCCTGGCGCAGAGCTTTTCGGTACTGAAAACTTTAGCCGAACCCGGCGTCGCCCCGCAGATCGTGCGCAGCGGCGAAACTTCGCTCGAGGGGCTGACGCGCGAATTGTTGCGTCCGATGCTGAAAGATTGGCTCGATTCGCATCTGCCCGGCCTTGTCGAGGGTATGGTTGCCAAAGAAATCGAGCGGATCACCAAAAAGGGCTGATGCGCCGGTTCACCCTATCGGCAGTAATCGCTGCGTCGCTGTGTCCCGCGCAAGCGGCTTTTGCCGACATTATATTGCCCGAACATCCCATAATATTAAGGGCCGGTAAGCTGGTCGATGTGTCGGCGGGCACAGTGCTGACCGACCAATGCATCTTCATAAAAAGCGAGCGGGTTAGCAAAATTGCGCCGTGTTCGCTTGCCGATTTCCAGACACGGTTGGTTGCCAAACAGCATATCGACTGGTCCGCGTATACCGTCCTTCCGGGCCTGATCGATCTGCACACGCATTTAGCCGATGCCGGGCAAAGTGCCGATCTGGCCGCACCGATCAAAACCTCTCCGCAGCTAACCGCGCTGCATGGTGCCAACAACGCGCTGACCACTTTGCGGGCAGGCTTTACCACTGTGCGCGATGTCGGCACCTATCGCGGGCTGACTGACGTGGCGTTGCGCGATGCAATCGACCAAGGCCTAGTACCCGGCCCGCGCATGGCGGTTGCCGGGGCGTATTTGACGCATCCCGGTGGAGGCGGCGAGTTGAACGGCGTTGTTCCCAACGATCAATTGCCCGCAGATATGCGGCTGGGCGTCGCAAAGGGCGCTGAGGCTGTGGCGGCGCGCGCGGCGGCCTTGTACGACGGTCGTGTCGATTTCCTAAAACTGATGGCAACCGGCGCGGTGCTTGCCATCGGAACAGAACCCGGCGCACCAGAATTGACCGAGGCCGAGATGCGCGCAGCGGTGGAGGTCGCCAAAGCAAATGGCAGCTATGCCACCGCTCATGCTCACGGTGCAGAGGGCATCAAAGCCGCGATACGCGCTGGCGTGCGTTCCATCGAACATGCCAGCTTGATCGATGATGAAGCCTTACAAATGGCCAAGGACGCTGGCGTCTGGCTGGTGATGGATATCTATAATGGCGACTATATCGATGATGTCGGCACCAAAGAAGGCTGGCCTGAAGAATATTTGCGCAAGAATCGCGAAACCACCGATGTCCAACGCGAAGGCTTTGCCAAAGCGGTCAAAATGGGCGTCAAAATCGGCTATGGCACTGACAGCGGAGTGTATCCGCATGGCGGCAACGCCAAGCAATTCGCCTATATGGTCCGTTATGGAATGACGCCAATGCAGGCGATCCAATCCGCCACCATCGAAGCGGCAAAGGCCATGGGTAAAGAGGCTGAGGTCGGCAGCATCGTCGAGGGACGTTTTGCCGATCTGATCGCGGTGAAAGGTGATCCGATAACTAACATCCGTGTGCTGGAAACGGTTGCGGCGGTGATGAAAGCTGGCAAGATTATTAGGGTCCAGACCCAATAAGGTGCGGCGCTGGAAGGTCTCACTAAAGTCTCACCTGAAACGATTTAGCGATGATGGAATCTACAGGGATACAAGGCTGGTATCCAAACCCCATACAGCCATTGGGGCAGTTTCCGATGTATTGGCGACATAGTCTCAAACCAAATCCTACTTTGCAAGGCGTTTTGTAAATACCGCCGCTCCGGCAGGCGGAATTCGGGCTTGGCCGATGACGATCTTGCCCATCTGAGCGACCTCGGCGTCTTCAGTACCATAGTTGAAAACAAAGACCAGATCGCCATTGCGGCGCATTCGGATTGCGTCGGCGAGCGCCGTCTGAGGTAGCCCCGCATCGTTGCAAGCGCGCGCCATGATATCGTGCAGCAACACGCTGTCCGTTCCCGCAGCGATATAGCGCGCCGAACC
>JBEBKE010000186.1:0-4573 GCA_040079555.1 Sphingorhabdus sp. | reverse complement strand
CTGGTTATAATCGATGGTCAGCGCGATCAGATCATAGCCCGCCTCTCGCGCCAGACCGGCGACGACCATCGAGTCGAGACCACCGGACAACAGCACGATCGCGGATTTTGGTTTGTTTAGATTGCTCATTATTGCCATTTAACCGTTAGCCCTGAGCTTGTCGAAGGGCGTTTCGCAGTACCGATGGACGTGCTTCGACAAGCTCAGCACTAACGGTATAAAATAACGATTTTCCCCTATGGGGGCAAATCACCAAACAAAGAGAGGAAAGTGGTGCACCCGGAGCGATTCGAACGCCCGGCCCTCAGATTCGTAGTCTGATGCTCTATCCAGCTGAGCTACGGGTGCACGGTGACGCGCTCTTAGGCGCGGCTTTCAGGATTCGCAACCCGAAATATGGCTATCCGCGTTCGCAAGTTGATTTGCGACGAATTGCATCAACGGCGGCATATTGTGCAGGATCCTTCAAAAGTATGCGAATCAAGGCAATGCCCTTATTATATTTCAGCACCACGGGTTCATAATCAGGGACCATTTCCAGCTGCATATCTTTGTGGTGCAAAACAATCCGCGCTGGCTTGCCGCCATTTTCACGGACGCTGATCACCTTTGCCACATCTGTGCGCGCGTCAAAGATGCTGACTGACCAATAGCTGTCGGGCACGGCGGGGACATCAATCAAAACCGGGCCATCGGACAAATCAAACACGCACGAGGAATAGACCAGATCGGGGCTGGGCCTGACAATGGGTTGATTGTCGGCGGTTGTCGGCTCCCCAAAGCGAAAGCTGTTCACCGGAGCCTGCGCGCCGATTTTTTTCATTGCGGCTGACATGAGCACATAGGGTGTTGCCAGCAACGTTCCCTGATAGGCGGCGATGGCCATGGCTATACCCATGAAAGACGGGAGCATCCAATTGCGGATCATGCGCAGCCCTCCTTTTTGATCGTCGGCAGTTTGGCCTTGGCTGGATCGTTCAGCAACGCGCCTTGTGGATGATAGGTGCGCAGGGTCAGATCGAATTGCGCGGTACCGCCGGTAGGCAAATATTGCGGATCATCTTTTGGTGCCTTTGGTCCAACCAAAAATTGCCAGCCTGGCGGCTGACTTTCGTTCATGGCGATGCCGCCGCTACCGATGGACCAGCGATTGGCGGTATTTTTGACCAGCCAGCCTTCACCTTTATACAAAGTGATACTCCACCAGCGTGCGTCGAGTTCGCCGCCGCTGACGGTATAAGTGCAATTACCTTTAAGCGGCGCTCCGTCGCTGTCTGTTGCTGCTATAAAATACATCGCCTCTTTTGCAGGCAGCGCCAGCAGGCCGTTCAGCGCTACTTTCGCTCGGGTGAGAGCGGATGCCTTGGCCGTCCCCTGATCGGTATTGGCGCTCCATGGTCCATTGCGAACCTGTTTGGCGGCGTAGTCGCCGCGCACCTGATGCACAGCAAACGCCGCGCCGCCGCCAAGGCCAAGCGCGATGCAGATGGTGTAGCGTAGCCACGGTTTCATACTGAACTCTCCCCTGTGGAGAGGCTAAGCGAAACAGCTAGCTCTTGGCAAGCGCTGCCTGTGCCGCCGCTAGCCGCGCAATCGGCACGCGGTATGGTGAAGCGGAAACATAATCCAACCCAGTCTTCTCGCAAAATTCGATCGAAGCCGGATCGCCGCCATGTTCACCGCAGATGCCGAGTTTGATGTTGGGACGGGTGGCACGGCCCTTGTTGGCGGCGATTTCGATGAGCTGGCCGACGCCTTCGACATCAAGGCTGACAAACGGGTCGCGGGCATAGATGCCCTTGTCGACATAATGCGTCAGGAAGCGTGCAGCATCGTCGCGGGATACGCCCAATGTCGTTTGCGTCAGGTCGTTGGTACCGAAGGAGAAAAACGCGCCAACCTCGGCGATTTCATCGGCCATCAGGCAGGCGCGGGGCAGCTCGATCATTGTGCCGACCAGATATTCGATCCGCTTGCCCTGTTCGGCAAAGACCGCCTCAGCAGCATTATCGACGACTTCTTTCATCAGTTCCAGCTCGCGGCGTGTGCCGACTAGCGGGATCATGATTTCGGGGACGGGCGCGACGGCCAGCGCACAGGCCGCTTCAAAAATCGCCCGCGCCTGCATTTCGTAGATTTCCGGATAAGTCACACCCAGCCGGCAACCGCGATGGCCCAGCATTGGATTGAATTCATGCAGCTCGGCAGCGCGCTGTTTTAGCACTTCGATGCCCACGCCAGCGGCTGCTGCAACTTCGGCAAACTCGCTTTCCTGATGCGGTAGGAATTCGTGCAAGGGCGGGTCGAGCAAGCGGATGGTCACGGGCAATCCCGCCATCACTTCAAAAATGCCGATGAAATCTGCGCGCTGTTCAGGCAGCAACTTGTCGAGCGCAACGCGGCGGCCTTTTTCATCGTCAGCCAATATCATCTGGCGCACGGCGGTAATCCGCGCCGCGTCAAAGAACATATGTTCAGTGCGGCAAAGCCCAATGCCCTCTGCGCCAAAATCGCGTGCGACTTGGGCGTCGTGCGGGGTTTCGGCATTGGCGCGCACTTTCATGCGGCGACCTGCATCGGCCCAGACCATCAACGTGCCAAAATCGCCGACCAGCTCGGGCTGCAAAGTCGGCACAGCACCCGCCATCACTTCGCCGGTTGATCCGTCGATGGTGATGATCTCGCCTTCTTTAAACTCGCGCCCCGATACGCGCAGCACGCGGGCGGCGATATCGATGGACAGGCTGCCTGCGCCAGATACGCAAGGCCGCCCCATGCCGCGTGCGACAACGGCGGCGTGGCTGGTCATCCCGCCGCGTGCCGTCAAAATGCCGGTGGCGGCGTGCATGCCGTGAATGTCTTCAGGCGATGTTTCGGTGCGGACCAAAATCACGCTTTCGCCCATGTCGTTGCGGCGCTCGGCAGTGTCAGCGTCAAAGACTATTTGGCCAGATGCCGCGCCCGGCGATGCTGGCAGGCCTTTGGTCAGCACATCGCGAACCGCGTCGGGATCAAGCGTCGGGTGGAGCAACTGGTCAAGCGCCATTGGATCGACACGGCAGACCGCCTCATCCTGCGTGATCAATCCTTCCGCCGCCATATCGACGGCGATCTTGAGCGCCGCCTTGGCAGTGCGCTTGCCCGAACGGGTTTGCAACATCCACAATTGCCCGCGCTCGACGGTGAACTCGATGTCCTGCATATCGCGGTAATGGCGTTCGAGAATGTCGAATACGCGCGCCAGCTCTGCATAGGCATCGGGCATGGCTTCTTCCATGCTGAGCGGCTTAGCTCCTGCGGTTTCGCGGGCAATCTTGGTTAGATATTGCGGTGTGCGGATGCCCGCGACAACGTCTTCGCCCTGCGCATTGATCAGATATTCGCCATAGTACGCATTCTCGCCGGTCGCCGGATCGCGGGTGAAGGCCACGCCCGTCGCCGATGTGTCGCCCATATTGCCAAACACCATCGCCTGCACATTGACCGCGGTTCCCCAGTCGCCGGGAATCGAATTCAGGCGGCGATAGACTTTGGCGCGGTCCGATTCCCAGCTGGAAAAGACCGCGCCGACGGCGCCCCAAAGCTGTTCGTGGACGTCTTGCGGAAATGGCTTGCCCCATTCGGCGGCGACAAGGTTTTTATACTCGCCGACCAGCGCGCGCAAATCATCGGCGGATAGTTCTGTATCAAGGAAATAGCCCTGATCTTCCTTGGCAATCTCCAGCGCATCTTCGAATGCGTGGTGGTTGAGGCCCAGCACAACATCGGCATACATCTGAATAAAGCGGCGATAGCTATCCCACGCAAAGCGCGCATCGCCGGAGGACGCGGCAAGCCCTTCGACGGTTTGGTCGTTTAGGCCAAGGTTGAGGACGGTGTCCATCATGCCGGGCATCGACACGCGCGCGCCGGATCGGACCGAGACGAGCAACGGGTTGGCGGGGTCGCCGAATACGCGGTCGGTGGTGGTCTGGATATGAACGATGCCAGCCGCGACTTGGGCGCTGAGGCCATCGGGGAAGGCTTCGCCGTTCGCGTAATACGCGGTGCAGACTTCGGTGGTGATCGTAAAGCCGGGAGGGACGGGCAGGCCAATCGCCGCCATCCCATCAAGGTTCGCGCCTTTGCCGCCAAGCAGGTTTTTGGAAAGCCCGCTGCCATCTGAAACTCCGCCGCCGAAACGGTAAACATATTGGGTCATTGTCTTGTCACCTGATCGCTTGGGAGATTTGGGAAGGGAAGAACGATTTCACACGAAGGCACGAAGGCACAAAGAAGACGTTACTCGGCGAAGCCGCTTCATATCTGCACCGTCATCGCAAATCGGAGGGGGACAGTGATGAAATGCGCTACGCGCTTTTCCTTCTTCGTGTCTTCGTGCCTTCGTGTGAGTCATATGTCCCTATCCATCTGGCGCTGTGGCTGCGTTTGGAGCGCTACCCCTCAATCCTCGAAAAATCCGCAACTTGGCAAACCGCGTCACGGAACCTTGTCAGCAATCCTACCCTAAACGCCCGTTTTTCCGGGTCTGGATCATTCACCATCACGCCATCGAAAAACGCGTCAATGGGGG
>JBEBKE010000185.1:0-4595 GCA_040079555.1 Sphingorhabdus sp. | reverse complement strand
GCAATCAACCTATTTGGTCTCTGCGCCTTTGATCGCCGCTGGCAGCCGGTAAACATCATCAACCGATTTCACTTCGATCATACCGTTGGCCATCACAGTAATTTTGAAATCGGCATCGAAACCGTCCGCTGGCGAAAGCCCGCGACCGTCGGTCAGGATTTTAAAGCGCCGGAAACCGCCATCGGGGTGACGAACGACCAACATCTGTCCTTCCGCCCCGCTCACGCGCTCGGTCGTGCAATTTCGGTTGAACTCCGCGCTTCCGGCAAGCGCGCATTCGACCTTACCTTGCAACGCCGCTTCTTCGGCCGTTTCCCCTTCGGCCGCCAATAAATCGGCGTCAGTATCGCTACCACAGCCAGAGAGTGCCAAGCTTAGAGTGGCGGTCAAAATGATTGGAAATTTAGACATTATTGGAACTCTGATTTGCATGACTACTATGACGCTATAGCGCCAGAAACTTTGCGTTGCCTAGCGCCTGAAAAGGCGCGCCCCAAAACCGGACAGGCAGAACCTCCAAAGTTTACCACACCTATTTCTCCAACTGCGAGATATCCCGCACGGCGCCGCGCGCTGCACTCGTCGTCATCGCCGCGTAAGCTTTCAGCGCCACGGACACTTTCCGCGGGCGTTCTTTGGCGGGCTTCCACCCCATTGCGTCTTGCGCAGCGTGGCGACGGCTCAGTTCTTCGTCGCTTACCGCCAGATTGATGGTGCGGCTCGGGATGTCTATTTCGATCAAATCGCCGTTCTCGACCAGTCCGATCGTGCCGCCCTCTGCAGCTTCTGGGGAAACATGGCCGATGGAAAGCCCAGATGTACCGCCAGAAAAACGTCCATCGGTAAGTAATGCGCAGGCGGCCCCCATGCCTTTCGACTTCAGATAGCTGGTCGGGTACAGCATTTCCTGCATTCCCGGTCCGCCTTTGGGGCCTTCATAGCGGATAACGACGACGTCGCCCGCGACAACCTGTCCGGTCAAAATCGCTGTGACGGAAGCATCTTGAGATTCAAACACTTTCGCAGGCCCGGAAAATTTCAGGATGCTTTCGTCAACGCCCGCTGTTTTGACGATGCAACCATCCAGCGCGATATTGCCCGATAGCACCGCTAAACCGCCGTCTTTGGAGAAAGCATGCTCGGCTGACCGAATGACGCCGTTTTCGCGGTCTAAATCGAGCTCTTCCCAGCGGCGCGACTGGCTAAACGCGGTTTGGGTCGGCACGCCGCCGGGCGCACCTTTGAAAAACGTCTGCACATCAGGATCATTCGTCCGCGAAATATCCCATTGATTGAGCGCGTCGGCCATTGTCTTGCTATGTACAGTTGGCAAGTCGGTGTGCAGCAACCCTGCACGGTCCAACTGGCCCAAGATCGCCATGATGCCACCAGCGCGGTGGACGTCTTCCATATGAACGTCGGATTTTGCCGGGGCGACCTTGGACAGGCACGGCACGTTGCGTGACAGCCGATCGATATCCGCCATGGTAAAGTCGAGCTCTGCCTCATGCGCAGCCGCCAATAGATGCAGCACAGTGTTGGTTGACCCCCCCATCGCAATGTCGAGCATCATGGCGTTTTCGAACGCTTTAAAGCTGGCAATATTGCGCGGCAAAGCGCTTTCATCGTCTTGCTCGTAATAGCGACGGCATAGTTCGACCGAAAGTTCGCCTGCGCGCAGAAACAACGCCTTACGGTCACTATGCGTTGCCAGTGTCGAGCCATTTCCCGGCAGTGCTAGGCCCAAAGCCTCCATCAAGCAATTCATTGAGTTTGCTGTGAACATCCCTGAACATGATCCGCATGTCGGACACGCTGCGCGCTCAATCGCGGTTACCTCTTCGTCGGTATATTCGTCATCCGCCGCCGCAACCATCGCGTCGACCAGATCGAGTGCGATCTCTTTGCCCTTTAAAACGACTTTACCAGCCTCCATCGGTCCGCCCGAAACAAACACGACCGGAATGTTGATCCGTAATGCAGCCATCAACATACCCGGCGTAATCTTGTCGCAGTTAGAGATGCAAACCATGGCGTCGGCACAATGAGCGTTGACCATATATTCGACGCTATCCGCAATCAGGTCTCGGCTCGGCAGCGAATAAAGCATCCCGTCATGGCCCATGGCGATGCCATCATCCACGGCGATGGTGTTAAATTCCTTTGCAACACCGCCCGCTGCCTCGATTTCGCGCGCAACCAGCTGCCCCATATCTTTCAGATGGACATGACCCGGAACGAACTGCGTGAAGCTGTTGACGACCGCGATGATTGGTTTACCGAAATCGCCGTCTTTCATCCCCGTCGCGCGCCAAAGCCCGCGCGCACCAGCCATGTTACGGCCGTGGGTTGATGTTCTGGAACGATAAACGGGCATCACGGGTTCCTTTAAAGAAGCTTGCTCGCGCCTCTATTCATGTCGTGGCACCAGACGCAAGGCTTTCGACGATATATTGCGCCATTTCTGCCAATAATGCAGCAAATCTTTCTTGACCTGCCGCATCGCTGATCAAATCTTGCCGTATTTCAATCCCGACATAGGGGATGTCGTTGGCTTCGGCATGGCGATTCATTGTCGCGTTCAGTTGCTTGCCTGAATAGGGTAGCTGGTCGCCGACGATCACGCCTTCGCCTTGCAGATAATCGATTGCGATTAATGACGCCGCTTCATGGTCATTGTACAAGATGCCGATTTCCCAGGGTCTCCGCCCATCAGGATCGGTTTCAAGACGCGGTGTGAAGCTGTGAATTGAAAGGACTAACGCCGGGCGGGCGGTGTGAAGCAATTGCTCTAGTCGTGTGTGATAGGGATGGAAATACGCGTCTAAACGCTGTTGCCGTTGCTCAGGGTTTAGGTTGTTCCCCACGATAACAACGCCGTCACTGCTGGTCAGGATTGCGCTTGCATCTTCTGGATAGCGGTTCAAATCGACGACCAACCGAGAATGCGTTGCCAAAAACGCCGCACATTCGGACAGTTCGACTAAATAGCTTGCTACGCCAGCGACACCGATGTCCCATGCAATATGCTGAGCCAGCAAACCGGCATCGATGCCGAGAGTCACTTCTGTGGGTACAAAATTTGACGCGTGGTCACACACGACCAATATGCCATTACGCTTGGGGGAACCAAGAATTTCGAAGGCTTCATTCATCGTAACGCTGCCTTCAACGTCCAATAATGCGGATGCTTTTGGAAGATCTCAGCACAAGCCTTGTCCCGTAACGCTGCTGAATCAAACAATGCAAAGCACGTAGCACCCGACCCCGACATGCGTGCAACCCGCACGCCTTCTTGCTGTTGCAACGCAGTTAGTATCTCCGCGATTTCGGAGAATAACGCGACTGCCGGGGGTTGCAAATCGTTGCGTGCATAAGTCCAGTTGTGCAGGTCCAATGCACCACGGTCAATGCCATCCCATGCCGCGAAGACTGGGCCCGTAGGGCAAGCAATTCCGGGGTTTACCAACAGCACAAAGGTTCCCGCGATCTGATCATCGTCAAACGGCTTTAGCACATCGCCTACGCCCTCGCCCCACATCGTTTGGGAATGCACACATGCCGGAACATCTGCGCCAAGCGACGCAGCAATGGGCAAAAGATCGGTATCGGCTGACCACAGTCTGGAGAGCAAGCGCAATGCAGCCGCCGCGTCGGCCGACCCGCCACCGATCCCCGATGCAATCGGTAGATTTTTCTGCAAAACTAGACGTGCGCCCTGCTCGCCCCACTGCAATGCCTTCGCCGCACGCATCACAAGGTTATCCTTGCCTGCCGAAAGCCCAGCGGCAAACGGGCCAACAATTTCCAGAGTCAGTGTTTCGGCGTGCTCTGCCGTCAACACGTCTCCTGCGTCAGCAAAGGCGTACAATGTTTCCAACTCATGATAACCATCATCGCGCCGCTTTCTAACGTGCAACGCAAGATTGATCTTAGCATGGGCAATTTCGGTCAGCGGCATCGTCACGGTGCTGCGTGAGCTTCGGTCCAGCCAAGATTGTTTTTGGCGGCAATGCGATCCGCCTGTTCGCCCGACGCCTGCAACAACGCTGAACGCCAAGCGTAACGTGCCTCTATCGCGCGTCCTGCGTGCCAATACGCATCGCCAAGATGTTCGTTGATCGTCACATCGTTGATCGCAGCTTCAACAGCCTGTTCCAGCAAAGGAATAGCTTTTTCGTATTCGCCGTTGAGGTAATGGCCCCAACCCAGAGAATCTGTAATCGCTGGTGATTGCGGCGCGAGGCTGTGCGCCTTGGTGACCAGCTCTAATCCGCGCTTAGTATCTTCTCTTTGTTCAAGAAGTCCGTAGCCTAGCATATTGAGAATTTGCGGATTATTCGCATTCAGCATTAATGCTTCCTCTAGGACAGCTTTCGACCCGGCCCAATCTTCTTGTGTCGATAGCACCTGCGCCAGCAACAAGCGGAACATTAATGCGCGGCCATTTTTCGCGCCGGAACTATCAGCGGCTGCAATCAGTTCTCGATACAGCGCCGCAGCGCCGCCCAAATCCTTTTTAGCCTCAAGCTGTTGAGCCTCCAGCAATGTCAAGTCGGCTGCATTCGGCCGACTTAGCCGCGCGGAACGGATCA
>JBEBKE010000184.1:0-4595 GCA_040079555.1 Sphingorhabdus sp. | reverse complement strand
GACCGTATGGCGGAGGTCCATGAACGCCTGATCGCCATCGATGCCTACACAGCCCCTGCCCGCGCCAGCCGCATCCTTGTCGGGCTTGGCTTTGATGAAGAGATGCAGGGGCAGCCGCTGGACAGCTTTTCTGGCGGTTGGAAAATGCGCGTGGCATTGGCAGCGTTGCTGTTTTCTCAGCCTGATTTGCTGCTGCTCGATGAGCCATCGAACCATTTGGATTTAGAAGCCACGCTCTGGCTGGAAAATTTCCTGAAAAGCTATCCCGCGATGATGGTGGTGATTAGCCATGAACGCGATTTGCTGAACAATGTCGTCGATCATATCCTCCACCTCGAAGGCGGCACCGTTACGCTTTATGCCGGTGGCTATGACAGTTTTGAACGGCAACGCGCCGAACGGGCCGCGCAGCTAGCAGCGGCAAAGGCCGCGCAAGATGCGCAGCGGGCCAAGCTGCAGGATTATGTGGCGCGCAACTCGGCGCGTGCCTCTACCGCAAAACAGGCGCAATCGCGGGCAAAGGCTTTGGCACGGATGCAGCCAATACAAGCGATGGTCGATGATCCGACGCTCAGCTTTGCTTTCCCCAGCCCCGAAGAATTGCGCCCGCCGCTGATCACACTGGATCTTGCCAGCGTCGGCTACACGGCGGGCAAGCCTATCCTCGAACGGTTGAACCTGCGGATTGATCCTGATGACCGGATCGCTTTGCTGGGGCGCAACGGTAACGGCAAGACGACTTTGGCACGTCTGCTCGCGGCGCAACTGAGGCCGATGGACGGTTCGATGAACGCGTCGGGCAAGATGCGCGTCGGCTATTTCACGCAATATCAGGTTGAGGAACTCGACGGCGACGACACCCCGCTGGAACATATGACGCGGCAGATGAAGGGGATGACTCCGGGGGCTGTTCGCGCGCAATTGGGGCGTTTTGGCTTTTCAGGCCCCAAAGCAACCACGCAAGTCGGCAAGCTGTCGGGCGGCGAAAAAGCGCGGCTGGCGCTGGCGCTGATTACGCGCGATGCGCCGCATTTGCTGATCCTCGATGAACCGACCAACCACTTGGATGTCGATGCGCGTGAGGCGTTGGTGCAGGCGTTGAACGAATATGAAGGCACCGTCGTTCTGGTCAGCCATGACCGACACATGCTGGAATTAACCGCAGACCGCCTGGTGCTGGTTGACGGCGGTACTGCGACCGAGTTTTCGGGAACGATTGAGGATTATACCGACTTCATTCTGGGCAAAGGCCCAGCCAAGGAAAAGGTTTCCAAAGCCGATCGCAAGGAAGACAAAAAAGCGGCTGCTGCGGCGCGTGAAGCCAAGGCGGGCCTGAAACGCGCGGTCAGCGATGCCGAGGCGGATTTGGCAAAGTTGGAAGTGGTTTTATCCGCCATCGACCGTGCGATGTTCGATCCTGCATCTGCAGCGAATGAGTATAAAGGCCTGACGATGGGTGAACTGTCACAACGACGCGGTAAGATTATTGCGGCGCAAGAGGCGGCAGAGGCAAAATGGGTCGCGGCGAGCGAGGAGTTGGAGAAGGCGGGTTAGGGATTTTGGGGACTGCCCCAAGCGCAGCGCCGTGGACTGTCCCAAAAATCCCGTGCACGACCTGCCTGGGACAGTCCACGGCGCTGCGCTTGGGACAGTCCCCTAGTATCGGCTAATTTAGCGTACATTCAACCGCAGCAACCTATCCGGCAGCTGCGCAACAATCTCCCGTCGCTCCGCATCACTAGCCCTCGTCCACCCCGCGATCTCATCCAATGTCCGGCCGCATCCCAAGCAATACTCGTCCGACGGGTCGAGGCGACAGATGGCAAGGCATGGCGATGAGATGCTGGGCGACGGCGTCTCACTCACTTCGCGCCGAGCCAATCCGTCAGCAAGGCATTCACCGCATCCGGCGCATCTTGTTGCACCCAGTGCGAAATGCCGGGCAGCCGATGCAGCGTCAAATTCGGAACCCATTGCTCCATCCCATCGAGCAGATGAATATCCAGCGCCAGATCATTCTCGCCCCAGATCACGAGTGTTTCGACATCTACCATCCCGTCGCCGATGTTGGACCGGTCGGGCAGGCGCAGTAACGCGCGGTAGTAATTCAACATTGCCGTCATCGCACCGGGACGTTGCACAGCGCGAGCATAGACATCCATTTCGGCGCGAGGGAACAGATGCTTGTTCGCTGCACTGCTTGCAAAGATGTTTCGGATCGGCTCCGCATCATTGCGCAGCAATCCCTTTTCGGGCAGCCATGGGATCTGAAAGAAAAAGATGTACCAGCTTTTCAGGCGCTGACGCCATTTCTTGATTTCACGCTCTGCGCATTTGGGATGCGGTACATTCATGATGACCAGCCGGTCGAGCGGGCGCACATTGCGAATAGCAAAATTCCACGCCACAACCGCGCCCCAATCATGCGCGACCAGCATCACTTCGGTCGCCGGATTTTCCGACTTGGCCAGATCAATCAGCGCGGCGACATCCTGTAGCAGCGTGTCGATGCGATAGGCCTCAATCCCCTGTGGCTTAGAACTCGCACCATAGCCGCGCATATTGGGCGCCCAGACGCGATAGCCCCGCCCGACCAAAACCGGAATCTGGTGCCGCCACGAAAAGTTCAGCTCTGGAAAGCCGTGGAGCAGGATCGCCAGCTTGGGCGATTTAGCGTCTCCCGCCTCGGCCAGTTCAAATCGCTGGCCATTGGCATCGACAAAGCGCGCAGTGATCCCCGACGCAGGGTCGGGGCTCCAAGAAAATTCACTGGCGTTCAAACCGTTTATCATAGGCATTCGCTTATCGGTCGTTAGAAGAAACGTCCAGAATTAGTCTGCGTTGTTTCTTCAAAACCGTCGCCCCAGCGAAGGCTGGGGCCTATGTCGCCTATCAAACTAATGCAGAGCCCGGCTGAGAGACGTGATGGGCCCCAGCCTTCGCTGGGGCGACGGGTTATTTTGATACAGGCTTGATAATGCTTGCTTCGCAATTGACGCGCCGCCCTCCCCTGTGCATTCTGCATTCAAAGAAACAGGAGAGGTTTCAAAATGGCAACGACCAGCGAAAAGCCAAAAAAGGCAAAAGCAAAAAGCAAAAGCGCATTTCCAGATTTCGGCAAAGGCGCGTTTGATGCGGCGAACGAGGCCACCATGGCGCTTGGCCCGCTCGCCGGATTGGCGCGGGAGGATTTTATCGGTGCCATCGGGCTGATGCTCCGCCAGACAGCGTCCAACCCCGAAAAGGCGTTTAAGGCAACCAAAAGCTTTTCCGAAGACGTCGTCAAAATCATGACCGGTAAATCCGACCTTGCGCCCGATGCCAAGGACAAGCGCTTCATGGACCCGGCCTGGACGTTCAACCCGTTTTTTAAGGCGGGCGCGCAATATTATCTCGCCGTTCAAAAAGGCGTCAAAAGCTATATCGAAGACTTGGAAATGGACGCGCTGGAGCGCGACCGTGCGAACTTTATCTCACAGATTATCATCGATGCAATGTCCCCGACCAACAGCCTGATCGGCAACCCGACCGCGCAAAAACGGCTGGTGGATTCAGGCGGACTTAGCCTCGTTAAAGGCCTGAAAAACGCCTATAATGATATGGTTCACAACGA
This sequence comes from Sphingorhabdus sp., assembly GCA_040079555.1. Taxonomy (GTDB): domain Bacteria; phylum Pseudomonadota; class Alphaproteobacteria; order Sphingomonadales; family Sphingomonadaceae; genus Sphingorhabdus_B. The sequence goes on along the minus strand of JBEBKE010000184.1, from coordinate 982 downwards.
TGGCATGGTCAGCCAAGTGAACAAAAAACCGTTTAAGCTAGGCGAGAATGTGGCGACCGCCAAAGGTTCGGTTGTTTACCGCGATGAACGCTTTGAACTGATCCAATATGCGCCAACGACGGACAAAGTCTATGCGATCCCGCAGCTGACCATCCCGCCGCAGATCAACAAAATGTATATCAACGATCTGTCGCCCGAAAAATCGGTGATCAAATGGCAGACCGATCACGGCATCCAGCCGTTCATGATTTCGTGGCGCAACCCGACGCATGACCAGGGCGTGTGGGGCATGGCCGACTATATCGAAAGCTGCATTAAGGCGCTTGATGTCGTCTGCGAGATTACCGGCAGTGAAAAGGTCAATGTCTCTGGCGGTTGTTCGGGCGGACAAACGATGTCAGTGCTGCTGTCAAAACTTGCCAGCATGGGCGACACCCGCGCCAACGCGATCACGATGATGGTCTGTGTGCTGGAACCCAAAACCGGCGATACCGAAGCGTCGTCGATGGTCAGCCACAACGGCATTGCGCTGGCCCGCCAACGCGCGGCAAAGAAAGGCGTGATTGAGGGCAGCAGCCTTGCACGCGGCTTTGCATGGTTGCGGCCCAATGATCTGATCTGGAACTATGTGATCAACAATTACCTAATGGGTGATGATCCGCCGGCGTTCGACATCCTGTTCTGGAATGCCGATACGACCAACCTGTCATCGACGCTGATGGGCGATTTCCTCGAACTGTTTGAGGCGAACGCCTATGCCGCCCCCGGCACCTATGACGTCGCGGGCCATACGCTGGACCTGACCAAAGTGACCGGCGATATGTTCATCCTTGGCGGCACCACCGACCACATCACGCCGTGGAAAGCCTGTTACCGATCGACCCAGTTATTCGGCGCAAAGAATGTCGAGTTCATCCTCAGCCAAGCCGGCCATATGCAAGCGATCCTGAATCCTCCCGGCAACCCCAAAGCGAAATACTGG
>JBEBKE010000183.1:0-4595 GCA_040079555.1 Sphingorhabdus sp. | reverse complement strand
GTTTCATGCGGGTGAGCAACTGTGTTGGCGGTTTGAAGGCTGACGGGTCGTGCCATTTGTTTCACGCAAAGGCGCAAAGTGGAATAAGGGGTCGGCGTAGCCAATTAACGTCGCTGACGCTTATGCGTGAATGCGTTTTTGTCCATGGGCTGCGCCCTTATTTTCCTTTGCGCCTTTGCGTGAAATAATTGGCGCAACGTCCTCGGAAAACACTACCCGCCAACCACCCCTACCGCATCCGCCGAAACGCATCAAAGCTGAAAATCGCAATCGCGGTCCAGATCAGCCCGAAACAGGCGAGCTTGGTTGTATCCAGCGGTTCATGATAAACGAACGCGCCCAGGATAAAGACGATGCTGGGTGCGAGATATTGGACAAATCCCAGCGCCGTATAGCTCATCCGCCGGGCGGCTGTGGCAAAAAGCAACAAAGGTATGACCGTAATCACACCGCCAAGGGCCAGCAGAGCCTCGGTATGGAAATCACGCATGCCGCCCGCCTGATAAATGCTCCAGATGCAAACCAGCAACGCAATCGGACCCAGCAACGTCATTTCAACGGCAAGCCCCGGCACAGAACCCGCCGGAACCATTTTGCGGACAAGGCCGTATATCCCAAAACTAAATGCCAACGTCAGGCTGATCCACACCGTCTCCAACGCGCCGGACATCAGTACCGCGACAGCAAGCGCCGCTATGCCAACAGCGACGCCCTGCAATCGCGTCAGTCGTTCGCCCAAAAACAAACGGCCCAAAAGCACATTGACCAACGGATTCAAATAATAGCCGATGCTGGTCGCCAACACCTTGTCGGCGGTAATCGCCCACATATAAACGAGCCAGTTCACCGCGATTAGGACTGACGACACCAATAGCAATCGGCGCACTGCCGGATTCCCCAAAGCTGCAACAAATTCGCCCCATTGTTTGCGGAAATACAAGATTGCGAACACTATTGGTACTGACCAAACAATGCGGTGGGCCAGTATCTCGAACGCGGCAATCCCCGTCAGCAATTTGAAATAAACAGGCAAAAAGCCCCAGATCAAATAGGCCGAAAATGCATAAGGCAGGCCGCTGCCCTGCGGCTGTTGAGTGTCTGCATTGTTCACAGGATGGTTTTAGCGGATCAAAAGATCCCGCCGCCCAGCCACAATCGAACGGCGCAAATCGCGATCACCACCAAGCAGAAATTACGGCCACTATTGCTGCTCGACGCAAAGCCGAACGCAGCGCCGATCCCTGCGATCAGCAGCACTGGCCACAGCAGCAAGCCCAACAACGGAATAAAGCCGATGATTGCGAAAATGAGGGCGACGATCCCGAACAGGAATGAGAGTATATTAGCCATCGTTACAATCTGCGCGTTTTTGCGGCTGTTTACAAGGCTAGCAACAAATGTTGCGGAGATTCTTCGACGAAAGACCGGGCAACCCAGGGGACTGTCCCAAGCGTAAGCGCAGTGGACTGTCCCTGACGGGTCGCACCTCGGCATTAGGGACAGTCCACGGCGCGCTTTGCGCTTGGGACAGTCCCCACAACCTCAGGTCGCCCGAAACCGCAACGGCAAAGTCTTTAGCCCGCCAACAAAGGTCGAATTCGCCCGGCGCGGCTCGCCCGCCAATTCCACCGTTTGTATCCGGTCGAGCAACTCTTCAAACAATATCCGCATTTCCAGCCGCGCCAGATGCAGTCCCAAACATTGGTGCGAACCGGCGCCAAAGGCCAAATGCCGGTTTTGGTCGCGCGCGGCGTTGAACTTGCGTGGTTCGTCAAACACGTCCGAGTCGTGGTTGGCCGCGACATAGTTCATCATCAACCAATCACCCTTGGCGATTTTGACGCCGCTTAGTTCCACATCCTCATTCGCCATCCGCATGAAATGCTGAACCGGCGTGGTCCAGCGGATGGCTTCTTCAACGATCCCGGCGACCAGACTGCGGTCGGCCTTTACCTTAGCAAATTGTTCGGGGTCACGCGCGAGCGCAAGCATGGCCCCTGCGGTGCTGGCCGAAGTCGTATCATGCCCCGCTGCAGCGATGATGATGTAATAACCCGCCAAATCGAGCGGATCTAGCGGCGCGCCGTCAATGGTGCCATTTGCCAATATCGTTGCGACATCTTCTGTCGGATTTTCCCGCCGCTTCGCCGCCAGTGATTCGAAATAGGCGGTGAAATCCTTGACCGCGCCCAGCACAATTTCGGTAATCTGTTCGGGCGACAGGTTGGCGATGCCCGATTTGTTCAGCTCCTCATCCTGCCCGCCGAACATTTGCTGCGTTAAAAACAACATCCGTGGTTCGTCTTCTTCGGGAACACCCAGAATTTGCATCACGACATGCAGCGGATAAGGCGCAGAAACCAGCGGCACAAAATCCGCCTCTGGCCCTGCCGCGACCAATTTATCGACGGTGCGTTTTGCCAGCGCGCGAATATCCGCCTCAATCAGCCGCAGGTTTTTTGGCATGAACCATTCTTGCGTTAACCGGCGCAGCTTTGGGTGTTTGGGGGCATCCAGCGACACCAACGATTGCACCAAATTGGGCGAGCCGCCGGTTATGCTGCGCGCCAACGCTTCACCGGCTTTGTTGGTGAACACCGACGGGCGCGGTGCATTCAAAAACGTGACGTTGTCCTTGCTGATCCGCATCACATCGTCGTGCCGCGTGATTAGCCAGAATGGATCATGATCACCGGTTGGGCTTTCGATGCGTAGCACCGGTGTTTCGGCGCGGATGCTGTCAAACCGGTCGAGCAGAGGATCCCATGCCGCATAGGATTTGGGGTCAATCACCGTGATGGCGGTTTCGGCGCTGGCGACGGGTGCGTTCATGCGGATATCCTTTTAAACGAGTTTGCTGTCGCGATTGTCCCAATATTCATCCCGCAACAGGCGCTTGTACAGCTTGCCTGTTGCGTGACGGGGCAGCTCTTCGCGGAAATCGATCTGGCGCGGCATTTTTACGCCTGACAGGCTTGGCCGCAGATAGGCTTTCAGCTCCTCGGCCAGCGCCTCGCTTGCGGTTGACCAATCAAGCGGCTGCACCACCGCGACCACCTTTTCGCCCATATCCTCATCCGGCGCGCCAATAACTGCGGCGTCGGCAACCTTGGGATGCGAGACCAACAGGTTCTCGATCTCTTGCGGATAGATATTCACCCCGCCAGAGATAATCATAAAGCTTTTGCGGTCGGTCAAATATAGGAAGCCTTCTGCATCAACTTTACCGACATCGCCGAGCATCGACCAATTCGGATGCTTCGGGTGGCGGCTTTCCGCCGTCTTCACCGGATCATTGTGATAGCTAAACTGCGATTCGCTTTCAAAATAGACCACGCCTTCTTCGCCGATTGGCACTTCATCACCTTGCTCATCGCAGATGTGGATGACCGCGTTCAGTGCGCGGCCGACTGACCCCACATGGCCCAGCCATTCCTCACTGGAAATAAAGGTAAAGCCGTTGCCTTCGGTTCCAGCATAATATTCGCGGATCACCGGACCCCACCAATTGATCATCGCTTGCTTGATCGGCACGGGGCACGGGGCAGCGGCATGGACTGCGCATTTCAGCGTCGAGTGATCATATTTTTCGCGCACCTCGGCGGGAAGTTTTAGCATCCGCACAAAATGCGTTGGCACCCATTGGCTATCCGTGATGCCGTATTTCTCGATTGCCGCAAGCGCCGCCTCTGGATCAAATTTCTCCATAATCACCAACGTGCCGCCAAGGCGGTGAACGGACATACACCAGCGCAAAGGCGCGGCGTGATACAACGGTGCGGGGGACAGATAGATGCTGTCGAAACTAAACGTAAATGCGCCCGCCGCAATCATCGCAAGCGGGCTGACCGCCGCAATGTCGGGATCGGCGGGTAAAGGCAGCCGCACGCCCTTTGGCTGGCCAGTCGTACCCGAACTATAGAGCATATCAGTACCCGCCCGCTCGTCAGCAACTGGCGTCGTCGGCATATCGGCAAGCGCTGCCTCCAGCGAAAGCCATCCTGCATGTTCGCCGCCAACGATGTAGCGCTTTACGGAACTTTGCAGTTGATCGAGCGTCTCGCCCAAATAGGGCGACGCGATCAAAACCTGCGCGCCGCTGTCGCCAAGAATATAGTCGATTTCCGATGCGGTCAGCCGGTTACTGATCGCAACATAGACCAAGCCGCTGCGCTGCGCGCCCCAGCACAGGTCAAAAAACTCTGCGCGGTTTTCCATGCAAATCGCAACGGTATCGCCATGCCCCAGCCCCAAAGAGCGAAACAGATGCGCGACTTGGTTTGAATTAGCGTCCAGCTGGGCAAAGCTGATCGTTTCGCCGGTTCCCGCCATGATAATCGCGGGTTTGTCGGGATGGCTGGCGGCGTGGATTTTTGGGTGCGTCACGATATGTCCTTTTAGCTGCCAGTCCAATTGGGTTTGCGTTTTTCGGCAAAGGCCGCTGCGCCTTCGCGCGCATCGTTGGTCATGAACAAATTGCCGAGCGTGTCGTTTTGCTTTTGCCACATCTCCGCTTCGCTCCACTCGGCGGATTGGACCATGACTTGCTTGGATTTCTTCACAGCAAGCGGACCGTTGCCAGCGATCGTGTGCGC
>JBEBKE010000182.1:0-4673 GCA_040079555.1 Sphingorhabdus sp. | reverse complement strand
CCATCATCTCCGCTATGGCCGCTATGCGAAGCGCTGTCGTTGATCACGGCAAGGCGAGTGGGGGTGAAGGCGGCGGTGAGCAGCGCCTCCATTTCGATGTGGATCGGTCCTTTTGTCATAAATTCTATATTCCCATACCGACGGACTTTCGCCAAGGGCAAATCATGTCTGCCCCGCGCAACCCAGATCGTTTTCATGGCCGCATGTATGGCTCTCGGCGGCCGTGCGCTTATCCGCAATGTCCCGAACGCGGGGAATTTCGCGCGCCTAACCCTTATGGCAAGGCACCCGGCCCCAACGGCCCCGGCGATTATCAATGGCTGTGCCTGACGCATGTGCGTGAATTTAACGCAGGCTATGATTGGTTTGCCGGGATGACAGCGGCAGAAATAGCGGCAGCGCAAAGCCCGACAAATGTCTGGCCCGGCGAAACGCGCGCATTTAGGGCGAATGGCAATGTTGATATGCCGCCCAAATGGGCCGATTTTCATGATCCACTCGATGCGATTTCCGCGCGGTTTAAAGCGCGGGTCGAGGAGGCTAAGCCCGCGATGGGGCCGGATGGTCAGCTATTGTCTGGCGATGATCGTAAGGCGCTTTCGACTCTGGGGCTGGGCCATGATGCAGACCGACGCGCTGTGCGTTCGGCTTATTCACGGCTGGTGCGGAAATATCACCCCGACCGCAATGGCGGTGACCGCAGCCATGAAAAAGCGTTGCAGGCGGTGATTGATGCTTATGCGCACTTGCGGTCGAATGCGGGGTTTGGTTAGGCTAACGGCGCAAAATCAATTCAGCCCGCTCCGCCAACCGTTCAACCGCCGCATCATGAATATCCGGTGCTGAACAGATCAGGCCAAAATCTTTCGGGTCAGGTTTATTGTACAGGATCGGCGCGCCCAGCGCGTTGGTGACCACCGCCCCCGCCTCTTGCGCAACAAGATGCGCCGCAGCGACATCCCATTCATGGCCCCAGCGCAATGTGGCGACAAGATCGGCACGGTCGCACGCCACCATCGTCATCCGCATCGCGATGCTGTTGGGCTTTTCGACGATCACCAGATCGCGGTCGATTTTCGGCAAATCGTCGGTCGGCACGCGCGAGCCCGCAAAGTCTTTCCGCGTGCTTGCAAATAGCCGTTCGCCGTTGCAGGTCACGCCTTTACCCGCATAAGCGATCCATGTTTTTGCCTGTGCCGGCGCTGCCATGATCGCGAATATCGGCACGCCGTTTTCGACCAGAGCCACCGAAACGCACCAACCGCTACGACCACGTATAAAGTCGCGTGTTCCGTCGATGGGATCGACCAACCAAACGCGGTTCGCTTTAAGCCTAACTGGGTCGTCGACAGTTTCTTCGGATAGCCACGCCGCATCAGGCAGGATTGCGGTCAGCCGTTCTTTTAAAAAAGCATCGACCGCCAAATCGATTTCGCTGACCGGATTATTTGCGCTTTTTTCCCAAACTTTTGTGTCTGGTGCTGCACCATCGCGCCATTGCCGGTGCGCCATATCAGCGGCCTGTTGAACAGCGGCAATAGCTGCGGCGTAATCAGGCACCCGCAATCATCATCCCGTCAATCCGCAACGTCGGCACGTTGGTGGAACGGATAAATTCCAGATCATTGGCTGCGCGCAATGCGGCGAACATATCGATCAAATTTCCGGCAATGGTGAATTCGGCAACAGGCGATGTGATTTCGCCATTTTTGATGCGGAAGCCGGATGCGCCACGGCTGTAGTCGCCAGTCACAGGGTTGACGCCTTGGCCCGAAAGCTCGTGGATATAAACGCCGTCTTTGATGTCGGCGATTAACTCGGCGGCGCTGACAGTGCCACCCTCTAGGTGCAGGTTCGACGGGCTGGTTCCAGGCGCACCGCTGACGCCGCGACTAGCGTGACCGGTGGGCTGCATTCCCAACTGACGGGCCGAGGCGCTTTCCAGTAGCCAGCCGGTCAGCACGCCTTTGTCGATGATTGTCCGGCGCGTCGCGGGCAGACCTTCGCCGTCGAAATTTCGGCTTGAAAGCCCGCGTATGCGCAAAGGATCATCGATGATCGAAATTCCGCTGTCAAAAAGCTGCGCGCCAAGCTTTTCTAACAAGAAACTGGTTTTGCGGGCGATGGACGAGCCGCTGATGGAGCCAATCAGATGGCCGACGAACGATCCGCCGACACGCGGGTCGAATACCACAGGCATCGTTCCGCTTTGCAAGGTGCCGGGATTGACGCGGGCAACAGCGCGTTCGCCAGCGCGGCGACCAATCGCCTCGGCACTGTCCAGATCGGCAAAATGGCGCGCCGATCGCCAATCATAATCGCGTTCCTTGGCATCGCCGTCGCCTGCCAAAACGCTGGCGGACATGCCATAGCCCGATGCGTGGCTGACGCCTGCGAAACCGTGGCTGGTGGCGAGTGCAAAGATCGACCGACCCGCACTTGCGCCTGCGCCTTCGCTGTTGGTGACGCCTTTAACCGCGCGGGCGGCGTCTTCACACGCCATTGCCAATTCGCGCAGAGTTTGCGGATCGGGGTCTAGTCCATCATCGGACTGCAAATCGGTAAAGGGGCCTTTGGCGAGCAGCTCGGCGGGGGCCAATCCGGCATATTGGTCCTCAGGCGCTTCCCGCGCCATATCGAGCGCACGGTCGACCAGCTTTGCCAAGACATCGGGGTTCATGCTGGAGGACGAAATTGTCGCAGAACGCTGCCCGATAAAGACGCGAAGGCCGATGTCTTCGCCTTCGGACCGGACAACGTCTTCCAGCGCGCCTAGCCGCACTTGCACTTCGGTGGATGCGTCGCAGGCATAGACCGCATCGGCGGCATCGGCACCGGCCTTTACGGCCTGTTCAACAAGGCGGGTGGCGCGATCAAGCGCTTCATTAGGTAATAACATCAGCCTCGCTTAGTCGCGGGGCCGTTTTCGGTCAATCAGGGGATAATCCACAGGACCGTCATCAGCGAGACCGGAATGCCGATTGCCGCAATCCACAAAAGGACGGCATCACGATTGCACGCTCCGTTCAGGTCATTGTGTTCATAGGCGTCTGCCATGTTCCAGCGGCGTTCGAGGCTGCGACACGGCAAAATTGCCAAACCAACAAGCAGCACGAGGAGGAAATAGGGCAGGATTGACGTGCCTTTGCTTTCCATTTGCGGGGACACCAGAAAGATCAAAAGCAACGTGTACATCACCAAAGCATAAGCGATGTGTGTGCTGATCCGTTTGCCCAGACTTTTCGTTTCGTGGACGCGACTGTGCGATTGTGCACGTGTTGCCATTATATCTCTCCTCTTTTCCCATCACAAAGATGTCACCATCGCGGGGAGGAGTCAAAGGCCTTTACCACTAAATTTGGCTGCGGCGTGGGGCGTTTACGGCAACCCCAAAAGCTTATGATTTTGCAGGGAAATGCGCCATTTTGGGCGCAGCATTGCTTGCTCGATTGCCGCGTTGCGATTGGAGATGTTGATAATTTGGTCACCGCTGTCCATGGGTTGAAGCAGGAAATGGTCAAATTTCCACGCCTCAATCGCCGCGATGTCACTGCCGGGTTGAGGCCACACCAGCTTCAACTCATTTCCCGTCTTCTGCACGACATCGCTGCCCGCTTTCGGGCTAATACACACCCAATCGATGCCGGGATGTGTGGTAATCGTGCCATTGCTTTCAATCGCAATTTCAAAGCGGAGGCTGTGCAACGCATCGACCAAAAAATCGTCCACTTGCAGCATCGGTTCGCCACCGGTCAAAACGACATAGCGATGCGCGATGCCCTCGCCCCATAGGCCAGCAACTTTCGCAGCCAACGCATCTGCATCATAGCGTCCTCCATTTTCGCCATCCATCCCGACAAAGTCGGTGTCGCAAAATCGGCAGACGGCGGTGGCGCGGTCTTCTTCGCGTCCGGTCCACAAATTGCATCCGGCAAAACGCAGGAACACCGCGCGCCGCCCCGCATGAACGCCTTCGCCCTGCAATGTCAGGAAAATTTCTTTGACCGCATAACTCATGCGTAAATCGTCGGGTCGGGCAGACCCGCACCGGCAAAACCTTTTGCGCGCAACCGGCACGCATCGCACTGGCCGCAGGCCTTGTTGTCGGGCGTCGGGTCATAGCAAGACCAGCTCATGCCTGCATCAAGGCCCAGCCGCGCGGCCTCGGTCGCGATATCGGCTTTGCTCATGTGTAGCAGAGGCGTGTGGATACTGAAGCCCTCGCCTTCAATCCCTGCCTTAGTGGCAAGGTTGGCCATAGCCTCAAATGAGGCAATGAATTCTGGACGGCAATCGGGATAGCCCGAATAATCCAGCGCGTTGACGCCAATCCACAAATCACGCGCCCCGCGCGCTTCGGCAAGGCCAAGGCAAAGCGAGAGGAATATCGTGTTGCGCGCTGGAACATAAGTGACAGGAATTGCGCTGTCCTCAACGCCAAGCTTTGGCACATCAATATCGGCGGTCAGCGCCGATCCGCCAAAGCGGGTCAGATCGAGCGGCAGGATGATGTGTTCAGCGGCACCCAGATGCTTAGCAATCGTCGCTGCGGATTGCAGTTCGATCCGGTGGCGCTGGTTATAATCGATGGTCAGCGCGATCAGATCATAGCCCGCCTCTCGCGCCAGACCGGCGACGACCATCGAGTCGAGACCACCGGACAACAGCACGAT
>JBEBKE010000181.1:0-4704 GCA_040079555.1 Sphingorhabdus sp. | reverse complement strand
CTGCGAACGACGGTGCTCATACTGCTTGCCCCCTCATGCCAGCGCTTCTTTGACCAGTTGGTCCACCAACGCCGCGTAGCTGATCCCCATATGCTTGGCCTGTTCTGGCACCAGACTTAATGGCGTCATACCCGGCTGGGTGTTGGTTTCCAGCACAAACACGCCATCGAGGCCAAGCTCATCATCCCAGCGAAAATCTGTGCGCGATGCGCCTTTGCAGCCGAGCAATTCGTGCGCCCGCTGCGCCAATTCCATCATGTAATCTTCGATATCCTGCGGAATATCAGCGGGGCAGATATGTTCAGTCAGCCCGTCGGTATATTTGGCATCAAAATCGTAAAAGCCACTTTTCGGTTTTAGCTCAGTCACGCACAGCGATTTACCGCCCAACACCGCAACCGTCAGTTCGCGGCCTTTGATAAACGGTTCGGCGAGCAGGCTATCAAATTCCTGCCACGGCCCCGTCGCATCGCGCGAGATCGGATCGCCATAATTGCTATCAGCTTTCACGATCGCCACGCCAACCGAGCTGCCTTCATTGACTGGCTTTAAGACATAGGGACGCGGCAAGGGGTCGCCCAAATACAGGGTTTCGCTGTCAACAATCGTCCCTTTGGGCATTGGAACTCCGCCGGGAACAAGCCGCTGCTTGGTCAGTTCTTTGTCGATAGCGATCACCGATGTCACCATCCCGCTATGCGTATATTTAATCCCCATTAGGTCGAGCATACCCTGCACGCTGCCATCCTCACCGGGGACGCCATGCAGCGCATTAAAGACAACATCGGGACGCAGCCCTGCCAGCACTTGCGCGACATTGCGGTCCATATCGACGCGGCTGACTTTATAGCCCTGACCTTCTAACGCGTCGGCCACGCCGTTACCGCTCATCAGCGATACGGGGCGTTCGTTGGACCAGCCGCCCATAAGGACGGCTACGTGGATTTGGTCACTCATTTCGCATTCCCCACGCGTTGAATCTCCCACTGTAAATCAATACCGGACTTGGCTTTCACTCTTGTTCGGACTTCCTCGCCCAGCGCCTCGATATCGGTACTCGTTGCATCGCCGGTGTTGATCATAAAATTGGTGTGTTTTTCTGAAACCTGCGCGCCGCCGATTTGCAGACCGCGACAGCCCGCTTCATCGACCAGCTGCCACGCTTTATAACCATCGGGGTTTTTGAAAGTCGAACCACCGGTTTTAGAGCGCAGCGGTTGCGATGCTTCGCGTGCGGCAGAGATACGGTCCATTTCGGTCTGGATGGCATCGGGCTCGCCGGATTTGCCGCGAAAGCGCGCGGCAACGACAATCGCACCCTCGGGCAATTCGCTATGGCGATAGCTGTAATGCAAATCAGCCGCGGACAGCGTCACCAGATCGCCATTGCGCAACACAACATCGCAATCAACCAATATGTCCTTTACTTCGCCGCCGTATGCGCCGCCATTCATGCGGACAAAGCCGCCGACTGTGCCTGGGATCGAACGCAAAAACTCCATACCCGCAATCGCCGCATCGCGCGCCGTGGATGATACCAATATGCCCGATGCTCCGCCGCCGCAATCAAGGACGGTGTCCTCAATCGCCTCAACCTTGGCAAAAGGCTTGCCGAGGCGAACAACAACGCCCGGGAAGCCGCCATCACGGACGATCAGGTTGGAGCCAAGGCCGAGCGCCATCACAGGCGTTGCCGGATCAAGGTCGCGCAGGAAGCCTTGCAGGTCTGCAATATCCTTTGGCTCGAACAACCATTCCGCTGCGCCGCCGGATTTGAACCACACCAAAGGGGCCAACGGCGCGTTCGCCGTCAGCTTGCCTACAACTTGGGGCAGTTCGATAACGCTCATCCCTTTGCCGCCGCCATCGCATCGGCAAGGCCAGCGGCCCATTTCGTAATGTCGCCAGCGCCAAGACACACAACCAGATCACCCTCGCGGGTCGTTGCCGCCAGTTCCTTCGCCAATGCCTCCGCGCTTTCAATCTCGGCTGCGCTGTGATGCCCGCGCCGTTTGATTTTGCCGACCAGTTCGGCGCTGCTGACACCTTCAATCGGGGCCTCGCCCGCTGCATAAACCGGTGAGATATAAACAACATCGGCATCATTAAAGGCGGTGGCGAAATCCTCCATCAAATTGCCAAGCCGGGTATAGCGATGCGGCTGACAAACAGCGATAACGCGACCCTTGGCGCCTTCACGCGCAGCAGAGAGCACCGCACGAATTTCAACCGGATGATGACCATAATCATCGATAATCGTGACGCCGCCGACTTCGCCAACCTTTGTAAAGCGGCGTTTGACACCGCCAAATTTGGCAAAGCCAGATTGGACCTGCTCGTCGCTCATGCCGCGCTCGATACCCACCGCAATCGCCGCCAGCGCGTTTTGGACGTTATGACGGCCAGACATGGGCAAAAACACATCGGCGATCTCGCGCTTTGCACCATCGCGCGAGCGGACAACGACGTCAAAAGTATTGCCGCCCAGTTCATGCCTTACATTATCGGCGCGGATATCCGCCTGCGCGGAAAAGCCGTAGGTCAAAATTCGCCGATCACGAATGCGGGGGATGATCGCCTGCACTTCGGGATGATCAAGGCACAGGATCGCCACGCCATAGAAAGGCACATTTTCGATGAATTCGATGTATGCGGCTTTCGCCTTATCAAAATCGCCATAATGGTCGAGATGTTCGGGATCGATGTTCGTCACGACCGCTATCGTGCCATCCAGCCGCAAGAAGCTGCCGTCGCTTTCGTCAGCCTCAACGACCATCCAGTCGCTGTCACCCAAGCGCGCGTTTGAACCGTAATTGTTGATGATGCCGCCGTTGATCACAGTGGGGTCAAGCCCGCCTGCATCGAGCATCGCGGCGATCAGCGACGTCGTCGTGGTCTTTCCATGCGTGCCAGCGACCGCAACGGTGTATTTCAGCCGCATCAGTTCCGCGAGCATTTCGGCGCGGCGGACCAGCGGAATACGCCGTTCGAGCGCAGCCTCAACTTCAGGGTTGCCGCGCTTCACCGCAGTGGACGTAACCACAACGGCAGCATCGCCCAGATTTTCTGCCGCATGGCCGATCATCACTTTGATGCCGCGCTTTCGCAGCCCTTCGATCACATAGCCCTCGGCAATGTCGCTGCCTTGCACCTGATAGCCCAGATTGTGCATCACCTCGGCAATACCGGACATGCCGATGCCACCGATGCCGACGAAATGGATCGTCCCGATGTCGGTTCCGACGCCCTTCATGCACTCATATCCTTTGCCATGGCTGGCTGTGCGCCGCCGAAACCTGTGTTTTTCTGAGCCTGTGGCTTGATCGTGTGCATCAACGGCGCGCGGCCAAAGCTCTCAACTAAGTCCGCCAAATCGCGCACTGCGGTTGGTCGTCCGCAACTGCGCGCGGCCTTGGCTGCATTCTCCAAAGCGCCCGGCAACAGCGCCATTTTCTGGATCTGTTTCGCCAGCTCTTTCGACGTGAATTGATGCTGAGCGATCGAGCGTGCACCGCCTGCCTCGACCATTTCCTTGACGTTAAACGCCTGATGATTGTCCATCGCGGTTGGCAACGGCACAAGGATTGCGGGGCGTCCGGCGCAGGTTAGCTCGGCAATCGTCGATGCCCCTGCCCGCCCAATCACCAGATGCGCCCAGCCAAGCCGTTCTGGAAAATCCTCCATATAGGTCGCCAGATCAGCGGGGATTTGATGCTCGGCATAGATTTTGCGGACGGTGTCCATATCCTCTGCGCGGCATTGCTGCGTCACTTGCAGGCGGCGGCGTAAGTTCAGCGGAAGCTGTGCCAGCCCCTCAGGTACGACCTCTGACAAAATCGATGCGCCTTGACTGCCGCCTGTCACCAGAACGCGGAACACACCGTTTTCGTCAAGCGGCGGATAGGTTTCATCGCGCAGCGCAATGACTTCCTCGCGCACAGGATTGCCGACTAACGTAACCTTGGCCAGATGGCCCTTTGCTATCCGCAATACATCGGGATACGCCGTCGCAATTGCACTCACCTTTGGTGCGACGAAGCGGTTGACGCGGCCCAGGACTGCGTTTTGTTCGTGAATAACCGTCGGGATTTTATCGGCAAAGGCCGCGAGCAACGCGGGCAACGCTGGATAACCGCCAAAGCCGACCACACAGCTGGGTTCAAAATGGCGGTTCAGTTCGCGCGCCATGCCGCGCCCCTTGGCGATGCTGCGTGCAGCATTCAGCCACGCCTTTGGTCCGCCGCCAGCGCGGCCCGCTGGCAAGACATGGCGGGCAAGCTTTTCGGGACAGCCCGGAATCTTCATGCCGCGATCATCAGTTATCAGGGCAACATGGTGGCCGCGCAGCATCAATTCGGTCGCCAAAGCAAAGGCGGGCATCACATGGCCACCGGTGCCGCCAGCGGCGAGGATATAGTGCCTGGAAATTGTCATAGCCCGCCCTTTACGATATACGGCGTCTGGTCAAGATATGGGTTGCGCCGCGTCAGCGCGAGAATCAATCCGCAACACAGTGCCAGCGCGATCAAAGAAGACCCGCCATAGCTGATAAACGGCAAAGTCATGCCCTTTGACGGGAATATCCCCAGATTAACCGCCATGTTGATCATCGCCTGTCCGCAAAATTGCGCAACCAACGCTGTGCAGGCAAGGATCGTAAACTGATCCTGCTCATCCAGCATCCGAATGACGACGCGGGCAAGA
>JBEBKE010000180.1:0-4705 GCA_040079555.1 Sphingorhabdus sp. | reverse complement strand
ACCCTTTAGCGGCAGGATCGCCTGATAATGCCTGTCGCGGCCTTGCTTGGCGGATCCGCCAGCGGAGTCACCTTCGACCAGGAACAGTTCAGACTTCGCCGGGTCTTTTTCCTGACAATCGGCAAGCTTGCCCGGAAGCGACGCGATACCCATTACCGATTTGCGCGATGCTTCACGCGCCTTACGTGCTGCTTCACGCGCGGCGGCGGCATCGATGATTTTCAGGATCAACGTCTTTGCATGCGCCGGATTTTCCTCCAGCCACTCAACCATCTTGTCCGCCATCAGGCTTTCAAGCGGTTGCCGTACTTCGGACGAGACCAGCTTGTCCTTAGTCTGTGACGAGAATTTGGGATCCGGCAGTTTAACCGACACAATCGCGGTCAGGCCTTCGCGCATATCCTCACCGGTCAAGTTGACCTTTTCCTTTTTCAGGATGCCGGATTTCTCGCCATAATTGTTGATCGTGCGGGTCAGTGCCGCACGGAATGCGGCCATGTGCGTGCCGCCATCGCGCTGCGGAATGTTGTTGGTAAAGCACAACACGTTTTCGTAATAAGAGTCGTTCCATTCCAGCGAGACATCGATGCCGATGCCGTCACGCTCGGACGAAATCGCAATCGGTTCTGGAATGATCGGCGTTTTGTTGCGGTCCAGATATTTGACGAACGCTGCGATTCCGCCTTCATAATAGAGATCATGCTCCTTGATGTCGGCATGGCGATTATCGCGCAGCAAAATGCGGACGCCCGAATTCAGGAACGCCAATTCGCGATAGCGATGCTCCAACTTGTCAAAATCAAATTCGAGCACGTTTTTGAATGTATTGGTCGATGCCATAAAGGTCACGCGCGTGCCCTTTTTCGGCTTGCCGTCGGCGACAGGCGCATCGCCCTTAACGATCAGCGGCGCGACTGCATCGCCATGTTCAAAGCGCATCCAATGCTCTTTGCCCTCCCGCCAGATGGTGAGCTCCAGAAACTCTGACAGCGCGTTGACCACCGACACGCCGACACCGTGCAGCCCGCCCGAAACCTTATAGGCATTATCGTCGCTGGTATTTTCAAACTTCCCGCCGGCGTGCAGCTGAGTCATGATGACTTCGGCGGCAGAAACGCCTTCTTCTCTGTGCATCCCTGTCGGGATACCGCGACCGTTATCCTCAACCGACACTGATCCATCGGGGTTGAGCTCGATCAGCACCAGGTCGCAATGACCCGCGAGCGCCTCGTCAATCGCATTGTCGGAAACCTCAAAAACCATGTGGTGCAGGCCCGAACCATCGTCGGTATCGCCGATGTACATGCCTGGGCGTTTGCGCACGGCGTCCAGCCCTTTCAACACCTTGATGCTGTCTGCACCATATTCATTCTGGTTGGGATTTGCGGCGCTATCGCCGGTGCGTTCTTCGGGGGTTTCACTCATGTGGACACCATAGGGCAAAGGGACAGGAAACCCAAGCTTTAGGCCGCGTTGTCCACATATATTTGCCTAGGTAGTTGAGGTGTTTGGTCTGTCTGACGCGTTGTGCCATGTTTTGGTTTGGAAGAAATAAGGGAAATAAGAAAAAGGGATAAGATATGGTGCATTCTGAACATGAGCGGTTGTTCAAAATCGTTTTTAATACGGGTCTCCAGTTGCATAAAGAGCTTGGGCCTGGCTTGATGGAGTCAGTATATGAGACTGTTCTGGCAAGCCGACTGGAGCGGGCTGGTTATAAAATTGACCGGCAAATGCCGGTCAGTATCGTCATTGATGGAATATCATTTCCCGATGCGTATCGCCTTGACCTGCTTGTCAATAATTTGCTGGTGGTTGAATTGAAGTCGCTCGATAAGCTAACAAGCCTGCATCATCGTCAAGCTTTGACCTATGTTCGGCTGCTCAACCAACCTCTCGGTATCCTAATGAATTTCGGTGGCGAAATGTTGAGCGAAGGAACGAGAAGAATCATGAACAACGAGTATGGAAAGCACTAAGCCACTTATTTCTTATTTCCCTTATTTCTTTCAAACCAAAATCTGGCACGATATTTCCTAGCAAGCAGACAAAGAGTAACCAAATGCCCTTCAATCCCAACACCGAACTAGAACAACCTTATGGCGACTACACCGCTCTAATCGCTGCATGGGGACGCGAGCGACCTGAACGCCTTGCGCTAAGTGACGGCAATGAAAGCCTTAATTGGGCCGAGGTTGCCGCACGTGTCGAACGCATCGCGGCGCAGCTCCAGCGCGATGGCCTGAAAAAAGGGCAGGCGGTTGCGATCTTGGGGACAAGCAGTGTTCGCTATGCGCTCGCCTATTTGGGGGCTGTGCGGGCAGGGGGCTGTGCGGCTCCGCTCACAACCTCAGCGACGCCGGCTCAGTTGGAGGCGATGATGCGCGATTCAGGGGCGATGCATCTGTTTATCGATGCGCCGAAACTGGCGGACCTTGCGGGCTTTGAGTTACCCATCGCAAAAATCGTCATGCTTGATGCAACGTTGGATAGCCATTCCGATATCTACGGGTGGATGGCCGAGGAAGGGGCCGTCGCGGCTCCGCATGATTGCGGGCCGGATGATCCGTTCAATATCATCTATTCCAGCGGCACGACGGGAACGCCAAAGGGGATCATCCATTCGCGGCAGATGCGCTGGCGGCACGCCACCGTTGGCGCGAATACAGGTTATGGCGCGCCAGAGGCCGCATCGCTTGCCTCGACGCCGCTCTATTCGAACACTACCTTGGCGCTGGTGATTCCGACGCTTGCTTATGGTGGCACGCTGCATCTGATGGGGAAATTCGATGTTGTGGGATATTTAGACCGCGCCCAAAAATACCGGATCACGCACACGATGCTGGTTCCGGTGCAATATAAACGGTTGATGGAATTTGAGAAATTTGATGATTACGACCTGTCTGGCTATTGGTTGAAATACTGCACCAGCGCGCCGTTTGCTGCGGCATTAAAGGCTGAGGTGGTGGCACGCTGGCCAGGCGGGCTCGTCGAAATCTATTCAATGACCGAAGGCGGCGTCGTCTGTTTGCTGCAAGCGCATGAGCATCCAGACAAGCTGCACACCGTCGGTATCCCTTGGGCGGGTAGCGAGGTATTCACCATAGATGAGGCGGGCAACCGCTTGCCGGCGGGCGAAATCGGTGAGCTTGTTGGCCGTTCAGCAACGATGATGACGGGCTATCAGAACCAGCCCGAAAAAACCCGCGAAGCGAGCTGGATCGACGAAGACGGCAGCCGCTGGCAACGCATGGGTGACATTGGCCGCGTGGATGCAGAGGGTTTTGTTGAGCTACTCGGTCGATCAAAGGACATGATTATCTCTGGCGGGTTTAACATCTATCCGGTTGATTTGGAAAACATCTTGCTGGGGCTGCCCGGGGTCGAAGAGGCAGCCGTCATCGGTATGCCGTCGGATAAATGGGGCGAAACGCCGGTCGGTTTTGTGAGTGGCGCGAAGGGGGCAGTGCTGGATACCGACGCATTGCTGGCGGCGGCGAATGCGCAATTGGGAAAAACACAGCGATTGTCGGCGCTTTATTCCATCGACGAAATGCCGCGCAGCCATATCGGCAAATTGCTGAAAACTGACTTGCGCGATATCGCTGCGGCGAAAGGCGACGTAGCATGACCAGTCAATTGGGCATCGACATGCAAACGGTGATATCGGTTTTGCAAACCGCGCTGACGCCCGCGTTTTTGCTTGTCGCATTGGGTAGTTTGCTCAATGTCTTGACGGGACGGTTATCGCGGATTGTTGATCGTTCTCGGGAATTGCAGGAAAAGCATCGCCGCGTCCAAGGTGCTGATCTCTACCGCGTCATCGACGAATTGCGGATATCACATCAGCGGATGAAAGCGGTGGAGCTGTCGATCCTGTTTTCGGTTCTGTCGGGCATCGCAGTGATCGTGATGATTGGGCTGCTGTTCCTGATGGGGTTAGCCGGTGTCTCGCTCGCCAGCTTTATTGTGGCGGTGTTCATGCTGTCGCTGTTGCTGCTCGCGGGCGCGTTGATATCGTTTGTCCGCGAGATTCAATTGGCGGCAAGGGCGATCCATGTGCCGAAAGAATATTTGGACATGCCGACGGATTAAGCGCCGCCTTTAGGCAGTCTTAGCTTTCTGTGCCCTCACCCGCGCCACAACTTCGTTACGCACAGCGGGGGTCACAAACTTGCGGATGTCACCATCGTAAAGTGCGATTTCCTTTACCAGCTTGCTGGCAATGGGTTGCAAAGACACATCGGCCATCAGGAACACCGTTTCGACGCGGTCGTTCAACTGCCGGTTCATCCCGGTCAGTTGATACTCATATTCAAAATCGGTTACGCCGCGAATGCCGCGAATGACGGTTGCAGCCCCCTGCGCCTCGGCAAAGTCCATCAGCAAAGAGTTGAAACCAACGACGCGGATATTGGCATTGCCGATGGTGGCAACTTCGCGTTTAACCATCGCGATCCGCTCATCATCGTTAAACATCGGCGATTTGGCGATATTGGTCGTAACGCCGATAATCAGCTCATCGACCAACTTTGCGCCGCGTTTGATGATGTCCATATGGCCCAAGGTGATTGGGTCAAATGTCCCCGGATAGACGCCGATACGCTTGCTCATGTCGCTCCCCCTATTGGATTGGGGACTGTCCCCTTTGGGACTGTCCCTGAGTTCGGCTGGCCGTTTTCAACGATCCCGCTCCAGCACAAAC
>JBEBKE010000179.1:0-4765 GCA_040079555.1 Sphingorhabdus sp. | reverse complement strand
CTGTCAGGATAGCGCAGCTTTGGCCGACAAGCCCCACCCCAACCCCTCCCCTGAAGGGGAGGGGCTCAGTAAGAACAACAACACCCTCCACACCCTCTACATCTCCCCGCTCAAAGCGCTCGCCGTGGACGTTCAGCGCAACCTGCTGACACCGGTTGAAGAAATGGGCCTCCCTATCCGCATCGAAACCCGCACCGGCGACACGCCGTCGGAAAAGAAAGCCCGGCAGCGGGTGAAGCCGCCGCATATCTTGCTGACGACGCCGGAATCGCTGTCATTGTTGCTCAGCCATGAGGACAGCGTTTTCATGTTCGCGGGGCTAAAGCGGATTATCGTTGATGAAATCCACGCCTTTGCGAACAGCAAACGGGGCGACCTGTTGGCGCTATCGATTGCGCGGTTACAAAAACTGTCGCCCGGTTTGCATCGGGTGGGCCTATCCGCGACGATATCCGATCCCGATGAATACCGCGCATGGCTCGCCCCTTATGGCGATATCAACTCTGTCCGGCTGGTCGAGGGCGAAGCGGCAGCGGAGCCTAACCTCGAAATCCTGCTCCCCGAAGGCCGCGTACCGTGGTCGGGGCATAGCGGCCAACATGCCGTACCGCAGCTGATCGAGGAAATCGGGCGCAACCGCACAACGCTGATATTCTGCAACACGCGGTTTTTGGCTGAGTTTATCTTTCAGAAATTGTGGGACGCCAACGACCCGAAATTCAGCATCGGCA
Source organism: Sphingorhabdus sp. (assembly GCA_040079555.1). Taxonomy (GTDB): domain Bacteria; phylum Pseudomonadota; class Alphaproteobacteria; order Sphingomonadales; family Sphingomonadaceae; genus Sphingorhabdus_B. The sequence continues at coordinate 4,034 of JBEBKE010000179.1, read as the reverse complement.
TCCACCACGGATCGTTATCGGTCGAGGCGCGGCGCAAGGTGGAGCGCGCCATGGCGCGCGGCGAATTGCGGGCTTTGGTCTGCACCGCCTCGCTTGATCTGGGCGTTGATTGGGGCAATGTCGATTGCGTGATTCAAATGGGTGCGCCCAAGGGTTCATCGCGGCTGTTGCAGCGTATTGGCCGGTCCAATCACCGCATGGATGAGCCATCAAAAGCCATCCTCGTGCCCGGCAATCGGTTTGAATATCTGGAGGCGCAGGCGGCCTATGACGCGGTGGTCGCGGGGCAACGCGACGGAGAGGATTTCCGCCCCGGAGGGCTGGATGTGCTGGCGCAGCATTTGATGGGCGTGGCCTGTGCAGGACCATTTGACGAGGCGGCGTTGTTGGACGAGGTGCAGTCAGCTTTGCCCTACAGCGCGATAGATGCAGCGACGTTTCACCGCGTGATCGAGTTTGTTGCCACCGGCGGCTATGCGCTGAAAGCCTATGACAAGTTTCGGAAGCTCGTCCCGGATAAGGCTGGTAACTGGCGTCTATCCCACCCCAAATTTGCCGCGCAGCACCGGTTTAACGCTGGTATCATCGTCGATGCAGTGATGCTGGATGTGCGGTTCCGAAATGGCCGCAGTCTGGGGCGTGTTGAGGAGAGTTTTGCGGCGTCGCTGCGCCCGGGCGACAGCTTTATCTTTGCCGGAATAGCGCTGCAGGTAGAGAGTATCAAAGACCTTGAGCTGTACGTGCGCGCCGCGAAAAAGGCGTCGTCAATCCCCAGCTATATGGGTGCGCGGATGCCACTGACCACGCATCTGTCCGAACGGGTGCGCGCATTTTTGACTGATCGAGCAGGCTGGGCGCGGTTTCCCGACGATGTCCGCGAATGGTTGGAAATGCAGGACCACCGCAGCGCGATGCCAGAGCCGGGGCAGTTGCTTGCCGAAACTTTCCCGCATGACGGGCGGCATTATCTGGTCGTTTATCCGTTTGAAGGTTGGAACGCGCACCAGTCTTTGGGAATGCTCGTCACCAAACGCATGGAGATGCGCGGGCTGAAACCGATGGGGTTTGTCGCCAATGATTATGCGTTGGGCGTCTGGTCGCTGGAGCCGGTGCTTGACCCAGCGTCGCTATTTTCCGCCGATATTTTGGCGGACGAATTTGTTGAGTGGGTGGAGAACAGCTACCTTCTGAAACGCGCATTCCGCGAAGTTGCCATTATCTCTGGCCTTGTCGAACGCAACCATCCCGGAAAGCGCAAATCGGGGCGGCAGGTCACGTTTTCGACCGACCTGATTTACGATGTATTGCGCAAGTACGAGCCTGACCATCTGTTGCTGCAAGCCGCATGGGCCGATGCGCGGGCGCGGTTGACCGATGTCGGCCGGTTGGGTGATTTGCTTGACCGTGCAGCGGGGACGATGCTGCACATGTCGCTTGATCGCGTTAGTCCGATGGCAGTGCCGTTAATGGTGATGATCGGGCGCGAAAGCGTGGCCCAAGGTTCGGTTGATGATGCGCTGTTGATCGAGGCAGAGAGCCTAGCCGGGATCGCGATGACGCCCTGAACAAGTTGGGGAGCGCGCGGCTTGTAACGTGGCGCATACAGGCGTAGCTTCACCATTATAGGAGAGTGCTATGTTGAGGCAGAGCAGACGGCTTTTGGTATCCGCGTTGGCATTATTGGCTGTCGGGCCAGCGATTGCGCAGCAGAATACGGCAGTTGAAACGACGGCAGCGCCTGAAACGGAATTGGTGCCCGGCTTTATCCAAGAATTCGATGTCGACCGCAGCGACCGGATGACGGTGCCGGTCAGCATAAACGGCAGTGTCACTTATCCCTTCATCGTCGATACTGGCGCCGAACGAACTGTCATCGCCAACGATCTGGCAAAGACACTAAAGCTGGAACAAGGACCGCAGCTGAAATTGGCGACGATCACCGGCACAGCCTTTGCCGATTCGTACATGATCGAAAACCTGACGATGAATACGATCAATGTCGAATTGATCGAAGCTCCGGGTTTGGAACGTAGCAATCTAGGCGCTTATGGTCTGCTTGGTATCGACAGCCTTGAAGACCACAAGGTTTTGCTCGATTTTAGAAATACGAAAATGGATGTGCTGCCGTCGAAACGGAAGTCAAAGCTGGGCCGACTCGAAAAGGGGATGATCGTCGTTACAGCAAAGCGGAAAGCAGGCCGGATGATCCTATCAGATGCGGAGGTGGGCGGCGTGAAAGTTGATATCATCCTCGACACCGGCGCGCAGACGAGCATGGGGAATTATGCGTTGCGCGATCGTTTGCGCAAACGCGACATGCGTTTTGACTATGTGCCTGTCCGAATGCGGAGTGTTACTGGCGAGATTTTGGAAGGTGATTTCACGCAAGTGCGCGATATCGCCATCGGCGGCGTCACGATTTCTGATCTTCCCGTAACCTTTGCGGATAATTACGCGTTCAAAGCGCTAAAGCTGGAACGAAAGCCTGCAATTTTATTGGGGATGGACGCGATGAAGCTGTTTGATCGCGTGTTGGTTGATTTTAGCAACAGGCGCGTGGGCTTTGATTTGCCAAAGGGTGCTGGTAAACGAAATGGTATTCAGCTGGCGATGAATTAGGGGATGGAGAAGGGCTTGAAGCCCTTGTCAGCCAACGATGAGATGCGCATAGCGCAGCCATGCTCGCAACGTTTTCATTTGCTGATCGCGAATTTGTTTCAGCGGGTGAGGCTGCGCTTTTCTGGCCGGATCATAAAGCTTTGCTGGTTGCTGATTTGCATCTTGAAAAGGCGTCGAGCTACGCCGCAACCGGCCAGATGTTGCCGCCTTATGATAGCCGCGCGACGTTGTCCGAACTGGCAGGGCTGGCCGAACGTTTCGGCGCTACGGCAGTATGGTGTCTTGGCGATAACTTCCACGATGATGGCGGAGAGGCTCGGTTGGAGACAGAGGCTGCGGCTTTGCTGTGGGGTTTAACGGCTGCGCTCGATTGGCGCTGGATTGTTGGCAACCATGATCCTGGCATCGGTGCGAATTGGGGCGGGCGCGTGTTTGGCGAGATGGTCGTGGACGGCATCGTTCTACGCCACGAAGCAGAACCGACCGACAACCAGCCGGAAATGTCCGGGCATTTCCATCCAAAACTGCGCCAGCAGTTGCGCGGGCGGATGGTGTCGCGGCGCTGCTTTGTGCGCTCCCAAACTAAGTTGATACTCCCCGCGTTCGGGGCTTTAACGGGTGGGCTTGATGCGGATCATGACGCCATATCAAAGGCTTGTGGTAGGCACAGGCTGGAGGCGTTGATACCCGCTGCGGGGCGGGTGCTTTGCTTTCCCTTAGGCGCGATTTCCAAATAAAGCAGTGCCAACGCGAATATGCGTGGCGCCCAGCATGATCGCGGTGCCGAAATCGTCGGACATGCCCATGCTTAGTTGGCTTAGCCCATGGCGCGCGGCCAGTTCAGCAAGCAAAGCGAAAAATGGCGCAGGTTCAATATCGGCAGGCGGCAAGCACATCAGGCCGATGATCGGGACGCCTTCACCCTTAGCTGCATTTAGCAAAGCGGGGATGTCGGCGATGGCGCAGCCACCTTTTTGTTCTTCCTCGCCGATGTTGACTTGCAGGAAGCACGGGACGGATTTGCTTTGGTCGCGCATTGCTTTGCCGAGTGCCTTGACCAGCGAAATCCGGTCGAGCGCGTGGATATAGTCAAACGTGGCAACGGCTTCATCGGCTTTGTTCGATTGTAACTGCCCGATCAGGTGCAATTCGACATCGGGAAAATCGGCCTTCAACGCTGGCCATTTGTCCTGAGCCTCTTGCACACGGTTTTCGCCGAACACGCGGTGGCCAGCGTTCAGCAATGGTAGAATTTCATCGCCCTTCCGTGTTTTCGACACTGCGATCAACTGCACCGCGTCCCGGCTTCGGCTTGTAATCTTGCAGCTTGCGGCGATTTGCCGGTTGATCTCATTATATGCTTCGGGGGTCGCTTCGTTCATATCGGCGGGCTATAGCGACGGTAATGCCGTACC
>JBEBKE010000178.1:0-4797 GCA_040079555.1 Sphingorhabdus sp. | reverse complement strand
CAACAACGCCCTGATATTTCGCTGCCTCCAGCGCATATTTGACCGACTTTTCCGTACCAACCGCACCATATTTGGCGGCAATCGCATCGGTATCTTCGGTTATATAGGTGGCCTTGATCCATTGGACGCGGCCCGCCTCGATGGAAAAATCGAACAGGTCTTTCTCTGCCGCAGCAACAAAGGCCTCTGCCTCTGAAACTGTTGGCGCAGTGGTATTCTGCGCAAATGCAGGTGCCGAAATGGATGCCGCCGCAAGCGCGACAACCGAAACAAGATACTTCATCGAAAAACTCCCCAGAATATCAATATGGCGGGAGAGTGCGCCTAGCGCCCGCGCGCGTCAAGCCGCGCGGCGTGCCATTCGTCGAAACAAAAGCGCAGCTAGCAGACCAATGAACGTCGTCAGAAAAGCGGTCGACTTGATCGGTTGTGCCGTGGCAGCAATGCTGGCCAGCATATCGTCGCCCTTAAACGTCATCGCCTGCACAAACTGGCAAATCGTTTCGGCATAATCCGCAACGCCAACAACCACCGCCGCAGCGATGATAATCCATCCCAAACGTCGCAACGCTGGACGCTCAGATTGCGCGAAAAGCCGCCCGCCACAATATGCGCCGAACGAATACACACCGATGTAAATCAGATCGAGGGCAATCCCGAACCGCGCCAAATTCATCACGCCCGCCGCTTGCCATGCCGCCTGAATGGCATCGACGCGAAGCGCGGTCGCTGCCGATTGATGATCCCGGATGCCCCAAGGAGATACGTCGTTTGTGAACCAGGGGTTCATCGCAATCATGATCGCGAGGATCAGCAAACCGCCAAGCCAATAGCGCCAGAATCTTTTTTCAAGTTGTCCTTCATTCATACCTCGTCCCCCAATAAAAAATCGCAAAACGCCTGCCCCAATTCAGGTTTGACCACCGCGCTCATATGGTTCCCAGGAACTGAAATCAGTGTCCCTTGTGGCAACATATTGGCCAGTGCCGCAGCGGAACCATTATCCTGATCCTCCACGCCGCACACAACGGCAACGGGCAGATTGAAGCCGGCAATTGCCTCAACCGGCGTATCGACAAAACTGTCCAATATCCTCAATAGCGCCACAGGATCACCGCCCGAGGTTTTCAAAAACGCCTCTGCCATAAATGCCGGACTGCCGCGTTCGTGTTTTCCGATGTTCTCCAACACATTGCGGAAATGCCCTGCCCGTTGGTCTGTGTCCGTTAAACCCTGCAATCCCATTCCGGAAATAACCGCACGCCTCGGCGCGCAGCCGCGTGCCAGCATCCGCGCCACAGTCCGTCCGCCCAAGGAATAACCGCCAAGGTCGAAATCAGTCAGCTCCAAATGCTCAATCAGAGCAAACTGATCATCAGCCAAGATATCGCGTGGGTAATGGATCGGATCATGCGGCTTGTCGCTCTGCCCATGCGCGCGCAGATCGGGCATGATGACGCGAAAACCGGCACTCGCCAACAACGCCGCATGGCCATATTTGATCCAGTTAGTTGCTGCGTCGCTGAAATAGCCGTGCAGCAGAATTAAAGGTCGGCCTTCGCCCAACTCGTGGACTGCAAGCCGGACGCCGTCGCCCGCCTCAAAATGCCAAGTCTTCACGCTCATTCCGGAACATCCAATCCCGCTGCTTTCCAGCGTTCGGCAACGCTATCCGTTGTCGCGCTGAAATGACGGGGCAAATCGCGCGTGTCGAGCCAAGCTTCGTGGATACCTTCCGCACCGGCATGTGCCACCGGTCTAAATCGGGATGGATCGTCAAAGCTACCGACTGTCAAATCGAAACCACCTGTCCGGTCTTTCCAGCCAAAGCCGAGCGGCGTCCCGCATCGTGAACAGAACGGGCGCTGTGCAACTGGCGAGCTGTCATACCAATCGGGCTCTGTAAGCCAATGAACTTCATCCGCGGTCACCTCGACAAAAGCAGCCGCCATCCCACCCGTCGCCTTTTGGCACATGCGGCAATGGCACCAATAGGCGTCGTCACTGTCGATATCGACCGTATAACGCACCCGCCCGCATTGGCAGCCGCCTGCCATCATCTCGCTCATGCGCGTTTCTCCAAACCTTTTTGCTGCATCCGCCACAATGCCATCTCGATCCGGTCCTGCCCGTAAAATGGCTCACTATCAAAGATCAATGTCGGAACCCCCCAATGGCCGCCTGCTTCCAAAGCCGCCTGATTGGCTTTGATGTCGGCATCGAGAGCCTCCGCCTCAGCAAGCGCCTCGGCATCCAGTTCGGCAAGGTTCAGTCCGGCACGCTCGGCAGCGCCCGCCAAATGCGCACCCTCATGCCAATTTTCGGCACCGCCCCAGATCAGCGACGCCACTTCATGCGCAAAGGCAAGTCCTTTGCCCCGCCGCGCAGCCGCTTGGCCAAGCCGCGTCAGGCGAAAGACATATGGCTGCTCCGCTGAAATTTTGCGCGTCGCCAGATCCTGCACAATCACATCGGGCCTTGGCGGACCAAAGGGAATGCCATGAAACTGCGCCACGCGAAACATATCGGTAAAGGTGTAACGCATCCAATTGGGGTGGCTGCGTTCAAAGAAATCCGGCTCGCGGATTGCCAACGGATAGACTGGACGCAGCGTGATTTCCAAATCCCACTCGGCCATCATCGCGCGGTACCGCCCAATGGCGAGGTAGCTGTAGGGGGAGCGGAATGAAAAATAGAGGTCGGCATAATGTGTCATGCCGACCATCTTGAACCGCTATCACCCCTTCTTCAAGTGCCGACGGCCTAGCAATTCTGCAATCTGCACCGCGTTCAGCGCAGCGCCTTTGCGCAGGTTATCCGAAACGCACCACAGGTTGATGCCGTTTTCAACGGTGGAGTCGTCGCGAACGCGGCTGATGAAGGTTGCGAAATCGCCGACGCATTCGACAGGGGTTACATAGCCGCCGTCTTCGCGCTTATCGACCAGCATCACGCCGGGGGCTTCACGCAAGATATTCTGCGCGTCTTCGGCGGACAATTCGTTTTCAAATTCGATATTGATCGATTCCGAATGGCCAACGAACACCGGCACGCGCACGCAGGTGGCGGTGACTTTGATCTTTGGTCCCATGATCTTCTTGGTCTCGACGACCATCTTCCACTCTTCTTTGGTCGAGCCATCGTCGAGGAATTTGTCGATATGCGGGATCACGTTGAACGCGATTTGTTTCGTGAACTTTTTCGGCTCCGCAGAATCGCCGACAAAGATGTTGCGCGATTGTTCGAACAATTCGTCCATGCCTTCTTTACCCGCGCCAGACACCGACTGGTATGTCGAAACGACAACGCGCTTAATCGTCGCGACCGCGTGCAAAGGCTGCAACGCAACGACCATTTGTGCGGTCGAGCAATTGGGGTTGGCGATGATGTTCTTGCGTTTATATCCATCAATCGCGCCTGGGTTCACCTCTGGCACGATCAATGGCACATCGGGGTCCATACGGTACAGCGAGCTGTTATCGATGACCACACAGCCTGCAGCAGCAGCTTTGGGTGCGTAGACCGCGGTCGCGTCCGATCCCACAGCGAACAAAGCGATGTCCCATCCGGTCCAGTCGAAATGCTCGATATTCTGAATCTTCAGCATCTTGCCAGTTTCGCCAAAATCCACCTCAAGCCCTTGCGACCGGGCCGATGCCAGCACCGCGATTTCATCAATCGGAAACTCGCGTTCAGCAAGGATGTTCAACATTTCTCGGCCCACATTGCCTGTGGCTCCGGCGACAACGACGCGATAACCCATTTCAAACTTCCTTTAGCAAAAATTCATCGATCTTTTTTTGTTTTCGTCACCCCCGCGAAGGCGGGGGTCCATCACCTGCCGATGAAACTTCGACATCCGGTGATGGATTCCCGCCTTCGCGGGAATGACGAATGTGTTTCATTGACCAATGGTCAAAACGAAAAAGGCCGGGGTCTGTTGGGACCCCGGCCTTTGCTGTTCGGTTAAAGAACGTGCGGGATCAGACCTTATGTGATCGCGGTCGTTCCCTTAATCGGACGTGGGTCACGGCGTTCGGCAATACGTGCCTTCTTACCAGTGCGGCCACGCAGATAGTAAAGTTTCGCACGACGCACAGCGCCGCGGCGAACCACTTCGATGCTTTCGACGTTTGGCGAATATAATGGGAATACGCGTTCAACGCCTTCGCCGAACGACATTTTGCGAACGGTGAAGTTCGATCCCATGCCTTTGTTCGAACGCGCAATGCACACGCCTTCATAATTCTGGGTACGGGTGCGTTCACCCTCGATAACCTTTACGCCGACGCGCAGGGTATCGCCGGCACGAAATGCCGGAATGGTTTTCTTGGCGGCAAGTTCAGCAATAGCTTCTTGCTCAAGCGTCTGGATCAGGTTCATAGCCTGTCTTCTTCCTTCTTCATGCTGCGCGACAGAGGCAGGTCAGTCCCGAACGCCCTTGTAGCGTTCCCAAAGGTCTGGCCTGCGTAACCGTGTGTCGTTCTCGGATTGACGTTTCCGCCATTCGTCGATCTTCGCATGATCCCCCGATCGCAGCACTTCAGGGATCGTGCGCCCTTCCCACAATGCGGGTCGGGTATAGTGCGGATATTCGAGAAGCCCTTGTTCAAAAGACTCATCATCCCCACTGGAAGCCGCGCCCATTACGCCGGGAAGCAGCCGAATGCAAGCGTCGAGTAGCATCAAAGCGCCCATTTCCCCGCCGGAAAGGACGATGTCACCCATGCTGACCTGCTCTATCTGCGGTCGGGCATCGAACAAGCGCTCGTCAAAGCCTTCAAAACGCCCGCAGAT
>JBEBKE010000177.1:0-4836 GCA_040079555.1 Sphingorhabdus sp. | reverse complement strand
AGGATCTGCCGTCTCGCCTTCCTTTGGTGGGTCTTTTGCCAGTCGCTGTATCCAATGGATATCGGGATGCGCCCGTTGCTCTATCAAACGCGTTTGACGGTCATCAGGATCAACCAACGCCGCCGCCGCCCGCGCAGCGAACCCGGATTTACCCACTCCTCGCGGCCCGGCCAAAATCCAGCCATGGTGGAGCTTTCCTGCCGCCAAACCGGCGGAAAACTGCGTCCAATTCGCATCATGACCGACCCAATGTGACGTCATGACGGCAACAAATCGGCGATAGCAGCGATCAGCCGAGCGGTAACATCATCGGCTGCACCCGCCGCATCGATTAGGCGGACACGCTGTGGTTCAGTCGCCGCAAATTGGTGAAAAGCCCGGCGGACATTGGCATGAAATGCGGTGTCGCGGCCGCCGATCCGGTCGGACCGCCCGTTGTCACGGGCATTGGCGCGACTAGCGGCCTCTGCATCGCTGAGATCAAGCACCAAAGTGCGGTGCGGCAAAAACCCGTCACTGCCTATCCTGTGCAGTTCCACGATATCGGCATCGCCAAGACCAAGACTGACACCCTGATAGGCGCGGCTACTGTCTATGAAGCGGTCAGAAATGACCCATTTCCCAGCAGCAAGCGACGGCTTGATAAGCTTTTCGACATGGTCTCCGCGTGCAGCGGCAAACAACAAAGCCTCTGACCTCGCGCCCCAGCGATCGTCGCTGCCACCGAGTAACAATTGACGAATGGCCTCTGCGCCTTCCGTACCGCCGGGTTCTCGCGTTAGAACCACGTCAACACCAACGCCTTCTAAAACACCCTTTAAAGCCGCAATTTGCGTAGATTTGCCAACGCCTTCGCCGCCTTCGATCGACAGAAATACGCCCTCGCCCATTATGCGCCCACCAATGATTTAGCGCCATTCCAAGCGCGCCCGAAAAAGCCTGCCTTACCGACTGCTTCGGACGCGACTAACGGCATCACCTGCGTACTGCCATCTGGCAGCTTCGCGATAAGCTCGGCGAGTTCGGCACCCTTTTTAAATGGTGCGCGCACTGGGCCTTTGTAACGCAAAGACAGGCTGATTGGTTTGACGGCCCCCTTTGGCAGCGTAGCCGCTAAATCGCGGGGGGCGATCAGGCGGATTGTGCTTTGATCGCCCAATTGAACCGGCACCTCCGCAACATAGCGCCCGCGTGAATAAAGTGGTTTAGAGACAAAAGCTTCAAACCCCCATTTCATTATATTCCGAGCTTCATTGATGCGTTCTGCCTGTGTCGATAGTCCGGCGATGACCAGCAACAATCGTCGTTTGCCTTGCTGCACTGTGCCAACAAGGCAATAGCCAGCTTCGTCGCTATGGCCGGTTTTCATGCCATCTGCACCCGCAATCGCGCCAAGCAGTGGATTGCGATTGGCCTGCGTCACGCCGTTCCAAGTGAAACTGCGTTGCCCGAAATATTGCCGAAACAAAGCGGGATGGTCGTTCACGATCCGGTCCGCCAGCAACGCCAGGTCATGCGCGGTCGAAAATGTTCGGCCTTCGTCGGGCCAACCGTTCGCCGTTCCAAAACGGCTGTTTTTCATTCCCATACGTCTCGCCTCGGCGGTCATGCGTTTAGCGAATTCTGCCTCGGTTCCGGCCATTCCCTCTGCAAGAACGACAGACGCGTCGTTGCCGGAAACGGTCAATATGCCGTGCAGCAGGTTTTCGACTGATACATTTTCACGGGCTTTTAGGAACATGCTGGAGCCGGTATTGTTCCATTTCGCCCATGTCGCATCGCGGACCGGAAAGCTTTGTTTGGGCTTTAACTTTCCTGCCTTGATCGCTTCAAACACGACCCAAGCCGTCATCATTTTTGCCATTGAGGCTGTTGCAATGCGGCGTTCAGCATCGCGCGATAGCAATGTCGCACCAGATGACACGTCATACAGATACGCAACGGGTGCTGCGCTTTCGGGCGCAATAGGCATCGCCGGTGCAGCGACCATTAACAGGATCGGGGCCAATATCATCACCGCCTGTTAGCGAGCATCACACAGCGACGCTAGCAATTGCTATTCGCGAAACAGCCTAGCCTGAGGATAACCGCGTTTTTGTGCATCGGCCAATGAACGCTGCCCCTCTGCCTCAGTTGCGAACGGCCCAAAACGAACGCGAAACAGCTTGCCATCGGCACTTGCCGCGACCCTAGCGCCCATTTTGCGTGCTAATTCATCCGCCCGCGCACGAGACGAGAACGCCGCAATTTGTACTACATAGCCAGCGGCGGCGACCTGTGTTGTTGCGGGCTTCGCAGTGGGTTTCGGCGCTGGCTTTGCGACAGGTTTCGAGCCCGAAGCGCCTTCGCGGACAAAACGACCGTCGGATGTTGGCGCGGGCTTGGGTTGCGGAGCAGCACCCGGGGTGGATTTAACTGGAGCAGGCCTTGGCTCGTTCATCGCTCCCGATGGCTTTGGCATTTTCACCAACTTGTCGCGCAAAACCTTCAACAAAGATTGCGGCGTATCGATCCGCGCCGATGCGGGTTGCCCATTGCGTAGCATCGCGCGTTCAGTTTCTGGTGGATTGACCTTGCGAACGCGGACGCCCGCGACACCTTGCGTTGTTATGCCGAGCTGCTTTGCTGCACCTTCAGACAAATCAATCAAACGGTCATTGGCAAATGGTCCGCGATCATTGACGCGCACCAAAATCGTGCGGCCAGTATCGAGCGAGGTAATCTCGACATAGCTAGGCATAGGCAGCGTCTTATGTGCAGCGGTGATATAGGTTGGCAAAAACACTTCGCCATTCGCGGTGTTACGTCCCTGTAACTCCGCGCCATACCAGCTGGCATATCCCACTTCGTCATAGGCGGTTACGTCGGCGGGCGTGTGCGTCGTGCTTCCTACTTGGTAAGGCGAGCCAATGCGTACAGGAAAATCAGAGGCACCCTTTACTGGGGCCTCAGCCGCCGTTGGCAGATTGTTGATATGTCGATCGCCGCCGCCACACGATGCCAAAAGTGCCAGTGCTGCGGTGCAGCCACCAAGCTTAATTATGAATCGCATCAGCCAACAACCCCACAGAAAGTGCGTAAAAATTTGAACAATTGTAATCCAGTATCGCGCGATAGTTGCTACCCAGTAAATAGGCAGTCTTTCCCTCGCCATCCGGTTCGATCAGCGTCGCAAGCATGTCGCCTTGCGGCCAACTACCTTGCGGAGCAATACCCAGCGTCCGCCATTCGGACAGCTTCATCCATTTGCTGTGCCGGGCGAAAACGCGCGGGCAGCGCGGTGCCACCAATTCGCTTTTGATCGCCTCGCGGTTCAGATTTGCCGGTGCGTTGACGGCAAAACCCCAGGGTTCATCGCGTCGCCACCCTGCATTCAGAAGATAATTGGCAATCGAGGTCATCGCGTCAACTTCGCTGCCCCAGATGTCGGCATAACCATCGCCATCGCCGTCGCGCGCCAATTTCAAATAGACTGATGGCAAGAATTGCGGCTTTCCAAGCGCCCCTGCCCAGCTTCCGGTGATCGCCGATTGCGGCACGCCTTTATCGATCATTTTCATCACCGCAACGAGTTCGCCCTCAAACAACGGACGGCGGCGTCCTTCAAATGCCAGCGATGCCAGCACGTCGGGCGCGTGGAAGTTACCCGTGACAGTACCGTAATTCGTTTCGTGCCCGTAAATCGCGAGCATGACTTCCTCTGGCACGCCGGTTTGTGTTTCAATCCGCTGCAACAGCGGACGCAATTCAGTGTATTTTGTCCGGCCACGGCCAATGCGAGAGGCATCGACATGCTTGAGCTTATACGGCGCAAACATCGGTATCGGCGCGTCGGATGCACCTTCTGGCTGTTGACGATCAAGCGCGACGGCGCGGGCGCTGTAGCGCAGGCTGGGGATCACACGGTTTAATGTCGCGGCGCTGACGCCTTCATTGGCCGCCTTAGCTCGCACAGTTTCAAGATATTCTCTGTAACCATCTGGCACAGCCGAAGGATCTTGCGCCTGCACAGCTGCCGAACCAGTGAGCAACGGCAGCGCCATCGATACAGCCAACATCATCGCGCGCAATTTACTCACTCAATTTCCCCTTAAAGTCAGGCTTTGGGTGCATCTTACCACAACCGCAGCGTAGGTCCGCAACGAATTAACCATCCCGCCGCTTCATCGCTTCGTTTTAACGCATGAAAATGGCGCATCCTGACTTGCACCGAAAGCATTCAGCGGATATGCGGCGCCACAGTGCGGACAGGTGGCCGAGTGGTTTAAGGCAACGGTCTTGAAAACCGTCGTGGGTGGAAGCTCACCGTGGGTTCGAATCCCACCCTGTCCGCCAGTTATTTTTCAGGCTGAAGCTTCGCGCCGCTGGCAACATTGTCGCCAAATTGTGATGTGATCGAATCGATCACCGCCTGAATTTCTTCCTTGGCGAACTCCTCGGCATCTGCCGGTTTCGACTTAAAGCCAAGCTCTGCGCGCACAATCAAATCATGATAAGTTTTGCGCGTTTCCACACAGCTAGCGGCGACTTGGTCGTTGAATTCTGAACCCGATTTCTTGGCCTCGACGGCGTCGTTATGCTCTTTGACCAGGCAGTTATTGAACGCTTTGCGGGCGTCGTCCTGCGGATCGCCCTTCATTGCGGCCATATTGAGTGCCATGGCCAGTGCCAAAGATGTTAGTATCATGATGTTGCTCCCCAGCAATTTCGAACGTTTTTATGCCAGAAACATAACACATTCCCAGCCGATGTCGCAATCTTGCTTATCGCGGCTGAATTGTTTCTGAATTTACGCGGCTATCGAACCTGTTTACCACTTTTTACGACAGCATCGAC
>JBEBKE010000176.1:0-4894 GCA_040079555.1 Sphingorhabdus sp. | reverse complement strand
TTAATTCGTTGGCACAACCACACCAAAACGATTGAGGATCGAGTCCAAAATCGAGCGGTTGAGCAGGTTCGCAAACGCGCAGCCGACCATCAAGCCATTGTTCCAGATGACCTCTGCTTGCAGCGGTGCCAGCCCCGGCAGTGCGAGCCAGCAGCGTGCGCCAGCCGGCATTCCCGTGGTCGCTTCGCAAGCAAAGCCGGAAAGAGACAGGTTCGTGACGACAACGCCAAAGCCGGTCACGCCCGATGGCCGCAATGCCGCTGGAATTTTCAGTACGACGCGCGGCGCGCTGCGATCTTCCAGCGCCGCATCGTCATAATAAACCGCAGATTTGTCCAGCAAGTGGATACCCATAGCCCAACTCCCGATGAATATCGCACGGTAAGAGTGCAAGGTAAATCAAGCGTTGTCAGCTGTGGCTAGCGGTTTTTAACCATCTAAGTGGTTGCACGATGCGCCATAAATCTCATCCGTTTCACACGCTTGCTTTTTCGCTGGCAGATCGCCATATGCGGCGCGGGAGTCGGATGGGCGCTGTCGTCGCCAACCCGGTCAGATCCTGACGGAAGCAGCCGCAACGATTTTTCGGCGGGTCATCCGGCTCCTATATCGACACTGCTACGCTCGGTCGTCTTTTGGCGAATCCATGACGACGAAGGTCGATATCGAACTGACCTGCGGCAATATGCCCAGCACTTCGGTGTGGAAATGTTTATAGGCGGCAAGATCGGCGGTTTCGACGCGAAGCAGATATTCAAAGCCGCCGGTGACATTATGGCATTCGCGGACCTCAGCAGCCAATGCAATCGCCACCTCAAATCCCTTTTGATCCTCTTTGGTATGCTTAGACAGACCGACTGCGACATAGGCGGTAAAGCCTACCCCCAGCTGGCTTCGATCCAGAACCGCACGATAGCCACGGATAAGGCCGCGTTTTTCCAAGTCTTGCACCCGCCGCGAACAGGCCGATGGCGACAGCCCGATGCGTTCGGCCAGCAGCAGATTCGCCAGCCGTCCGTCGCCGGATAGGTGGTGCAATATCTTTGCGTCGATTGGGTCAATATCAGTCATATGTTGCGCGATTAACGCGATATTCCCGTGACTTTGCAACCAAAATCGCCGTGCATTGGAATATAAATGCAATTTATGGACACACAATTATTCGTTGGCCTGACCGGCTTTGCCTTTGTTTCGTCGATCACGCCAGGGCCCAATAACATGATGCTGATGGCATCTGGGGCCAATTTCGGCATTCGGCGAACGGTGCCGCATATGCTGGGTGTGTCGATCGGCTTTACCCTGATGATCGTAATCGTTGGCGCCGGGTTGCTTGGGCTGTTCACGGCATGGCCCTATGCCTTTACGATGTTAAAGGTGGTCAGTGCCGCCTATTTATTATGGCTAGCGTGGAAGATCGCGACGACCCCGCCGCCGTCGCAGGACGCGAACCAAGCGACCGGAAAACCGATGAGCTTTTTTCAGGCGGCGGCATTTCAGTGGGTCAATCCAAAGGCGTGGACGATGGCCCTGACGGCGTTGACGGTCTATACCGGAACGCAAGAGCTGGCCAGCGTCCTGATTGTTGCGGCCGTATTTGGCGCGATCAACCTGCCTACCGTGGGCGTCTGGGCGTATCTCGGCCAGTATATCCAGCGTTGGCTGACCAGCGATAAATCACGGCGGATGTTCAACTGGAGCATGGCGGCGTTGTTAGTTGGGTCGTTGCTGCTGGCGATTTGACATTGCTAGGCCAAGACCATGGCCTAGCAGTTTGAAACCCAATTCCCATGAAAGCCCGGCGGGATGCGATGGGGGATGTGGATCACGGCTTGCGGCGCGCCTTCAAAATTGGCGGCGTCCAAGATGACCAGATCGGTGGTTTCCTCGGCCATGTTGACGACATAGCCGATCAGCCAGCCATCATCCTCTGTCTTTGCGCCCGCTTTTGCCACGAAGACAAATTCGCCGGGTACGCGGCCTGCGCCGAAATCATGGACCTGACGGGTGCCTGCCTCCAGATCATGTTTGAACAGCTTTGACTGGTTGGGTGAACCCGCGTCAAAGCCGTCGGGCAGGGCCATGGCATAGGCGTAGCGATAGGGTTTTCCGATGAACGCTTCATTCGGACGCGGGAATTCTTGGCTTTCGGCGTCGATGACTGTGCGCAATGTGCTGCGCGTGACGGGGTCTATCGTCCAGCGTTCGAACGGCACTTTGGTAGAATCGGGGCCGATTTTGCTTTCGGCAAACATGCTGTCATGCGCGCACACGTCCAAAATCACTTTGCCGTCCTCGGTTTCATAACCGTTGCATGGGTGAAAGACATAGCAAGGTTCTACGTCGCACCAGATGACATCTTTATTGCCGCCTTCTTTTGGCAACAGGCCGATCCGTGCCTTGTGATCGGGGTTCCACGCATAGGGAAAGGGATGCCCGGCGAGCAGCGTCTTCATCGAAAAAGTGACAGGCAGATCGAGGATGATGACATAGTTTTTGGTAATCATGCAGTCGTGGATCGACGGGCCGTCCTGCACCTGAATGCGCGTTTCACGCCGGACTTTGCCGCTCGCATCAACAACAACATGGCGAATGACGGATTGGACGTCGCCTTGATAGCAGATCGCGTGCATTTCGCCTGTATCGGTATCCAGATGCGGATGCGCAGAAAAACTGCCCTTTAGCGTGCCGCCAAAGGGATCAAAGGCGATGGTTTCCAATTCTTCGTTGATACGCACCGGATAGCCGCCGGCCTCGACCACGGCCCAGGTTTCGCCCGCATGGCCCAGAACATTGGTGTTGACGGTATCGCGTGGTCCATTGCGCGGGCCGGGTGCCTCGGGCAGGCCCAAAGTTTCTGTGACCTGACGGCTTTTGATCCAGCTGTTGCGATACCATAATGCCTCGCCGCCTTTCAGCTTTACGCCGTGCACCATGCCGTCGCCGGTAAACCAGTGATAGGCGGCGTGATTGGCCGGGGCGACTGGATTGGGGCCGATGCGGATATAGCGGCCATCGAGTTCAGCAGGGATGCTGCCCGTGACGCGCAAGCTATCCAGCGTCAGTTCCGCATCCATGGGCGTATGGATGCCGGACAGATACGGATTGGGCTTGTCCGCTTTCAGCCGGCTGCGGTTGAAATCTGCGACGCTGGTCACGCCTTTTGTCACTACGCCCCGGATAAGGGATTCAACCGCACTGGCCATCGCATTTCTCCTGCTTGAACTTCGACTCGAAAATGTTTACACCGATAACATGACGAGCAATGCTAACAGTGTCAACATTAAATCATATCACCCCAAATCCTACCATCATGGCGACTTGCAGTCCGCCGTGGTCGCCGAAGGGTTGCGGTTGTTACAAGACCGAGAGGCGGATGCGCTGTCGCTCCGCGAAATTGCGCGCAATGTCGGGGTCAGTGCGACGGCGCTGTATCGGCATTTCCCGGATAAGGCATCGTTATTGGCGGCGCTTGCGACGGCTGGCTACGCAATGTTGGCAGCGGAGCAAAGCGATGCTGCTGTGGGAGAGGGGCAGGAGCGATTTGCCCAACTTGGCCGTGCTTATGTGCGGTTTGCGGTGGCCAATCCTGCATTATTCCGCCTGATATTCGTCAACAGCCCTGCCGATATGCACGCCCACTCCATCGCACCAAGCGGGTCCGCTGCCTCGTTATTGGAACAAGGCGTCGCGCATATGATGGAGCCGGGCGCGTCGGCAGAAGCGCGCTTTGCCGTGATGCTGCGCGCTTGGTCTTTGGTGCATGGCCTGTCGATGCTGATCCTTGATCGGCAGATCATGGCGGACGATGCGTTGATCGATCAGGTGATTTCTAGCACCAGCGTAGGCTTTGATTTTCCATTATGATGTGATTTATTACATTGACGTTCACATTGTAGTGTGAAAATAGCGAATCGAGACACCGTTCTTGGTGTCAGTTTCGTCAGTTTTGAAAGCCGTCCATGTCCACACAGCTCATCGCAAAACTTCGCTCGCTCGTCAATGACGGCGGCCTTTCCCGCTCCGGCCTTGCCCGCGCCGCTGGGCTTCACGCCAATACGCTGCGTGACCTTGACCAGCCGGACTGGAACCCGACGGCGGACACGTTGCGTAAACTGGAAAGCTATCTGTTCGCCAATGACGACACGCCCGCTTTGGTCCCGATTGAGGAGATTATCGAAGAAGCGCGGAATGGGCGGATGTATATCCTTGTCGATGACGAAGACCGCGAAAATGAAGGCGATCTGATTATCCCGGCGCAAATGGCGACGCCCGATGCGATCAACTTTATGGCGACGCATGGCCGCGGGCTGATCTGCCTGACGATGACCAAAGAGCGCTGCGACCAGCTGGGTCTCGCCCCAATGGCGCAGGATAACCGCGAGTCTATGCAAACCGCGTTCACCGTGTCGATTGAGGCGAAAGAAGGCGTTACCACAGGCATCAGTGCGGCTGACCGCGCGCGCACCATCTCGGTCGCGGTTGATGCCTCCAAAGGGCCAGACGACATCGTCTCCCCCGGCCACATATTCCCGCTGACGGCGCGCGATGGCGGGGTGCTGGTGCGGGCAGGGCATACCGAGGCGGCGGTTGATATCTCGCGGTTGGCGGGCCTTAACCCATCGGGCGTCATCTGCGAGATTATGAAAGACGATGGCACGATGGCGCGGATGGACGACCTTGTCTCGTTCGCGCGTTTGCACAATCTGAAAATGGGCACGATCCGCGACCTGATCGCCTATCGCCGCAAGCATGACCATTTGGTCGAAAAACGCGCGGAGATGAAGTTCACCAGCAAATGGGGCGGCGAATGGATGGCGATGACATTCTATAACAAAGCCACTGGCAACGAAACGATGGCATTGGTCAAAGGCCGTATCGACCCCGATAAACCGAC
>JBEBKE010000175.1:0-4926 GCA_040079555.1 Sphingorhabdus sp. | reverse complement strand
AACTCTAACTCTAACCAGTTTTGGTGGCCGGAAAAGCTTGATGTCAGCCCGTTGCGTCAACATGCGCCACAATCCAATCCAATGGGTGACGATTTCGATTATGCGAGCGAGTTCAAGTCGCTCGATCTGGATGCGGTAAAAACCGATATTGCAAAGGTGCTGACAACTTCGCAATCTTGGTGGCCAGCGGACTATGGAAATTACGGACCGTTTTTCATCCGGATGGCATGGCACAGTGCCGGAACCTACCGGGTGACTGACGGCAGAGGCGGTGCAGGCGGCGGGCAGCAGCGATTCGAGCCGCTTAACAGCTGGCCCGACAATGTCAGCCTCGACAAGGCGCGGCGACTGGTCTGGCCGATCAAGCAAAAATACGGACGCAAAATCTCATGGGCCGATCTCATGGCGTTGAGTGGCACTGTGGCGTTGGAGCAAATGGGCTTCAAGACCATAGGCTTCGCTGGTGGCCGGACAGACGATTGGGAGCCTGATACCGTCTATTGGGGACCCGAAAACAAGATGCTTGCGGATCAACGCTACAGTGGAAACCGCAATTTGCAGCGGCCTTTGGCAGCCGTCCAAATGGGTTTGATTTACGTGAACCCGGAAGGTCCCAATGGCAACCCCGACCCGATCGCCGCAGCCAAGGATATCCGCGAAACATTCGGCAGGATGGCCATGGATGATGAGGAAACCGTGGCGTTGATTGCAGGCGGCCACACGTTTGGCAAAGCGCATGGTGCGCACGCTCCTGATAAGTGTGTTGGCAAGGAACCTTCTGCGGCACCGGTCGAGCGACAAGGCATCGGCTGGCAGAACAGTTGCGGCAAAGGCAATGCCGAGGACACAGTCAGCAGCGGGCTGGAAGGGGCCTGGACATCCAACCCTGTCTCATTCACGACGCAATATCTCGACAACCTGTTCCGTTTTGACTGGGTCAAGACAAAGAGCCCGGCGGGAGCCATCCAATGGATCCCAAGCGATGCAAATGCTGTAGGCCTCGTCCCGGATGCACATGTTGCGGGGGTCCGTCACGCGCCAATAATGTTCACCACCGATCTGTCACTAAAGGAGGACCCCGCTTATCGGGTGATCGCATTACGTTTCCAAAAGAACCCGCAGCAGTTCGCCGATGCCTTTGCCCGCGCTTGGTTCAAGTTGACGCATCGTGACATGGGTCCAAGTTCACAGTATCTTGGTAAGGACGTTCCTGCACAGCAGTTCATCTGGCAGGATCCGTTGCCCAAGGCGGATAACGCGCCCATCAATTCGGCAGACGTTACGGCGCTCAAATCACGGATATTGGGATCGGGCTTAACCGTTCCGCAGCTCGTCCGCACCGCATGGGCGTCGGCGGCAAGTTTCCGCGGGACCGATAAGCGGGGCGGGGCCAATGGCGCGCGCGTTCGGCTTGAACCACAGATCAACTGGCAAGCGAACAACCCAACCGAACTTCGGGCTGTTCTGAACAAATTGCAGGCTATCCAGACTGATTTCAATGGCCGCCAACAAGGCGGCAGAAAGGTCTCGCTTGCTGACCTGATTATACTCGGCGGCAGCGCCGCCATCGAACAGGCGGCAAGTCAGGCGGGCACCAGCATCTCGGTTCCGTTTACGCCGGGTCGTGTGGATGCGACGCAGCAACAAACCGACGCCGCCTCATTCGCTCCGCTTGAACCGAAGGCAGACGGATTCCGCAACTATTACAGCGCCGATAGTCGTCTTTCGCCAGCGGAAATGCTGGTCGAACGCGCGAACCTTCTCGATCTGACGGTGCCGCAGATGACGGTGCTGGTGGGCGGCATGCGTGCACTGAATGCCAATGCCGACGGCTCAGCCCATGGGGTACTGACATCGCACCCCGGGGCGTTGACCAATGAGTTTTTCGTCAACCTGCTCGATATGTCGACGCAATGGAAAAAGTCGGCAAACGGCGATGGGCTCTACGAAGGAAGCGACCGGTCGACCGGCGCACGCAAATGGACGGCGACACCGGTCGACCTGGTGTTCGGCTCTAATTCGGAACTGCGCGCCGTTTCAGAAGTTTATGCCTCGGACGACGGACGTGATAAATTCGTAAACGACTTCGTAAACGCCTGGGTTTCAGTAATGAATCGCGATCGGCAGTAAAGTCGCGAAGCACCGAAGTTTCGGAGAGGCGGTACCCCCCGCTCTTGCGATACCGCCTCTCCGGAACACAACCGACCGTTGGCCCTGCATTCGTCAAGTACTGATACTATTCGCAGGTCGAAAATAGACCAGGAAGAAACAGATTGAGCCGATTACAACTTCATCGCGAACGGGTGCTGTCAGACCAACTGCAACAAGTCTCAGATTGACGCAGCATTTTCCTAGTCGCGGTGCGTTCAGGCTATGAGCGATTGCCGCTCTGCCAGGGCGGCAAAGCGGTTGGTCTTGTAGGTCTGGAACTGGAGCGCTTCGTCGACCATCAGGGTCTGCTCAAAGAGGATGGCGAACGCCGAGACATGCGGGGAGGGCGCTATAGGGGTTGGTGCCGGTGGCGGCTTCAAAACTGACGAAACTGACACCAAGAAAAGGCGGCGTGACGATAGTGTGGGGGTTGCGGAGTTTGGATATAACACATTGATATTATTGCATTATTGTTGCACGTTCCGAAGACCGACCGGAATTTCCCCTATTTGGTCCGGTAGATGTTGAACCTTGGCGCGAGAACGGGCAGGAAGGGCGAAAGGGGAGTGACTATATGCGCCTTGGCTGGGACGAAATTAAAAGACGCGCCAAGGCGTTTAGTGACGAATGGGCCGACGCTCATTATGAAAAGGGCGAAACCCAAAGTTTCTACAACGACTTTTTCGAAATCTTTGGCGTCAAACGGCGTCAAGTCGCGACCTATGAACAACGGGTAAAGCTGCTCAATAACAAACACGGCTTTATGGACCTGTTCTGGCCCAAAACATTACTGATCGAACAGAAAAGCGCAAAGCTTGATCTAAACAAGGCCGGCGTTCATAAATGGTGGCTTGCGGTGGGTCCTTCACTTGAAGGATATCGACCCATCGACCCTACGGTCTATGCCACTCACTCTTGCTCGCGTTAAAACTGTTAAGGAGCAACGGCTAAAAAGCTTACGGAAGTCGACATTGGCAGCCGCGCGTTATCCCAACGAATTCGGAATGACGGTAATTCCAGAAAAACCTTATCTCGTGTTTCCCAAGGTAAGTTCCGAACGTCGAGAGTATGTCCCGATTGGGTGGGTTGAACCACCTACGATTCCAAGTGATCTTGTTTATCTTTTAGTCGATGCGACTCTTTGGGAGTTCGCAATCATTACCAGCAGGTCGCTTATGGCGTGGTTAGGACAAATCGGCGGTAGATTGGAAAGCCGTTTTCGCTTTTCCAGCGGCCTAGTCTACAACACCTTCCCATGGCCCGAAGCCAGCCCCGCACAGCGCGCCAAAATCGAAACGCTGGCGCAGGCTGTGCTTGACGCGCGCGCTGCGCATCCAACCTCCAGCCTTGCCGACCTGTATGATCCCGACACCATGCCCGGCAATTTGCGCAAAGCCCATGCCGCGCTCGACACCGCCGTCGACCGCCTCTACCGCGCCGCGCCGTTTGCCAGTGATCGGGATAGGGTAGAACATCTGTTCGGCCGCTATGAAGCGTTGGTCAATCCGCTGGAACGCGAGGCGGTGAAGCAGAATAAACGCGTGTCGCGAAAGGCCGCTAAAGCGACGTGAGCCGGGGGGTTTTCTGAATCCTCCCCATCAACTTGTGATGGGGAGGTGGATAGACCGGGCGTCAGCACGGGCGAGACGGAGGGGACTGCAACGTCTAAAGCCCCTCCGTCAGTCGCCGCTATCGCGCCGCCTGCCACCTCCCCATCACAAGTTGATGGGGAGGATTTAGTGAGGAGAGCCCACATCAACCCCGACCAGTATTTCGACAACGTGTCGCGAAAGGCGGCTGAGGAGAATTGAGCGGGGGAGACGGAGGGATTGGCGGCTGCGCCGCCGTCTGCGCTTCGCTTCGACTCCGAACCAGAGGGTTCTAATCCTCTCCGGCTCTGCCACAAAAAAGGCCCGCACTAGGCGGGCCTTTTTTGTGGCGGAGACGGAGGGATTCGAACCCTCGGTACCGAATTATCAGTACGACGGTTTAGCAAACCGTTGGTTTCAGCCACTCACCCACGTCTCCATACCAATGGCGGCTGGCGGGCGTATAGCGAGGCATAATGGCGGCTGCAATGCTTATTCATCATGCGGCAAAAACATGCTGCAGACTCGCACTGGCCCAGTTTTGACTCGGGTCATCGCCGGTTCATTGTGCCTGGTTAAAGAGTAGCTTTAGGCCGTAAACTCATAAATCTCACCGTCGAGGCGTCAAAATGGCAAAGACATCGGAGCAAAATGTCCGCCGCAGACAGTCATTCTGTCTGCAAGGGTATTTTGGTTCGAGATCGAAGCCATTTTGGCGTCCTTCGGATTTGACCCATTTTGTCCATTGCTGCGTTGGCAAAGCGCGACTTAGAACCACTAAGTCTACGCCTTGCCGCCTTGCACTGAACAAAATGGCCTCAAACCTCGATGGTGATATTTGTGAGTTTACGGCCTAGTTTCGGGTTTTACATTTTGCCCTTTATGGGAGGATCTATCATGGCTGTCTCTGTTCGCCCTAATATCCGGTCGCGGCTGATGCTGTTCTTTTCCGTGCTGTTGATGGTGGCAGCGCCCGCCGCCGCGCAGATTTCGACGATTGATCCCAATGACGCCATCGATGCTGATCTGGGGCAGCCGCCTAAGGTCGATGCGCCTGATACCGCCGATGTTCCAACCGATGCGCCAATTGTGGGCACAGAACAACTACCAGCCGATCCTAACGGTGCGGAAGTCCCAACGGCGGATCAGGCAACCTATCAGGATGATGACCTGTTGGGCGCTGCCG
>JBEBKE010000174.1:0-4933 GCA_040079555.1 Sphingorhabdus sp. | reverse complement strand
GCATGTAACAATTACGCTCAAGCGCGAGGAATTTGCGCCAAGCCGCGATATCGTACCTTCAATGTTAACCCAAAGTGACTTATTTCGTTCCTATGGATACCACGGGCCGCAGGCAGTTCCTTCGCAACGCATTTGCAGCGTCGGTCGCATTGACCGCTGGCGCGTTGCCAGCCGCGCGCGCATTGGCAACACCGTTAACGCAGGCGGAGCTTGGTAAAGACGTTCTGCAACGCGGCGTCAACGCCTTCTCAAAACATAGCCCGCTGATTAACAACCGCCGCGTTATGGCCATCGCCGATTTTTCCGTCGCGTCGGCAACCCCGCGTTTTCATTTGTTGAATATGGAAGACGGCGCGAACGAAGCGTTATTGGTTGCGCATGGTAAGGGATCAGATCCCGAGCATAGCGGTTGGGTCCAGAATTTTTCCAATGTCCCGGGGTCGCTTGCCACATCGTCCGGCTCATATCTCGTCGGTGAAAGCTATATTGGCAAATACGGCCTGTCGCGCCGGCTGCACGGGCTGGAACCCGAAAACGACCAAGCCGAAGCGCGCGCCATTGTCATCCACCCTGCATGGTATGTCAGTCAGGCGATCGCGACCGAACAGGGTAAACTGGGCCGCAGCCAAGGGTGCTTCGCGTTTTCCGACACTGACATAGCCAAAGTTTTATGGCAATTGCCAACAGGATCGTTGATTTACGCAGGCAAAGCGTAGCGCCGTTCACCCTTTGGTAAAGACGCCGCAGATCAGCCGCTTTCCGCTATTGCCGCTTGGGTCAGTAGAATAATCATCGGCTTTTTCGTGGATAACGAGCGCAAGTCCATCTGCGTCCAGCGCGCTGTCGGATACTGCGCCCGCCAACTGCACGCTCACGGCCGCAGTGCCGTCTGCGTTCACCACCAAGTTTCGGATGTCGCCGGCATGGGCCCCCATCGGGTTATCAAAGCCATGCTGCTTTTGCGCGGGATTCCAGTGCGGTCCAGCGGTTGTGAAATCCGGCGCGTCGCATTTACCGACTGCATGGATGTGGATACCATAGGTGCCCGGGTTATTGCCGGTCACCGCGATGCTTAGCCACAGGCCGTCACTGCGATCAGAAAGGGTAGCGACACCAGCGTTGCTGCCGTCCGAACGTTTCAGTTCTGCCATCGCCACATTCGACGCCGCGACCGTTTGAGGCGTTTGCACTGTCGAACAACCAGCCAGAGCGAAAACCGCGATAGAGCAGATAATATTGCGCATATTCAAATCTCTTATTTCAACGCCACTATCATGCTTTGCAAAGCGGAAAACAACCGCTGCAAAGCCACTAAGCCGCCACCCAGCCTGATTTCGGCACGCCTTGCGCAAACAGTAACGCTGTCAAGTTGCCGTGCCGCACAGAAAAATTGGCCGCCTCTGCCAATGCGAGACGCGGATGATAGCCAACGCCAAGCCCCTGTCCCGCAACCACCGCTGCGATCATTGGAATATCGTTAGCGCCATCGCCAGCAGCCAAAGCCTGATCGGTCGAAAAGCCGCGCGATGTCGCCGCCAATTCCAGAAACCGCCGCTTTGCCGCTGCATCGACGATCGGCCCTGAAAGCCGTCCCGTCAGCTTGCCGCCCGCAATTTCCAGCACATTGGCATGAACCTCTGCCAGCCCGATTTGCGCTGCGACTGGATCGGTAAAGCTGGTAAAGCCGCCAGATACTAACATCGTGTGCGCCCCCCAACCGGCCATTGTGCGAACTAGCTCAACGGCTCCAGGCATCGGGCGGACGCGGTCGCGCAAGCATTCTGCGATCACGCTTTCATCTAAACCTGCGAGCAATGCGACGCGCGCAACCAGTGCCTCGGCAAAATCGAGCTCGCCCGCCATCGCGCGTTCGGTAATTGCGGCGATCTCCGGCTTGATACCGGCATAATCGGCAAGTTCATCTATGCACTCCACGGTGATCATCGTCGAATCCATGTCCGACACCAGCAACATTTTGCGGCGATGCTCACCCGATTGAACCGCGATGTCTAATTCGGTTTCCATTGGCTGCAGCGCCGTTCGCGCGGATTCAATCTGCCCCGAAAAGCCGATATCAGCGGCCAATCCCGGCTCTATCCAAATAATTTCTGCAGGATCAATCCCAGCACCGCTCAAACGGTCGCAGGCTTCGGAAATTGCTCCGCTTTCTAGCCGTTCTGCTGCTATCAGCGTTGCGATGCTCATACCGAATCCTAATCAGGCTAAACCGGTGGCGCTTATTGCCGGTCCAACCGCCAGCGGCAAGACCGCATTGGCGCTAAGCTTGGCGGCACGCCACGACGTAACGATCATTAATGCCGACAGCGCGCAGGTTTATGCCAATCTGCCAATTTTAAGCGCGCAGCCCAGCGCGGTTGAACTTGCGAGCACGCCGCACCGGTTGTTTGGCTATCTGGATGGGCGCGAGGCATGTTCGGCGGCGCGATGGGCCAAGGACGCGCGTTCGGAGATAGAGCGGGCTTGGGCGCAAAATCGCATTCCTATGCTGGTCGGCGGAACTGGACTATATATGCTTACGTTGTTTGATGGCATTTCGCCGATACCCGAAATCGATCCCGCAATTCGTGGCGTTGTTCGCGCGTTAGAGACAGCCGATGCACGACTGGCGTTGGAATCGGAAGATCCTATCAGTGCTGCGGCACTCGCACCAAAGGATGACAACCGTATCAAGCGTGCACTGGAGGTTATCCGCACGACCGGAAAAAGCATTATCGATTGGCGCAAAATTCGCGAAGGCGGGATCGGCGATACAATCGATCTGCGTCCGCTGCTCTTGCTGCCACCGCGCGACTGGCTTTACGAGCGGTGCAACATGCGATTTGAACACATGATAAACGCAGGCGCAATTGAGGAGGTCGCTGCGCTTAGGCTAGCCGACCTACCCGTCGATGCCCCTGTGTTGCGCGCAATCGGCGTGCCAGAATTGACCGCGTTACAGGACGGCACTCTAAGCCGCGCAGAAGCCATCCAACTTGGCCAAATTGCGACCCGCCAATATGCAAAGCGCCAATATACTTGGTTTCGCAACCAGTCTCCGCCTTCATGGCCGAGATTCGAAGCGGCATATAATGATTCTGAATTTACCAAAATTGAAATATTATTACAATTTTAGCTGTTGACATGCCATTTTATGTTCCTTAACAGCCCGCACTTGCTTGCCGTGTTGCATTGCAGCAATAGGCTCGCGTGGCGTTATTAAAGGACGAATATAGTGGCCGAAAAATCCGGCGCGGATATCTTAATCGAGGCTTTGATTGCACAGGGCGTGGACACCGTTTTTGGCTATCCCGGCGGTGCAGTGCTGCCGATTTACGATGCGTTGTTCCAGCACCCTAGAATCCGCCACGTATTAGTGCGGCATGAAGCTGGCGCTGCGCATGCGGCGGAGGGCTATGCCCGTTCGACCGGCAAGCCCGGCGTTGTTCTGGTCACCTCTGGTCCCGGTGCGACCAACGCGGTTACCGGCATTGCCGATGCGTTTATGGATTCCATTCCCTTGGTCGTCATCACCGGCCAAGTAGCGACGAATTTGATCGGGTCCGATGCGTTTCAGGAAGCCGACACCATCGGCATCACGCGTCACTGCACCAAGCATAATTATCTGGTGAAAGACCCGTCCGAATTGGGCGGCGTAATTGCCGAGGCGTTCCATATCGCCACAAACGGTCGCCCTGGTCCTGTGGTGATCGACATTCCCAAGAATGTGCAAGTCGCGACGGCTGACTATGATCGCCACGCGAGCAATGCCGCCAAGCGGTACACACCGGCGGGCGAAGCCGACTTTGCGCTGATTACGCAAGTCGTTGAGCTCCTCGCCAAAGCGAAGTCGCCAATCCTGTACACTGGTGGTGGCATCATCAATTCTGGGCTCGATGCTAGTGCCGCGCTACGCGAACTTGCCGCAATCACCGGCGCGCCTGTGACCTCAACCCTTATGGGCCTTGGCGCGTTCCCCGCGTCCGATTCGGCATGGCTGGGTATGCTCGGTATGCACGGCACATATGAAGCCAATCTGGCGATGAACCAATGCGACGTCATGCTATGCCTTGGCGCGCGCTTTGACGACCGCGTGACCGGCCGCCTCGATGCGTTCTCACCGAACAGCATCAAAGTACATGTCGATATCGACCGCAGCTCGATCAACAAGACCATCCGCGTTGACCTGCCGATCGTTGCCGATGTTGGTAAAGCGATCCGCCAGATGATCACGGTTTGGAACAGCCGTAAATTGCAGCCGCAAAATCTGGACGAATGGTGGGCACGGATCAAGGGTTGGCGCTCGGTCGATTCGCTCAGCTATCCGGGCAGCAAAGCCGAAATCATGCCGCAATATGCCATTGAACGGTTGTATGAGCTGACCAAACATCGCAGCCCGATCATCACCACTGAGGTTGGCCAGCACCAAATGTGGGCGGCGCAGCACTTCCATTTTGATGCGCCCAACAAATGGCTCACCAGCGGCGGTCTTGGCACCATGGGCTACGGCCTGCCTGCTGCTATTGGCGCGCAAATGGGCGAACCCGACGCCTTGGTTATCGACATCGCCGGCGAAGCGTCAATCCAAATGAACATTCAGGAGATGGGTACCGCATCGCAATACCGCCTGCCGGTCAAAGTGTTCATCATCAACAATGAATGGATGGGCATGGTCCGCCAATGGCAAGAGCTGACCTATGAAAGCCGGTATTCCAACAGCTATTCCGACAGCCTGCCCGATTTTGTTGCACTTGCCGAGGCTTATGGCTGGAAAGGCATTCGCTGTTCTGATCCCGCCAAGCTGGACGATGCAATCGCCGAAATGATTGCTTATGACGGCCCGGTGATGTTCGATTGCCGCGTATCGAAAAAGGCCAATTGCTTCCCGATGATCCCTTCTGGTGCGGCGCATACCGAAATGATCCTGAATTCAGAC
>JBEBKE010000173.1:0-4999 GCA_040079555.1 Sphingorhabdus sp. | reverse complement strand
ATGATCGCGGTCGATGCCAATCCGTTGACTGACATCCGCACGCTGGAAAAGGTCGATTGGGTTATGGTAAGAGGCCGCGTAATTAAGTGAGTGGAGAACCTCACAGTGGAAGCCGACGTACAACCAAAACGCAAATTTGATCCCAATAATGATCCTGCCAAGCTGGCAAAGATCGGGAACGCCGTCACGCGCCGATTAGAGGCAAACCCTTTGGTGCAGCGCGTACCGGTCGATAACCTGCAACTCTATGTGTTCATCGATTTTCTGGGGCAGCGCGATTGCAAGATATTGATCGACAAGATTGATGCCCATGCTGTGCCGTCGACTCTGTACGAAGGCACGGAACAAAAAGGTTTTCGCACATCATCCAGCTGTCACCTGAACCGCTGGGACCCCGACATCACCCGCATCGAAACCAAAATGACGCAAGTGATCGGTATCGACAACAGTTTTGCTGAAACGATGCAAGGGCAGCGTTACCATGTCGGCCAGGAGTTCAAAGCCCATCACGATTTCTTCCACCCCAGCGAAGACTATTGGCTGCGCGAATCACCCGCTGGCGGGCAACGATCATGGACGGCGATGATATTTTTGAATGCTGTCGAAGACGGCGGCGCAACCGAATTTCCTAACGTCAAAATCGGTATCCGGCCGCAAGCGGGAACGATGCTGATCTGGAACAATATGAACCCCGACGGGACGATGAACTATAAATCGCTGCACACCGGAACGCCGGTGAAAGCCGGGGTCAAACATATCATCACCAAATGGTACCGGCAGAACAACTGGTTGGCGCTTAATTCGCATTAAGCGCCGCGCAGCAGATTAGCTCCTATCCGCAACCAACGCTGAAACCGGGTTTTTCGCCGATGGGTTGGAAGCATTGCCCTTCGCGGCTTTTTCAGCCTTGGGTTTACGCACTTCTTTGTTCGATTTTTTCTGACCTTTGGCCATAATATGTCTCCTGACCCGATGATGGTATAGGAGTTTTCCGGATCATGATAGGCGGCAGCGGCAAAACAACGGGATATTCATCCCGCCACGGCGTCGTTTGTCGAAAGATCGTTGAAACATTCAATCGAGACCCGCCACGCCATACGGCATTGATGCGCAACTTTGATGCGCTGTTTTGTTTTGGAGAACGCCCATGAAATCCCGCTTTTTGATCGCGACGGCTTTGCTCGCATCGTTCACGAACACCCTGCCCGCATTCGCCGCTGATGATGCCGTTCAGACCGAAGCAAAGCAATTGGAAGAAGGCGAAAAGCTGAAAGCCCTGTTTGCTGCGGACGACGAAGCCAGCATGAAACGGAATCCGCTGAACGGCCTGTTCCGCGGCGATATGCGCTATGCTGATCGGTTTGGCGATTTCATCAGCGATGCGTATTTCGATGCTGAGCGTGCCGCCGCCGAAGACAATGTCAAAAACCTGAACGACATCAAACGCGACAAGCTGACCCCGACGGACCAAATCGCCTATGATGTTTTCATGCGGAACCAGAATGACACGCTAAAGGGCCTGTCTTCACCCTATCTTGAACTCACCAACGTTCGCCCGCTGAACCATTTTTTTGGTTTCCATACATTCTATCCAAACTTTGCCAGCGGTCAGGGTGCAGCACCGTTTAAGACGATGGATGATTATGAAAACAACCTGAAACGGCACAAGGAATTCGTGACCTTGATCGATGCGTCCATTGGCCGGTTCCGGCAGGGAATGGATTCAGGCGTGGTTGAAACCAAAATGACGATCAACAACGTCATCGACCAACTTGATACTCAGTTGAAACAAACCGTCGAGGAATCGCCCTATTTCGGTCCAACGCAAAAATTCCCGGAAAGCTTTTCTGACGCTGACAAAGCCCGCCTGACGACAGAATATCGCTCCGCAATTGAGGACGGCATTTACCCAGCATACACCCGACTGCGCGACTTTCTAAAGGCCGACTATCTGCCTGTTGCACGCGAAGGCATGGGCCTGATGCACATGAAGGGTGGCGCGAAGCTGTATGACTATCTGATTGAATCGACGACGACTTTGCCGATGTCCGCCGACGAGATTCATAAGTTGGGCCTTAGCGAAGTGACGCGGATCAAAACCGGCATGGAGGCAATCCGCAAAGAGGTTGGTTTCAAAGGCACGTTGCCCGAATTTTTTGACCATTTGCGCAACGATCCCAAGTTCAAAATGGACAGCCGCGAGGCACTTACCAAAGGCTATTACGACCTTGGCAAAACGGTCGATGGCGTGATCAGCAGCCAGTTCAAATATCTGCCAAAAGCGCCGCTGGAAATTCGGCCCTATGAAGAATTCCGCGAGAAATACGAAGCAGGCGGCAGCTATCAAAACGGCACGCCCGATGGTTCGCGCCCCGGCATATTCTATTTCAACGCCTATGACCTACCCAGCCGGACGACGCCGGGAATGACCACATTGTATCTGCACGAAGGCGCACCGGGCCATCATTTCCAGATCAGCATCGCGCAGGAAAACGAAACGCTGCCAGCGTTCATGCGCTTTGGCGGCAACACCGCTTATGTAGAGGGTTGGGCGCTCTATTCCGAAACATTGGGCTATGAGATGGGCCTGTTTAAAGATCCGTATCAGCGGTTTGGGACCCTCTCAGACGAGATGCTGCGCGCGATGCGGCTTGTCGTTGACACCGGCATCCACAGCAAAGGCTGGACCCGCGAACAAGCGATCAAATATATGCTGGCAAACAGCGACATGGGCAAAACCGACGCCACCGCCGAGGTTGAGCGCTATATCGCCATTCCATCACAGGCACTGGCTTACAAGATCGGCGCACTGACCATCCAGCGATTGAAAGCCAAAGCGCAAACCGCACTGGGTGCCAAATTCGACGTCCGCGAATTTCATGACCAGATTTTGAACACCGGCGCACTGCCGCTGTCGGTATTGGAAAAGAAAATCGACGCCTGGATTGCGGCGACAAAATAGATGGCGGTTGCGACGCTTAAAGTTACAAAAGATACGCATTGGTCCCCCCATTATGCATATGTATCCTTGTAGCATTAGCGAAGCTGCGGGAGTTGTGGCCGATAACAACGCCCGTCAGCCCGGACGGGTTCCGATGACAGGTGCGAAATCGCAATATGAATCCTACACTGCAAGGCTCATAGGGTGTTTTATTTCGAGTCCGGACACTCGGATTTTCCACACATTCCACCGCAATCGGGAAACCAGAATATGCAGAATTTTAGCCGCCGGACCATCGTCACCGCCGGAATATCCGCAATCACAATTGGAGCTACGCTCACACCTGTCCTGAGCTGGGCCGGCCCACGCAATCATGGCACGAAGATCCAGAAGGATTTCGATTCACTTTGGAGAACTCTGCGTGATCAATATTGCTTCTTTGCCGAGAAGCAGACCGATTGGGACAAGGTCAGGGCATTATATCGTCCTATGGCCGCGCAAGCGGCAAGCGTAGAGGAGTTTACCGAGGTTGTCCGATTGGTGCTGGCTGAGCTCTACGATGCGCACACCCATTTGTCGCCGCCCCCTGTTGGCTCTCCACGATGGCCGCTGTTCGATTTGCTGGTTCATAGGCGCGAAGAATCCCTCGAGATTGCTGCCATAGATGAAGGCAGCGCAGCCGCGCTCGCCGGACTTTCAATCGGGGACAAGGTCGTCGCAATCAACGGCCAGCGCATAACCGAAACGCTTGATCAGCTCAGGCCTCGCTGTCTGTTGCGGCTTCACGAGGAGGCCGAAGATTATAGTGCGAACGTCGCGGTTGCCGGGCGACGTGGGCAAGCACGCCAATTTGCCATTATGTCCAAGGATGCGAAACAACGCACAGTTGATCTCCCAATTTACCAAAGAGTTCAGCGACCCGATGTTGAATGGCGCAGGCTTGACAATGGTGCAGGTTATATTGTCATCGGAAGCTTTTCAGACGATAAAGTCGTGGAATCCTTTGATCTGGCACTCGCTGAATTGCGCGATGCGTCGGGACTGATAATCGACGTCCAGCAGAATGGTGGAGGCGATACGGCCGTGGCGCGGCCAATAATGGGGCGTTTCATAACCTCACGTAAACCTTATGCGATGATGCGTCGCAGAAAAGGCGCAGGGCTGGGATCGCCATGGATCGAATATGTGGATCCGCGCGGTCCTTTCACATACGAACGACCGGTTGTGGTGCTCACTGGTCACTGGAGCGCGAGTATGGCTGAAGGCTTCCCGATGGGGATGCGAGGAATTGGCCGTGCCACTGTCGTTGGCACCAGGATGATGGGTTTGGGCGCGGCTGTGTTCACAAAGACCCTGAAACAGACCGGGGTCACCTTCCAATTTTCTGCCGAACCGGTCTATGATGTGCAGAACCTGCCGCGCTGGCAGATGGAACCTGACATTGCGGTCCGTGCTGGCGACAATATTCTCACGGTAGCCGTTTCAGAGTTGTCAGACAAATACACACCAAGGGCTAAAACGTAATTTGCTTGTACGGATGTGGGAGACGCAAGGTCCCACTGCCGACCAGTGCAACAGACTGATTGTATGCGGTAAGGCTTATGCGGAATTTCGGTGCCCGTTTAACGCCAAATCACCCAAACAAAGCGTTCATCCACTGTTCAAAACCACAGGGGCAACTTCCCTCCACCAAGGAGGAATTGCCCATGTGTATCCTTATCTATGCCGCCGCGCTGGCTACTGCCATTCCGCTTCATGCGCAGGATGGTGGAAGCCCGCTGATCGACTATGGCGGCTTCAAGGACCTGACTGGCGAGGTGCAGCCCTATCGTTCCACGCGGTTGATCAGCATGGCCGATTTCAAGGCGCGGTCGGCGCGGGGTGATGTGCTGGTGCTGGATGCCCGCTCTGCGGCGGCGTTCAAAGCGGGGCATATTACAGGGGCGGTCAATCTGCCCCTGCCCGATTTCACCGCAGATGCTTTGGCGGAGATTATCGGAGCCAATGAATCCCGAGAAATCCTGATCTATTGCAACAACAATTTCATCAACAACCGCA
>JBEBKE010000172.1:0-5048 GCA_040079555.1 Sphingorhabdus sp. | reverse complement strand
ACGATACGGGCCTGTCCGAAATCACCGTCGAAGATGGCGAGCGCAAGATCAAAGTTTCGCGCACAATGACGGCGGTTGCCTCTGCTGCCCCTGTTTACGTTCCAGCGCCTGCACCATTAGCGGCTGCGGCTCCAGCGGCTGCTGCGCCGGTTGTTTCGGCCAATGCGTTGAAATCGCCGATGGTTGGTACGGCCTATCTGACACCCGATCCTGACGCTGCGCCTTTCGTCAGCGTGGGCGACAAGGTCGCGGCGGGCGACACGTTGCTGATTATCGAGGCGATGAAGGTCATGAACCCGATTGTTGCGGTCAACGGCGGTACCGTGACGGCGATATTGGTCGAAAGCGGCCAGCCAGTTGAGTTTGACCAGCCTTTGATGGTCATCGAGTAAGCTAACGTCATGGCTATCGAAAAAATCCTGATCGCCAATCGCGGCGAAATTGCGCTTCGTATCCATCGTGCGGCGCACGAAATGGGTATCAAAACCGTTGCTGTGCATTCGACCGCAGACGCCGACGCGATGCACGTGCGGCTGGCGGATGAGGCGATTTGCATCGGGCCGCCGTCTGCAACCGACAGCTATCTGAACATCCCAGCGATCATATCCGCCGCAGAAATCAGCCATGCTGATGCGATCCATCCCGGCTATGGCTTTCTGTCTGAAAACGCGCAGTTTGCCGATATTATCGAAAGCCACGGCATTGCCTTTATCGGCCCAAAGCCCGAACATATTCGGACAATGGGCGACAAGGTGATGGCGAAAAAGACGGCGGGGGCGCTTGGCCTACCGCTGGTTCCCGGCTCGGCAGGCGCGGTGTCCGACGTTGGCGAGGCGAAACAGATCGCAGCCGAGGTTGGCTATCCGGTGATTATCAAAGCCGCATCGGGCGGCGGCGGGCGCGGGATGAAAGTCTGCAACGGCCCCGACGATCTTGAAACGTTGATGCAGCAAGCCGGCAGCGAAGCCAAAGCGGCATTCGGCGACGCGACCGTCTATATCGAAAAATATCTTGGCAATCCGCGCCATATCGAGTTTCAGATTTTTGGCGACGGCATGGGCCATGCCATCCATTTGGGCGAACGTGATTGCTCATTGCAACGCCGCCACCAGAAAGTTCTTGAAGAAGCGCCATCGCCGGTGATTTCTCCTGCAGAGCGCGAGCGCATGGGCGGGATTGTTTCCAAAGCGATGGCGGATATGAGCTATCGCGGTGCGGGAACGATTGAGTTCCTTTGGGAAAATGGCGAGTTCTATTTTATCGAAATGAACACCCGCATTCAGGTCGAACATCCAGTGACAGAGATGATCACCGGCTTTGATCTGGTGCGCGAACAGATCCGCGTGGCCGAGGGGCGCGGCCTTTCGGTAACGCAAGATATGCTCGAATTCCGGGGCCATTCGATCGAATGCCGGATCAACGCCGAAGACGCGCGCACCTTTATCCCTTCGCCCGGTGAAGTGACCTATTATCACGCGGCGGGTGGTATGCACGTCCGTGTCGATAGCGGGCTATATTCGGGCTACCGCGTCCCGCCTTATTATGACTCAATGGTTGCAAAGCTGATCACTTATGGCCGCACGCGCGAAAGCTGCATGATGCGTATGCGCCGTGCGCTTGAGGAAATGGTTATCGGCGGGATCAACACGAACATCCCGTTGCATCAGGCGCTGCTGCGCGACCCTGATGTTATCAACGGCGATTATACGATAAAATGGCTGGAAGAATGGCTGGCGCGTGACGAAAAATAAATCCGTCCGCGACCGATAATCCCATCATTTCGTAAGCTTTTTATTCGTCCGATCCAAAAAACTAACGCTGTCTGCGACCACTGGATGCCTCCCACGGAACAGCGTCCCTAACGCTAGCACAAGGTCATTGTGGCTCGCGCCTTGCAGGGCTTTCAGGGTAATTTCTCCGCCAGCGGCTTTCTGTTTGGCATAAAGGCTGTTCGAATTCCGGATGCGGACAACTGTGTCGGCGGTGCCGTGGATCAACAATATCGGCGGCGCGTCGGCGCGGACAAAGCTGATCGGTTGCGTCGCCTCGGGCTTTGGATATGCGCTCATCGCCTCGATGGCGCGTTTCGATGTAAAGGGATAGAAATCGGCAGCTCCCGCTAGGCTAATCGCGCTGGCGACCGGCCTGTCGCCCAGCCATTGCGGGTCAAGCGCAAGCATTAACGCGTTATACGCGCCCGCCGAATGGCCAGCGACGCTGACGCGATTGGGGTCACCGCCATATTTGGCGATGTTGTTCTGCACCCATTTGACCGCCGCAGCGCTATCCTCAACAAAGCCGGGGAAGCGAACTTGGGGGACTTTGCGATAATCGGGCAAGACCACGATATAGCCCGCCTCGACAAAGGGGCGCGCGGCATAGCTATATTCGGTTCGGGTGCCATTCGCCCAACCGCCGCCATAGAAGAAAACCAGCACCGGGCGCGGCTTTGTGGCGGGTGCGGCGGTTGACCAGATATCGAGCTGATTGCCCTTGTCATCAAAGCCAATTCCATCGGCGACTTTGGTCACATTGCTCCGGCTGGCGACGCGATCAATGCTATCGACCAGCAAAGCGGGTGAATAGAAAAACAAGCCAATGCCGGTCGCTAAAATCAGACTGACAATCGCGGCAAGCGAAATGAGAATGAGCTTCAAAATGGTTCCCCGACAAATTGGCTTTAGTCAAGATACGAGACTAGCCTCCGAAAAGCTTCAACAATTTTTGGCGCTATTTAACGACTTGCCGTTCGGCTACGATGGAATGCGTGGACAACCCATTGCCTTTTAGTGGAATCAGTCGCCGCGCTGTCGTTGCTGGATTTGCGGCCATGCCACTGCTTGGCTGTGATCGTCGGACCGCAAAGGTTAAACGAGAAACTCGCCCCAGACTGAGCGAATCAACCGTTAGCAATGGCTTGATCGAACTCATCCGTCTCGACCCGACAATCCGTTTGGACATTCGCTATGCAACCCCGAACAACTTCACCGGGCGGCAATTATATAGCCAGCCCCGTGCGTTCCTTGTGGCTCCCGCAGCACAAGCATTGCTGGTTGCACAACGTGCAGCCCAGCGCGAAGGCTTTGGCCTGACCATCTACGACGCGTATCGACCGTGGCGCGTGACCAAAGCCCTATGGGATGCAACGCCGCCGGGGCCAAAGCGCAATTATGTCGCCAATCCCAAACGTGGGTCAAAACATAATCGCGGTTGTGCAGTCGATCTGACGTTGCACCGTTTGGCGGATAGCGCCGAGGTTGAAATGCCCAGCGGCTATGATGAATTCACGCCGCGCGCGCACCGTAACTTCATGGATGCTCCGGCACAGGCGCTTAAACACCGAGCGATGCTAGAACGCATTATGAAGGCTGCGGGTTTTCGCGGCGCATCGAATGAATGGTGGCATTTCGACTTCATCGGCTGGCAGGATTATCCGCTGCTCGATATACCCTTTGAAGAATTGGAGCGAGGCTCGGTTTAGCCTCTAGGCGGTCGTGCCGGGGGGCGTTGGCACGACCGCCAAACGCTTTGGGTTCAGTCATGGCAGGGGGGTGGGATGTAACCTGCTGCCGTTGGTCGGGCCAAACTGATCCGCTGCGTTTACTGAATACCTATTTCATAGCTCGGCGTCGTCGCGGGTAAAGCGCTTGCCCAATCGGCGCGCTTCGATGGCTGTGTCGGCAATGCGGGTCATTTCGTCGAGCTGTTCAAACCGCGCTTGCCGCCTTG
Organism: Sphingorhabdus sp.; assembly: GCA_040079555.1. Taxonomy (GTDB): domain Bacteria; phylum Pseudomonadota; class Alphaproteobacteria; order Sphingomonadales; family Sphingomonadaceae; genus Sphingorhabdus_B. The sequence continues at coordinate 1,319 of JBEBKE010000172.1, read as the reverse complement.
CCGACGGGGTCATGCCCGACACCACAGAGGCGACTGAGCACGGATCATTGTCAGTCATCACCATCAACAACGCCAAAAACGACGCAGCAAAAACCAATGACGAAAACGAAATTAGCAACAAACCACCGGACATGAAAACCCCCTGTAACTAACCTCAGACTTGGTGAGGATAGTATCGCCAGCGCTGGTTAAATTGGCGCGTAGCGAAAGGGTTAAACCGGCATTTGGGACGAATAATTATTCCGCCGCGATGGCCATTTCGACACTCTGTGGCCCGCGGATCAGTCCGCCTGGGTGCACACCGAGATACTCGCCATTGCGGAACGTCACTTGCCCCGATTTGATCGTGCAGACATAGCCATCGGCCTTTTGCAGCAAGCGTTTGCCACCCGCCGGCAGATCGAATGCCAGCCACGGCTTGCCGAGCTTTAGCGCCTCCATATCGATGACGTTGATATCGGCGAGATAGCCCGGTGCCAACACGCCACGATCGCTCAGCCCGTATAGCCGCGCGGTATCATAGCATTGCCGTTTGATCGCATTTTCCAGCGTAATCCGCGTGCCATCGCGGTCGCGCACCCAATGTTGTAGCATGAATGTGGGCGAGGCCGCGTCGCAAATTGTTCCGCAATGCGCGCCGCCATCGGACAGGCTGTTGACGCAATCGTCGCTGATTTGCAGCGCTTCTAAAAAGTTCAGATTGCCGTCGCGGTAATTCAGAATCGGGAAATAGATAAAGCCTTTGCCGTCGTCTTTCATCAACAGGTCATAGGCATATTCATCGGGCGACACGCCCGCTGCGGCAGCCCGTGCCATGATGCTCTCGTCCATTTTGGGTTCGTAGTTGAAGCTGTCGTCCATTTCGAACTGCACCGGCCAGCCACCTGCAACGATGCGCAGGAAATCGGCAATGTCGCTTTCGGGGATAACACTTTCCTCGGCCAGCAATCGCGCCTTGAACACAGGGTCGGACAGCATCGCATATTGCTGATCCCATGGCAGCGCGTCAATTTCTGCCCATGCGGGTTTGAACTTGAACGGGTGGACTGTGCCCTGCCACGCCATGATGATGCCGTTACCGCGCAGCGCAATTTGCGCGACGATATTGGCGCCATTATCGTTCTGGGCACGCATTTCGCTGATCTGTTCCTCCAGCGGCAGTTCCTTGGCAATGGATTGCAGTGCGGCAAAAGTGACGGGCAATCCGGTTTCGCGGGACAGCGCGCCCATCCAGCCAAATTCGTCCCACTCGCGTTTCATGTCGCTGGCCATTTCAAAAACGCCATAGCCAACGCGGCCCATGGCGCGGCCAATTGCGA
>JBEBKE010000171.1:0-5057 GCA_040079555.1 Sphingorhabdus sp. | reverse complement strand
CTGCGCGCCCTGTGTTGTCGTCAACATGCGCAAGTCCGCTGCCATGCGGTCAAATGCAAGCTGCTGCTGCCACGCTGCATGCGCGAAAAGGTCGGCGGGTGCCTCAGCATGCGCGGGTTGCGGTAGGAAAGCCCCAAGCAATCCGCTGGCAAAATCGGCCTGCGGATCGAGATAACGCGGATGCCAATCGCCTTTGCTGAGCTTCGCCAGCTTGGCCGCCTCGGCCAGCGCATCGTCCAGATCGCCCATGCGGTCAACCAAGCCCAATTGCCGGGCGGTACCACCTGCCCAGACGCGGCCTTGACCGATAGCATCAACCTGCTCGACCGTCTTCTTGCGCGAGGTGGCAACGCGCGAAAGGAAATCGCGATAGCCTTTTTCGATCACACTTTGGGCCATGCGGTCGAACACCGGACTGACCCCGCCCAGCACATTGGGTTCGCCAGAAAGCGGTGTAGTTTTAATGCCATCACTGGTCACGCCCCATTTGGCGAGCGCTTCGCGGCCAGACGGGATCACACCGAAAATGCCGATCGAACCGGTAATCGTTGAAGGCTCAGCAAAGATCGTCGTCGCAGGGGTCGATATCCAATAACCGCCACTCGCGGCGAGGTTTGCCATTGACACGACTACGGGGATTTTCTTTGCCTTGGCCGCTTCCAGCGCCAGCCGGATTTTCTCCGATGCGGTCACCGAACCGCCGGGGGAATCGACGCGTAGGACGAGCGCCTTTAGCTCATCATCCTCGAGCGCCTGATAGATCAAATCCGAAATCGTATCGCCCGCCGCTGTTCCCGGCCCAGCCTTGCCATCGACGATTTCTCCCGCGACGGTGATAACGCCAATCGGCGCGCCGTCATCGGCGACGCTGTGCGCCGCAAGCAACGCTTCGGGACGGGTCGCTGCAAAGCCGCCAATAGTCTCGGCGCGGTCCCTGCCGACTTTTGACGCGACATAAGTTCCAAAGGCCACACGGTCGCCAAGCCTATCGACCAATCCGTTGCTTAAAGACAGTTGCGCCAAGTCACCGTTGGCCGCTTCAATCTGCGCCGCCGGATCAGCCAGCAAACCATCAAGCTTTGCCTTTGGCCGCGCCTTGGCCACATCGGCGCGCCATTGGCCCCAGATTTCGTCGTAGAACGCTTGGGTGGATTCCTTTGCCTCGGGCGATTGGTCGGCGCGCAAATAGGGTTCGACCGCGCTTTTATACGTTCCGACGCGATAGACGTTCGCCTTCACGCCCAGTTGATCGAGCAAACCTTTGTAATACAGTCGCGACCCGCCCGGGCCGGTGGGCATCACGCCACCCAACGGATCAACCCAGATTTCGCTGGCATGCGCCGCCAACTGATAGCCATCGTCGCTGTAACCCGTGGCAAAGGCATAGACCGGCTTACCTGCTTTTTTGACCGCATCCAGACGGTCGCCAATCGCGGCTAGGCTGGTTTGCCCGCCGCCCATGAAGCGGTCGAGATCAAGCACCACCGCCTTAATCCGATCATCACGCGCCGCCAAATCAAGCGAACGAACGATATCGCGCTGCCGGAATTCGTGCACCGGCACGCGCTGCGACATCAACACCTCGATAGGATCAAGCGCGGCGGGCTGTTCGGACACAACGCCATCCAATTGCAGGTACAACGCTCCATCGCGCACCGCGCCGGGGTTTGGTCCGCTGGATAACAACGCATAAAGCGCCCAGAAAAAGAGCAACAGAAACAGCAGCGCTAATCCGTCCTTGATGACCACAAGGAACCGCCACGCGCTTTTCATAAATGCCATCTTCGTTCCTTGCTATCAAACCCAACACATTCGTCACCCCCGCGAAGGCGGGGGCCCATCACCGGCAATCGAAATTTAATCGGCAGGTGATGGATTCCCGCCTTCGCGGGAATGACGAGGAAAAGGGAATCTTTTCACACACATCCTATGTAGGGCGGCGAACGCAGCTTTCCAGCGGCAATTCTATCAACAGCCAAGCTAAACAGGCGAAAGGGGCCGATCCGCATTGGAACGACCCCTTTCTTACATGGGTCAGCAGCCAGACAGCCGCTGCCGGGAGTGGATTTTTGCTGTTACCAGCAGCCGCTCTCCCGAACGGAAATGCCCGACCCCTTAACTGAACCATGAGACATCGGATCACCTCCTTTCGCTAGTTGAAAATGGATTGCGTGTTGCATCAAATTGCCCTCCGCGACTCCGAAAGTGAGTCAAACGGGCGTGCAAAACAAGACTTGAATTTCAAATTTTTTGCGGCAATTATCTTGCCTCTTTTGACAGGGCCCGATGGCCCTTTTTTTGTGCCAAAATTACCGGCGGCAATCCTCAATCACGCGGCCAATTTCCGACCAAACGGGTACCGCAATATTCTGTGCGCCCGCCAGTTCGAACGCGACGCGACCGCGACTAAACGCCATCGCGTCAAGTATTGCGTCGCCAACCATCATCTCGCTCGCTGCGTACGAAGGCTGCGTTCCCGTTGGCTGCATTGCCATCGCTTTTGATGTTGAGCTTGTCCGCACGGTCATGCTGCCACCCGCTACAGCGGCTCGGGACAAAAAGACCCGCGCACGGCCTTTGTCACAGCGCAGCATGACGGCGGCATCTTTGCCCGCGATCCCAAAACGCGCGATGGAGCCGCGATCATCCTGAGCGTAGGTCCAGCTGCCCGTCTCCATCGGCCAATCGGTCCAATGGCCAACAGGTTGGGTGGCTACCGATTTTACGGCAGACGGCGGAGGCAATAACACCGTGGTCTTAGTCGGCGGTGGTTGCGGAAGTCTCGGCAACGGCTTTGGCGCCGCACAGGTGGTGAGCGTTAAAAGTGCGGTCACAGACAAGATTAAGAGTCGCATCCACACCTTATGGCCAAAAGCTGTGCACCGCGCTAGGGCTTAGGTCGTGAAAATCAGGATAGACCAATTGCTTGTCGAGCGCGGCTTTGCCGACAGCCGCACACGTGCGCAGGCGCTCATCATGGCGGGGCTGGTATTTCTCGGCGACAAACGCGCTGACAAAGCCGGGCAGCAGGTTGCGGATGACGCCGAAATTACCGTCAAAGGACAGGATCACCCCTGGGTGTCGCGCGGCGGGGTGAAACTGACGCATGCGTTGGAGGCGTTTGCGATTGATGTAACAGGCGCGGTGGCGATCGATGTGGGTTCGTCCACCGGTGGTTTTACCGATGTGTTGCTGGCGGGCGGGGCGGTGAAAGTTTTCGCGGTGGACAGCGGCACCAATCAACTGGCGTGGAAGCTGCGCGCCGACGACCGCGTGATTGTGCACGAACAAACCAGCGCGCGCATCTTAACCGAACAGCATATTACCGAGCGGGTGGATCTGATCGTATGCGATGCTAGCTTTATCGGCCTGTCCAAAGTGCTAGAGAGACCGTTGTCATTTGCCAAAGTAGGCGCGCAGCTCGTCGCGCTGATTAAGCCGCAATTTGAGGCGGGCCGGACCGAGGTTGGCAAAGGCGGCGTTGTTCGTGACGCTGCGGTGCATAGCCGTGTCTGCACCGAAGTGCAGGCTTGGCTGGAAGGTATCGGTTGGTCAGTGAAAGGCTTAACCGAAAGCCCGATTACTGGGCCAAAGGGCAATGTGGAATTTTTGGTTTGGGCGGTAAAAGGGTAGCGCCAAAAGCACCCGTTTCGATAACCGTTAGCCCTGAGCCTGTCGAAGCCGAAGGCCACCGAAGGTGAACGGCGTCGCCAGGTTTCAACCAAGGTTTATGACTGTGGGACGTGCTTCGACAGGCTCAGCACTAACGGTTTCAGCATGGCCCGCTCTACAATTAAAGCCCCTCAAAACCCCACAAACACCGCCGCTTCCTCAACAGACTTCCGCTCTGAAACCACCGCATTCGCTGGAAAACTTTCCTCTGGCCAGCCAAGCGCGATGCTTTTCATAATCACCTGATCGTCAGCAATCCCGGCATGTTCGCGCACCACCGGGGATTGCATGATACCTTGGCTGTTAATCACCGCACCTAATCCGCGTGACCAAGCGGCATTGACCAAAGCGGTTGCCACCGCGCCGCAATCAAACGGCGTATCATCGCTGCCGTCACACACCTTGTCATAGGTGATAATCACGCACACCGGCGCGTCGAACTGACGAAAGCCGCGGAGCACCCAATCCTGACGCTGTTCGGCATTATCGCGCGCGATGCCCATGGCCGAGAATAATTGCTTGGCAACGCCGATTTGCCGCTCGCGGTGTTGCCCTTCAAACGCATTGCCGGTGCGAAACTCGCGCGATTGCGGCACGCCCGCGACCATACGTTCGGTATTGCCTTTGCGGATACGATCAAGCGGTTCGCCTGTGACCACATAGAAATTCCAAGGCTGTGTGTTCATCGACGATGGCGCGCGCATGGCGAGGGTTAGGATTTCCTCGATCAACTTTTGCGGCACCGGATCGGGCGTGTACCCACGAATGCTGCGCCTACCCATGATCACATCATCAAATTCCATATCTCGCCCTTTGCCGGTCAGCCCTCCGAAATGGAACGCGCTGCTTAATCAGCCGATTAAATATGCAATGTGTGATTGTCGAGAACGGAAGTTCAGTCGACCCGATCTTTTGCCGCGTCAATTTCGGACTGCAACGCTTCATACTCGCCGCAAGCCTTATCATCGCCATCGGCGCAGTCTTCACGGGCTTTATCGCGTTTGCGGGCAAGCTTACCCAATTGCTCTTCACGCTTGCGGATGTCGCGCCCGCGCTTTTCATCACTTTCAGACTGGCTGGTCGTTAGCACATCGGCGGTTTTCGACACGACCTTTACCGGTAACATCACAACCTCTTTGACAACCGAAGTCACGCACCCGCCGAGCAAGAATGGCAACACCAGAACTGCAAACTTCGTCATCTGATTCCCCGACCGGAAAGGTGTGCCGTCTATAGCAGCAAATCCTGCACTTTCCCTGAACAAACTTGGCCCTGAACAAATTCGTCCCTGAACGAAACGTCATTTTACCTATAGGCGTTTTGACATTTGTTTGCGTCCGTAATGTGATACGTCTCCTCGCCTTACAGGAGGAGGAAAAACATGA
>JBEBKE010000170.1:0-5066 GCA_040079555.1 Sphingorhabdus sp. | reverse complement strand
CAAACCGATGCTGCATAAACTTTGGCCATCCAGCCTTTACGGACAGATACTAATGGTTGCAGCCTCTGCTATGTTGCTTGCGCAGGGGATAAACACCGGTTTACTGATCGCGGCGAACAATGCCCGTGCAACGGTCGAGGCGTCATCGATGTTAGTCGCACGTGTGGCCAATCAGGTTGAGCGTGAGCGATTGTTGAATGCCGAGGATGATCAGCGACAGGGGCGGCGCGGGCGACCGCCTTCGATTGCTTTGGTTGTCGGGCCGGTAGCGATCAATCCGGCAGGTTTTGAATCGCAAGAGGAGCTGGCCGAACGCGCCTCTGAATATTTGCTTGCGGTCGATCCGGGTATTCAATCGATCCGGCTTTCTAAGGGTTCGTTGAATGACCTGCCGCCTGAATTGCGGCGCGGACCGATGCAGCGATGGACGGACGGATTTGCCAAACGCGAACGCCGCGACGCGCCAGAAGAGGCAGTGTTGCTGACAATGAAACTCGATACGGGCGAATGGGTGAACGCAGCTGTGCCAGTGCGCGCGCGCGGAGCTTTTCCACCGGTTGCGCTTTTGCTGCAAACGCTGACGCTATATTTCGCGGTGTTGATCCCGCTGGCATTGGTGGCGCGCCGGATTGCATTGCCGCTAAAGGAACTGACCCAGCGTGTCCGCAATGTGGGCTTGACCGGCGATCAGGCACCCATGGCCCCGCGCGGTCCGTCTGATGTGAAAGATTTGATCGAAAGCTTTAACGATGCCGATGCGCGGCTTGCGTCGTTGCTGACGGAAAAGGACGTGATGCTGGGTGCGATCGGCCATGATTTGAAAACGCCATTGGCGTCTCTGCGCGTGCGGATTGAAAGCGTCGACGATGACATCGAGCGCACCAAAATGGCTGCCAGCGTTGATGAAATGGTGGTCATTCTCGACGATATCTTAATGCTGGCCCGCGTTGGCAAATCGGCGGAGGCTGTGCAGCCGACCGAGATCGGCGCGTTGATCGACACGGCTTTGTCTGAATTTCCCGATGATGCCAATATTGCGGTTGCGGCGATGGACGAACGTTTTGTCGCGCCTGTGCGGCCCGTTTTGATCCGACGCGCGCTACGCAATCTGGTTAGCAATGCGCTGCAATATGGTGGCAGCGCGGCAATCGGTGTGGAGCGTCAGGGCGGTCAGATATTCATCACCGTCGACGATAACGGCCCGGGTATTCCGGCGGACCAGTTGCAGAAAATATTTGAACCCTTCGCCAGAGCGGAAACATCGCGCAATCGCGCATCGGGCGGGTCGGGGCTGGGGCTGACGATATCGCGGGCCATCGCACAGGCGCATGGCGGGAGCGTCACGTTAACCAATCGGACTGAGGGCGGAATCCGCGCGACATTGGCTCTGCAGGCCAATTAGGGCTGGATGCTTATTCTTCGTCAGGCTCTCGCACGGTTGACGCCGAACGCCGCGTTTCAACGATTTCTTCTGGAACCAGCAACTGCGGTCGCCGACGGACGAGCCAGATCAGTAGCGCTATTCCCAAGATGCCCAAGATCGAGAAACCGACGGCCATCGCGTTGCCGATGGCTTCGGTTTTTTCGAGCTGCTTTTGATCGATGTTGGAACTTTTTGGGGCGTCATTGGAAACGCGCCAATATTCGACCTTGAATCCTTGCTTACCTTTTCTAGAAACGCGCACTGTCGCTGAGGTCCACTTGCCGTTGCTTCGAGCAGCATAGACGACAGTGACCACATCGCCAATTTCAGCTAGTTCTCTGTTTACAAATGGATTGTCGCCAACCCGGCTTGAAAATCTGGGCGTCAACTTCCCCCCTGCTGCCAGCTTTTTATGGTCGGCGGCAAATTGCTCGGCGAGTTCATCGGTCGCAGCGGGCGATACATAAGCGCCAGCTTTGTCCTTATTCCCCGCCGCCAATTCCTTCAAAAACGGCTCGATCACCGCCGCTGCGTCTTTCGGCGGGACGACGGTTTTGGGTTCGCGATCTGTGCATCCGCAGAGCATCAGCGTGATCGCGATGAAAACCGCCGAAATTCCTTTGGACGAAAAAAGTGCGGACATCGGTCGAAACATGCTCCCTTAACGCGGCGGAACCGCTAACGATGATGTCATGACTGATTTCAACGCTTTAATCCAGCCTGACAACGGGCAAGCCGCAACGATCATCGAAATTGTGACGACCGGCGGTTACGCCGACTGGCTGGCCGCACAGCCCGCACAAATCCGCGCCGCCGCATCGGCGCAACGCTTTGCGGGCGAGGCGCGCGATTTCGCAATCTTGCAGGAACCGGGTAGTGAAAGCTGGCGCGCGGTTTTGTGTGTGGCTGACAGCGCAAAGCTGGACCTATGGGCGCTGGCGAAAGCCGCGGATGTGCTGCCCGAAGGCACATATCGTTTGGCGGGAGCAGAGGCGGGCGATGCTATGCTCGGCTGGCTGCTCGCGCATTACCGGTTCGACGAATATCGCAGCGAAGCGAAGCCGCGTGGCGCTCGTGTGCTGCTGACCGGTGAACCAGCGCGGGTTGCCGCGACAGTCGTGCAGGCGGAGGCAACGGCGTTGGTCCGCGATCTCGTCAACCGCCCCGCCGCCGATATGGGGCCGGAGCAGTTGGAAGCTGAAGCGGCGCGCATATCAAAGGCGCATAAGGGGACGTTGACAGTCACCAAAGGCGATGCGCTGGAAACCGGCTATCCGTTGATCCATGGGGTCGGCAAAGCGGCGGCACGTGATTATGCCCCGCGCTTGATCGAACTGGAATGGGGTGACGAACGGCATCCTCGCGTAGCGCTGGTCGGCAAAGGCGTGTGTTTTGATTCCGGCGGGCTTGATCTGAAACCGGCGGCAGGAATGCGGCTGATGAAAAAGGATATGGGCGGCGCAGCCCATGCGCTGGCGCTGGCAGAGGCGATTATGAAGGCGCATTTGCCAGTTAGGCTGCACCTGCTGGTCGCGGCGGTTGAAAATGCCGTGTCGGGCAACGCGATGCGGCCCGGCGATATTCTGAAAAGCCGGGCAGGGATCACTGTCGAGATTGACAATACCGATGCCGAAGGGCGGCTGGTACTAGCCGACGCGCTGACCAAAGCGGTTGAGGACAAAGCCGAGCTCATCATAAATTTCGCGACGTTGACAGGTGCTGCACGCACTGCGCTTGGCCCTGAACTGCCCGCGTTATTTGCCAATGACGATGAACTGGCGGGCGCGTTGCTTGATGCCGCCGATGCTGTCGCTGATCCTGTGTGGCGTATGCCGTTGTGGAAACCCTATAGCGACATGCTCGATAGCGACATTGCGGACACCGCAAACAGCGGCGGCGCGTTCGCTGGTGCCATCACCGCTGCCTTGTTCTTACAAAAATTCGTCCCCGACGGCACAGCTTGGGCGCATTTTGATACTTTTGCGTGGCGGGTGGCGGCAAAGCCCGGGCGACCAAAAGGCGGCGAAGCGCTGGGCCTGCGCGCGGTATTTCGCTATTTGACGGACCGTTACCCCGTCCGCTAAAGGCCGATTAACACAATTTTCGTCGCCCCAGCGTAGGCTGGGGCCCATCACGTCTATCGGCTTAAACTGCGAGGCGAGATAGGCACCAGCCTTCGCTGGTGCGACGCGGGTATTAGGGGATGAGTATTTTGGCTGAAATTTCGGCACCACCACCGCGCCAGACGTTCCGGTTGAGCGGCCACAGCATCGAGGGCGATGCGCGCACGACGCCGATTCGTGGCGATTTGGCCGACATTAAGCTCGCGGGTAAATTGTTCGCGCCGCACTACGCCGTGCCGATGTTGCGCACAGGCATCGCGCCGGTCACCGAAATCCACGCCGAACCCCATGCCACCGCGATGCGTGTCAGCGCGCTGATGCATGGCGAGGAATTTGCCGTTCTCGACATCGCGGGCGACTGGGCCTGGGGCTATTGCCTGCACGATGATTATCTCGGCTATTTGCGCTTTGCTGAATTGGGCGAAGATTTTGCCGCAACGCATGTGGTCAGCGCAGCGGCGACGTTGCTGGTGGCGACGCCGTCGATCAAAGCGCCTGTGCTGGCGCGTTATCCCATGGGCGCGCGGATTGCGTGCGGAGAGGCTAGCGCTTGCGGCAAATATGTGGCCTGCGAAAATGGTTTCGTGCCGGTGGCGCATTTGTCTGAAATCGGCAAAGTTGCAGGCTCGCCTGCGGATTTGGCCGAATGCCTGATCGGAGTGCCGTATAGCTGGGGCGGACGCAGCGGTGATGCTCTGGATTGCTCGGGGTTGGTGCAATTGGTGTTCGGGCTGAAAGGCATCGCCGCGCCAAGGGATGCCGATATGCAGCAGGCTGGCTTTGGCAAGGAGCTGGGCGAGGGCGATGTGTTGCAACGCGGCGATCTGGTGTTCTTCCCCGGTCATGTTGGGATTATGGCCGATGTGGATAATGTGATCCACGCCAATGGCGCGGCGATGGCGGTTTCGGTGGAGCCTTTGGCGGATGCGGCGGCAAGATTTGTTGAGCATGATGTGGCGATTTTGGCGAAGAAACGGGTGGCGTTGTGAATTTGCTAGTAGCAAACTTCCCCTCTCCCCTTGCGGGAGAGGGCAGGGTGAGGGGACGCGTCGCGTCTGCGACGCAAATGTCTCTGCAAGCTTTTAGCCACGCACTGAGTCATTTTGGCGACTTGCCGTCGCCAGCACCCTCTCCAACTTCGACTAGGCAGCGAGCTGCCAAGTCTGCATATCCTCTCCCGTCAAGGGAGAGGGGTTTGTGGAGTGCACGACCATGACCCACACCATCTTCATAGACGGCGCAGTCGGCACCACCGGCCTGGAAATCGCAGACCGCCTTTCCGGCCGCAGCGAATTCACGCAAATCATCCTGCCAGACGACAAACGCAAAGACACCGCTGCGCGCCGCGAGGCACTGAACGATGCCGATTACGTCATTCTCTGCTTGCCCGACGATGCCGCAAAAGAAGCAGTGGCGATGACCACGTCGAACAGCACGCGCATCATCGACGCATCGACCGCGCACCGCGTGGACCAAAACTGGGCCTATGGCTTCCCCGAATTCCGCAAAGGACAGGCGGA
>JBEBKE010000169.1:0-5073 GCA_040079555.1 Sphingorhabdus sp. | reverse complement strand
GCCTTCAGTAATCCTGAAGGCTATATCGTCATTTTTCGACCACAATGACGAGTCCGGCGATTTGGACGGCGGCGGGATGGCTCCGGCCTGCTGAGAAAGAGCGATCAAGGCAGCAAAAGAAGCGGTGTAATATTTTTTCATAGCGCGCTGCTTAACCCGCTTTATCCGTCCTGCCAATCCCGCCTTGCAGGCATCGCGCCGCATGGCTAAAGACGCGGCAAATCCTATCAGCATCAAACGAAAGCAGACAGCCCATGGCCGCCCAATATAGTTATGTCATGAAGGGTATGACGAAAACCTTCCCCGGCGCGCCAAAGCCGGTGCTGAACAACATCAACCTGCAATTCTACCCCGATGCCAAAATCGGCATTGTCGGGCCGAACGGCACAGGTAAATCGACGCTGATGAAAATCATGGCGGGCATGGATACCGAGTTCACGGGCGAGGCTTGGCCGGGCGAGTATATCACCGTCGGCTATTTGGCGCAGGAGCCTTTGCTCGACGAGAGCAAAACGGTCAAAGAAAACGTCATGGACGGCGTTCGCGAAGTCGCCGACCTTGTCGCGCGGTTCAACGAAATCTCGATGATTATGGGCGATCCACCAGAGGACGTCGATTTCGATGCGTTGATGGACGAAATGGGCACGTTGCAGGAAAAGATCGACGCGGTTGATGGCTGGACGCTGGATAACCAGTTGGAAATCGCGATGGACGCGCTGCGTTGTCCTCCCGGGGATTGGCCGGTCACCAACCTGTCGGGCGGTGAAAAGCGCCGCATTGCGCTGACGCGTTTGTTGCTGGAAAAGCCTGACATATTGCTGCTCGACGAACCGACCAACCATCTGGATGCCGAAAGCGTCGCATGGCTTGAAAAGCATCTGGTGGATTATAAGGGCAACGTCATTCTCGTGACCCACGACCGTTATTTCCTCGACAATGTCGTCAGCTGGATTCTCGAACTCGATCGCGGGCGGTACTTTGTCTATGAGGGCAATTACTCCACTTACCTTGAGAAAAAGGGCAAGCGACTGGAGCAAGAAGCCCGCGAGGACAGCGGCCGGCAAAAAGCGATCAAGGACGAGCTTGAATGGATTCGGCAAAGTCCCAAGGCGCGGCAGACCAAGTCCAAGGCGCGTATCAAAAGCTTTGATCAGCTGGTCGAGGCGCAGGAAAATCGCACGCCGGGCAAGGCACAGATCGTTATTCAGGTGCCTGAACGTCTGGGCAGCAAAGTGATCGACGTCAACAATGTAACCAAAGCCTATGGTGACAAGCTGCTGTTTGAAAACCTGTCGTTCAGCGTCCCTCCCGGCGGTATTGTTGGCGTAATCGGTGCGAACGGCGCGGGTAAATCGACGTTATTCCGGCTGATAACGGGCCAAGAAACACCCGATAGCGGCGAAGTTGTGCTGGGCGAAACGGTGCGTTTGGGCTTTGTCGATCAAAGCCGCGACGATCTTGATCCCAACAAAAACGTCTGGGAAGAAATCTCTGGCGGTGCGGATTATATGAAAGTCGGCAAGCACGAAACGCCGACGCGGGCTTATGTCGGCGCGTTCAACTTTAAGGGCGCGGATCAACAGAAAAAGGTCGGCTTGCTATCAGGCGGTGAACGCAACCGCGTGCACATGGCCAAGATGCTGAAAGAGGGCGGCAACGTGCTGCTGCTTGATGAACCGACCAACGATTTGGACACCGAAACTTTGTCCGCGTTGGAAGAAGCCCTTGAAAGCTTCGCCGGTTGCGCTGTGGTCATCAGCCATGACCGCTTCTTCCTTGACCGTCTGGCCACGCATATCTTGGCATTCGAAGGCGACAGCCATGTGGAATGGTTTGAAGGCAACTTTGATGCCTATGAAGAAGACAAGATCCGCCGGTTAGGGGATGAAGCGACAAGGCCGCACCGGACGAGCTATAAGAAGATGACGCGCTAAAAACGGCTTTTTTTGCGTCTGATCCTTACATCGCCCCCAACACTTCGATTTAACTCGAAGTCGGGAATGGCGGACACCAAATCCGACAGTCTCTTGAAGCCGGAATTTCGCGCATCGAAGCTTGAGCGGTTGCTGGCAAGTTTGCCGATGTTGCTTAACGCCGCCCAACCGTCTGGGTCTTGGGTCGATGTATCGTAAGCATCGAGTAGCAAGACCCTGACGTCCTCACTTATTTCGATCTTCTTCGTAGCATCGTTGGACTTTGCTTCGTCAGAAATTGACGATGCTTTTGCAATTGCGATCAACGATTCGACATCCAAGTAAATCGTGCAAGCTTCACGAAACCCCTCTGGTGCGGTCATTTTACCGAACCCATAGACCGGCAAGCCATCTTGCTTGAGGCGCGTGACGAGGGGCATGAAGTCACTATCCGAACTCATTATCCCAAATGCGTCAACATGGCCGCGGTGCAGCAAATCCATGGCTTCGATGGTCATTCTCATATCAGTTGCATTTTTGCCTTTTGATATGTCGAATTGCTGACGAGTTTCGATGCCATATTTATTGACGTTTTCAATCCAACCTTTGAGCTGGGGCTTTGTCCAGTTGCCATAGGCACGACGAATGTTCACAGCTCCGTATTCGGCCAATGCTGTCAACACAGCGTCTAAACCTTGGGCGGTGGCATTGTCTGCATCTATCAGAAGCGCAATATTTCGAAGTTTCTGATCGGCCATTTCATTTGCTCCAATTACTCAAGCTCACTCAACCCAATCCAGCCCCATGTCGCGATAAACGTCGCGGTCTTCGTCCCAATTGGGCTTGACCTTTACGTGCAGATACAGGTGCACCTTTACGCCCATGTTTTTGGCAATTTCCTCGCGGGCGGTTGCGCCGATGGATTTGATCCGCGCGCCGCCTTTGCCAAGGATAATCGCGCGCTGGCTTTCGCGTTCGACAAAGATTTGCTGATATAATTCCAGACTGCCATCGGCGCGTTCGACGTATTTTTCGGTTTCGACCGTGCTGGCATAGGGCAGTTCGTCATGCAGTTGCAGATAGAGCTGTTCGCGCGTGATTTCAGCGGCCATCAGGCGTTCGGTCGCGTCGGAGATTTGATCCTCGGGATAATGCCAATCGCCCTCGGGCATTTCGGCGGCAACCGCGGCTTTTAGTTCGGCGACAGCCTCACCGGTCTCGGCGCTGATATAGAGGATGCGTTCAAACTCACACATATCGAGAAGCTTTGTCGTCAAAGACAACAGCTTGTCCTTAGCTGCAATATCGACCTTGTTCAGCAACAACCATTTGCGCTCTGGCCGGTCTTTTAATGTGCCGAAAACCTTCTCAACCTTTGGCCCAGCCCCTGCGCGACCATCGACAACCGCGAGGATCAAATCCGCCTCTTGTGCGCCTTCCCAAGCGGCGGCGACCATCGCGCGATCCAGTCGCCGGTTTGGTGCAAAGATACCCGGCGTATCGACAAGGATAATCTGCGTTTCGCCCTCCATCGCCACACCCATCAGGCGGACGCGGGTGGTCTGCGCCTTGGGGCTGACGATGGCAACCTTTTGCCCGACCAGCGCATTGACGAGCGTCGATTTGCCCGCATTGGGCGCGCCGATGACAGCGACATGGCCGCAACGTTTTGTCATGTGTAGGCCGCCAAAAATGCTTCGGCTGCGGCGGTTTCGGCGGATTGCTTGCTGTTGCCGCTGGCGGCGATGGGGTCGAAACCTTTGACAGTGACGGTGACTTCAAATCGCATAGCGTGCGGTGGGCCTTCCTTGGCGGTGACTTCGTAAACGGGGACTTTGCGGTTATGCGACGCGCAATATTCCTGCAATGTGGATTTGGGATGTTTTGGCGCAGTAAGTGCAGCCTCTAGCATTGGTCGCCAGTGTTTTTCCACCAAATCACGGCACGCATCCAATCCGGCGTCGATATAGACCGCGCCGACCAAGGCCTCCATCACATCGCCCAACACATTGTCGCTTTCACGCGCGCCATCGTCGCGTGCTTGCTTGCCAAGGCGCAAATGAGGCTGGACCTCGATCTTGCGCGCTACGGCTGCGCAGGTTGTCCCCGCGACCAGACTGTTTAGCCGGTGCGACAAACGCCCCTCTGGCTCATCGGGAAAGCGAGCGTAGAGCATGTCGGCTATGACCAAGCCGAGCACGCGGTCGCCCAGAAACTCCAGCCGTTGATAATCCGCCTCTCCGGTGCTGCCATGCGTGAGTGCGCGGGTGAACAGCGCAGGATCAGCGATCGACGGCCCAAAATTCTGCCGCAGCCAGTCATCAACATCGGACAAGATCAGAACCCTTTACCCATGCGGTCGGGCCGTGCCGCGCTAAACCATGTCCATGGCAGCAGCCAACTGGCGCTGCCATCGGTTGAAAACCAAGTGAACTGCGCGCGGCCAAGAATGTTTTCAACAGGAACCATGCCAATGGCGACACCGCCTTGTGGAAACCGGCTATCGGCGCTGCGATCACGGTTATCGCCCATGAAAAAGACATGACCCTCGGGCACAATCAGCGCCTCGGTATCGTCGCCCGGGCCAGCATCAAGCAAATCGAGGATTTCGTAACTACGGCCATTGGCGAGTGTTTCGCGGAAACGTGGATAACGGCATTGCCGCCCTCCGCCCTTGGCATCTTCCTCAAATTCTGGGCGGAAACAGGAATAGGTTCCGCCTTCAAGCGCCACGGAATCGCGCATCCCTTGCGTCACGGGTGTCACAAAATCGGGCAGACGCTCTTTCTTCACCGCTTTGCCGTTGATCTCCAAAGTTCCCGCGCGCATCTGCACAACGTCCCCCGGCAATGCGATGGCGCGTTTGATATAGTCATCGGTTTGCGCAGGCGGCTTTTTAAACACCACGACATCACCGGGCGTCGGCAGACTGCCGAATATGCGGCCTTCGAATAACGGCAGTTGCAGCGGCAGGCTTTGGCTGGAAATGCCATAGGGCCATTTGGCGACAAACAGATAGTCACCGATCTGCAAACGCGGCTGCATCGATTCCGACGGGATGTAGAATGGCGAAAACACGACGCTGCGGAATATCAGCACAACCGCGGCCAGTTTCAACAGGAATACGCCATATTCGCGCCACTCGCTGCTTTGCGGTTTC
>JBEBKE010000168.1:0-5121 GCA_040079555.1 Sphingorhabdus sp. | reverse complement strand
AAGTCGCTTACCGGTACGCAACATTTCAACTTTGGCGTAACGCTGAGCGATGCGACGGGCTATAAAAAGGACGTCGGCCAAGCAATCAGCAACACTTTCAGCGGGATCGTTGCCACTGCGCTTGGCCGATAGGCCGGCGGAGTGCGGGCAACTATATTCTGTTAGAATCAAAGAAAGGGGGGCATTGCCAAGTGATTCGTTCGTTTAAGGCGGCGTTAACAGCTGCGATCTCAGCGATTGTGTTCTTCAATGCTCCAGCGGCATGGGCGCTGAGCGAGAGCCAATCCTATCAAGACGAAGCGTTTGCCTATATCGCTGAGGCCGAGGAAGCAGAAGCTGCCGGGGATTATGCAACAGCTTGCAGTGCTTATGGTTCTGCTTGGGGTAAATTCGACTGGATGCACGATGCGCTGCTCGAAGAAAGTCGGTCGAGGGTATCGGTTGATGCTTATGGACGGCCTACCGAAGATACGTATTTGAAAGCAAGCCTTAGGGAAGTGAACGAAAATAGCCGGCAGGTTCATAATCTAAAAGTTGCGCCACGCGCTTCGACCGCAATGTCAAAAACTTCGTGGCAACTATCGCCATCGCCGCTACCGTCATCTGGTGGCTCAAATGAGTCCAGACCCTAGCTAAATCCTGCGAACTAAGCCTTCGGCAAAAGCAACACAGGCCGTCCACGTTCCTAAAAAAGCGATGTCAGCGACTAGGCCGATTGGTGGCTCTCCCGTGATCGCGTAAATGGGGAAGAAGACCATCGACACCGCCGTAGCCCCGATTCCGACTGCATAAGCGCGGATCATCCAGTTGCGGTGGCGGGTAAAATCCCGTTTGCGGACGGCGTGCATCGCAACGGCCAAAGCCGCGCCTAATGCGATCCCAAACAGCAGCCGCCCGCCGCTGACGGCTTCCGAATAGGTACCTGGAAATTGCCAGAGGAGACCCAGCGAACTCAGCGAGAGCATTGCTCCCGCTGCTACAAATACGCGGCCCATGAAGCGGTGCAAAATCCCATATTTGCGCATCAGGACACGGCTAAATTGGATGGGGCCTAGGATACCGAATGTGGCACCTCCTAGAACATGAATGAAATGCCAAACCGGGGCAGCTCTCAGGTGCTGGCTGTCCTCGGGTAGAGCATTTAATGGAATTTGGACCACTTGCACCGCCGCTAAGAGGATTCCAAGTAAAGTGACAAAGTATAATGCAGCAAGCACGATGCCGGGTTTCGTGAACCAACGAGTCATAATAATGATCCTATTTTACCAAGTCCTGCGGCACCGAAAACCCGGCAACGAATGCCGTCAGTAAATATGAGATACCGACCGCACCCGGTTCGCTTATTTCTCTCATTGCGGACAGGCCGTCGAACCCCACTTTTTTGGCGTCCTGCCCGAATTCACGGACCAGCATGATCGACATCAGGCTGGGACATTGTCGTGCTAGTTGCTCGATCGTTAGAATCTGTAAGTCACGCCCAGCGCGCTTTGTGCGTCCCATTTTTGTTCAATAGCGGCGCTTTTATGGATGGACTTGTCGAGATAGGTGGCGCCCACGAAAGCGATAAGCGTCAACCGTTCGCTGACTTGCACCGCCATTGAGATATCGCCGCTCAGATTTAGGGCTTCGTCTGTTATTGCGGCAACCGGCAGAATAACGTTTCGCTTTTTTCTGATCATGCGCGCACGTTGGGCAGCCGTAACGCCGTACATATAATTGGCGGCCTTTTGATCAAGCCAGTTCGCCCGTACCGCCGGCGTGAAGGTGAATTTCCCGATTGAAATCGGAACGCTATACTTGGCGATGATTTCCGACCCTTTGAACTTGTCGCTAACATCGTGGCGAATTTCACCGCTCAGCTTCCCCAATTTGGAATCAAGCGAGATACGCGCACCGGCATCGGCAGAGAGTTTCTGCCGGTCCTGTCCTAATGGGCTGCGCGCTGCTACAAATAGATCGACCGATGGCGTTATACCGTCCAGATCCTTGTCGAGACGTATACCTGCTTCTGCTGTCTCAAGGTAAAATGCGCCCTGCTTGATAGATATTAAGGGTATAGGCAAAGTTTGCGATGATGCGGAGTTGAATGGGCTGTGCTGGCTTACGACCCCCAGACCGATCGCAATATGATTTTCATTCTGATCACCCTCATTCTCTTGTGCGTGCAGGATTGATAAGGGCAAACATACAGCCAACGCCGTGAGAAATGATTTCGTGATTGCTTTGTACATTATGTGTTTCCTATGATTTGGACGTTTGGACAAGCGTCCTAGTGAATGGCGTGGCGAGAGACGCGTGAACGGCTTGCCGAATATCGGCTGTGTGCCGAATTTCCGGGGAAGGCCTAATTCTGCATGGCGTAGGGGCCATTGAGGGGAGTGCAAAATTCGATCTTCACCCGGATCGATGAAGGCAATATCTCCTATTTTAGGATGATATCATCTTCACTAACGACCAGTGTCCGCTGCTTGCGGTCAGGGTCGTTTTTCAAGAGCATGGTTAGAGAAACGAGATGCGATCATCGTCAGCCGCCGAACGGGCTTATTTGCTCAGATTTTCTTCCATATTCGTTCCTTCTGTCTGCTTGACGAACGAAATAGCTATACGGATTCAGAATAAGAATTGCGGTAATTTCTATTTCATATATACAAATATGTATGGATTGGCGGTCGGTAAAATTTGACTGGAACAGGGCGCGCGCGTTTTTGGTCACTGCTGAGGAGGGTTCGCTCTCCGCCGCAGCCCGTGCGTTGGGAATGACGCAGCCAACGCTCAGCCGGCAAGTCGACGCGTTAGAGGACGAATTAAGCCTGGTATTGTTCGAGCGAGCAGGCAGGGGACTAATTTTGACTCCCAGCGGACTTGAATTGTTGGAGCATGTGCGCGGCATGGGCGAAGCGGCATCGCGTGTCTCGCGGGCAGCGTCGGGGCAGTCGCAATCCATCGAGGGCTCGATTTGTATAGCAGCAAGTGAAGCGTATAGCGCATTCGTCCTGCCACCGATCATCCAAAAACTGCGTCAGGATTATCCAGGCATTTCGGTTGAAATTGTCGCTTCCAATGCCTCTTCCGACCTGCTGCGTCGCGAAGCCGACATCGCAATCAGACACGTCGCATCATCGCAATCAGATGTAATCACCAAGAAAATCCGCGACGACGAGGGCTATTTTTATGCCGCGCACAGCTACCTTGCCAAGCTCGGCAATCCGCAGTCATTTGCTGATTTAAAAGACGCCGACTTTTTGGCATTTGCGAACAACGAGCCGATGATAAACGTGTTCAATGCGATGGGGCTGCATGTCGCAAAAAGAAACTTTCCGATCATCTGCGACAACCATCTCGTTCAGTGGCATCTCGTAAAACAGGGCGTTGGGATCGGGGGAATAACAAAGGATATCGGGGACGCCGAACCGCTGGTTTCCCGCATCCTTTACGACATGCCGCCCATCATTGTTCCCATGTGGCTCGCAACGCATCGCGAATTGCACACCAGCAAGCGCGTCCGAACCGTGTTCGATTTTCTGGCCGCCAAGCTTTCGCGAAAACCGTCAGAAGACGCCACTCCCCAAAAGGCGCGGCCTACAACCTTGTGAATGGATGACATGGCCGTCCGGGATAGTTTGAACGTATCGAGTTGAATTGGCCGTAATGTAATTAACCTTCATCAGTGACCCGGGTAAATGAATTTCGGTGACAGGTGCAGCAACCCCCAAATTAGGCCGCGCAAATCCAGCCTGTCCGCAAGCCTGACCTTCAACAGCGCCTGCCGCGTCACGCCGCGCTGCTTTGCTTGAACGTCTAGCTTGGCGATCATCTTCTGGTAGAAGCACGAAAAAGGGGGGCATTGCCAAGTGATTCGTTCGTTTAAGGCGGCGTTAACAGCTGCGATCTCAGCGATTGTGTTCTTCAATGCTCCAGCGGCATGGGCGCTGAGCGAGAGCCAATCCTATCAAGACGAAGCGTTTGCCTATATCGCTGAGGCCGAGGAAGCAGAAGCTGCCGGGGATTATGCAACAGCTTGCAGTGCTTATGGTTCTGCTTGGGGTAAATTCGACTGGATGCACGATGCGCTGCTCGAAGAAAGTCGGTCGAGGGTATCGGTTGATGCTTATGGACGGCCTACCGAAGATACGTATTTGAAAGCAAGCCTTAGGGAAGTGAACGAAAATAGCCGGCAGGTTCATAATCTAAAAGTTGCGGCGTGCGCGAAGGCAGCGGAAATGCCGCAGGGCGCCCCGCGATCCTACGAGATCACTTTTATAAATTCCGCAAGGCCAGATTTGAGCGCCGATGTTACGGCCTTACAGGCTACAATTAATTCTGCCTTTTCTTTCGCCACTGAGTCTGCCCGGCTTCGTAAGGCGCGCAGTTTTGAACCTTCGTGCGCCCGTGCGCGGGCTGCCGCTGTTACTTATGCCAAGGCAAAGGATGAAGCGAGCGCGCTTCTGAAAAAATCGAGTAGCTACCACGAAGTCGGTGTTCGTGACATGGGCGCGCTCGAAGAAATTGTATCCCAATCAAGCCGCGATGCCGAGAATTTCTATTGTAAGCCGCCGCAGGCTGTCGCTAGTTTTAAGGCCGAACTTGCTGCATTTGCCGCGCTGAAATCAGCACTGCATTTGGAGCGCGGAAGTGTGACTCCTTTGGCCAGTCAGCAAGCGGTTACGATGAAGTCGGCTTGCTCAACAAAAGCCATCGGCGACGCGATTGATGCCGAATCCGTCTTTGCCGACGCATTGCTTGATGGATGCCAGTCCTTTATATTTATGTACAACATGCAAATGCCGGATCGGGCGTGCGACACATTGGCCAAGGCAACGATCAATCTTAGCCGCGCCGAACCTATTTATGCTGCACAAGCAACAGCACTAGCGACCGATTTTGTAATATTGCAGGGCGCCTTCAAATGTGCCCGTAGCCAGGCGACCCCGATAGCAGAAGCCCGTAGTCGCTCTGACAGCGAAGGCATGCGATTGGATGTCATCGAACCCGAACTGCCGCCAATGAAGCTCGATATCAAGGCGTTACCGGTTCGGGACAATTAGATTGCAGCATCAAATCCGGGTTGCAGTTACAGTTTACGTCACCCCCAATTTATCCAATCACATCGCCGTCTAAACC
>JBEBKE010000167.1:0-5124 GCA_040079555.1 Sphingorhabdus sp. | reverse complement strand
GACATCGCCGATGACCCTGTATCGGCCCCTGCTGTCGGCCCTTTAATCCCCGCCAACTCTGCTGATCTCGATACTGACGCCGACGACCAAGCCATCGCGCTCCCCGAATCGGAACCTTATGACCCCGCCGAATACCGCTGGGTTCCAGTTCGTCGCCGCCCGCGTCATGATGGCTGGACCGAGGAGAAGCAGCGGCGGTTTATTGAGGCGCTGGCCGATACTGGTCTTGTCAGCCACGCAGCCAAAGCGGTGGGGATGGGCCGGGCGTCGGCCAATCGCCTGCGCCGGTCGCCGCATGGCGCAGCCTTTGCCCGGGCTTGGGATGCAGCAAGGCTTCATGCCGGGGCGGCGTTGGAGGATATCGCCTTTGAACGCGCGATTGAGGGCGTCGAACACAACGTCTATAACGAATATGGCGAGGTGGTGGCCACCAAGCATGTCGTTAACGACCGGATGCTGACCTTTTTGCTCAGCCATTTGAAGCCCGAACGCTATGGCAAAGCGGCGCGCGCGTTGGCTGCAACAGCAGATGCAGCTCCTCCTGTTGCGCTTGAGGCCAGCCTGCGCGCGATGGAGCCGCCAATGCCTGCGCCGCCTGAACAACTGCTGGATGCAGAAACGCTGGCTGACGAAATCGAAATTGCCGAGATTGCTGACGGTGTGCTGCCGCATTTTCTATCTGAACAACGCGCGCCAAAAACTGAAGCGCAAGAGATCGCCGCGCAACGACAAAGGGGCAAAAAGGCTTGGGAAAAGCAGGAGCGGGGCGAGGGCGAGCTCAGTGACGACGAGTTCCGCGATATGTGCCACCATCTCGATCCGACATATCGGCATGACAAGGGGCGAAAGCGGTATCGTTAGCGGCGTTTAAGGTGAGTCCTTAGTGTGACTTTCCAATCTCCACGCACGAAAAAACGCCGAGAGGCCCTTGGGCTTCCCGGCGTTCGAAGGTTTCGGCTCTAGTCCGCCATAGCTTTAAGCGAAGGAGGATGGGGGTAGAGAGGAGAGCCGAATTCAAGTGAGTTTAAAATCAATCCTTAGCGATATTGACTTTGGTTTTTGCGTTGCAGGTCGTCAGGTCGGACGCTTCCAAAACGCGGTCGCCGGCTTTAAAGCTGACGACTTGGCCGAATTCTTTGGCAACACTGACGCAGACATTGCGCGGTGCGGAGCCGGCGAGTGGCGCGCGGCAGCTGGTGCCTTCGCATTTGAACATCACGCCGCGGATGATCGCTTCTTTGGCCGTTGCGGGCTGTGCCAATTCAACAGTGTAATAGCGTCCGCCAGCGGCTTGTGCCGGGGTCGCGGGGATTGCAATGACGCCAGCAGTTACTGCAAGCGCGCCAACAAATGCGCCGAGACGCGAGAAAGCCAAATTTTTCGAGAAAGACAGGGAGAGGGTCATTTCTAATTCCTTAAATAGATGTTCGTCAGACGGTGACCTGCTTGTCCTTTTGAACATTGCTAGCGGGCCGATCCGGCAACCGAATTTTTCAGTTGCGAATCACTACCTATTATATTAGGTTTTAAGTTGCAACTAGAAACTGACTTTCATCTGGTTTTTTTTGAACGGTGCGATAGGACATGGCTTGAGATGGGGAAATTAAGGGAACCTTTGGCGGAAATCGCCCAATGCGGCCTCCCCGGCGCGCTCGAAATGATTGGCGAACGCTGGTCATTTATGATTGTGCGCGCGGCTTTTAATGGTGTGCGCCATTTCGAAGAGTTTCTGACAGAGATTGGTATCGCGCGAAACATCCTTGCCAATCGGCTGACGCGGTTGACCGAAAGCGGCATATTGCACCGCACGCCATGCCCGGATGATCGGCGTAAGGTAGAATACCGGCTGACGGCAAAGGGCCTTGATTTCTTGCCCGCGATGATCGCGATGCGCCAATGGGGTGAACGCTGGGAGACGGGGACGCCGTCAAATCCGGTGCTCGCCGATGAACGCGACCGAAAGCCGATCCTGCCCGTTACGCTGCGCGGCCATGATGACCGCATCCTGACGCATATGGATTTATGCTGGATCGATGAATCTGAAGCGGCGCTGGCGAAAAAGTCCGACGATAGCACCGTCATCCGTAAAATCGGCTCTGCCTGACGCAAAAATTACGGGTTTTTGCCCTGTTGCAATGCAACATTGTAATTTTGTTGCGAATCTGTTACAATCATGATGTCTGGGGCATGTTGCCCTGCCTCAACGCCCAATAGAGCGTAGAAAGATTCAATGCGGGAATAAGGCGCACTGGCCGGAAATGCCGGACAAGAATGTCAGCAAATGCGACATCGGTGCAGCCATAAATAATCAGAAAGGGTCAATTGTATGAACTCCACTGCGGTGCTGTTTGAAGTCGGCGATTATGTTGTTTACCCAAAGCATGGGGTAGGCCGCGTTATCGAACTGCAAAATTCGGAAATCGCGGGGATGCAGTTGGAACTGTATGTCCTGCGCTTTGAAAAAGAGAAAATGACGCTGCGCGTGCCTTTCAACAAAGCTGAAGGCGTCGGTATGCGCAAGCTTTCGTCTGACAAGACATTGAAAGAAGCGATGTACACGCTGACCGGTAAGCCCAAGGTAAAGCGCACCATGTGGTCACGCCGCGCGCAGGAATATGAAGCGAAGATCAACTCGGGCGACCTGGTGTCGATTGCCGAAGTGACGCGCGACCTGTTCCGCCCCGAAGATCAGCCAGAGCAAAGCTATTCAGAACGTCAGATTTTTGAAGCCGCATCCAGCCGCCTTGCACGCGAACTGGCAGCGATGGAAAAGACGGACGAAAAAGCCGCGCTTGGCAAGATCCTCGATATCCTGAAAACCGAAGCGCCGCAATATTACGAAAAAGCGGAATAGGCTTCGTCTAAAACAATCATCAAAGGGCGCCTGCGTGGCGCCCTTTTTTGTGCTTGCGGTGTACGATTCTTGGTGTATTATATCAGTAATACAGATAGGAGAATTTTATGCGTCGTTCGGTTCTATTCGCAGCAATTGGTGCTGCATCGTTATCGCTTTCCGCATGCGGCTATTCCGTGTTCGACGCAGCCGAGGATATTCAAAACGGCGGCTTTGAAGGCGGCACTGCGATCACGACGGCGGTGCAGGCGACGAGCGCGTTTACCCAAGTTGAGGCCATGGGCCCCGACACCGTCGTGTTTGTCACCGGCGAAAAATTTTCGATCAAAGCCGAGGGCAATGCCGAAGCGATCAAGACGTTGCGGTATAAAATCGACGGTTCGGCCATTCAGATCGGCCGTAACAAAGGCAAATGGCTTGGTGACAGCGCGAAAGGCGTGACGATCACCATCACCGCGCCAAAGGTTTCCAGCGTATCGCTTGCCGGATCGGGCGATTTCAAGGGCGACAGACTGTCGGGCGACAAAGTCACAATCGACCTCGCCGGGTCAGGAAATGTCGTTGTGGCCGATATCACGGCTGCTGCCGTCGAGGGCAATGTTGCTGGGTCTGGCGATATGAAGGGCGCTGGCAAAGCGGCGAAAGCGGAATGGTCGATTGCTGGATCGGGCAATGTCGACGCCTCTGCCGTCGTCAGCGAAGACGTTGAAGTGTCGATTGCGGGTTCCGGCGACGTGCTGGCCAATGCGACGAAAACCGCCGACGTCAGCATCGCGGGCAGCGGCGATGTGACTGTGACGGGCGGGGCGAAATGTACCAAATCGGTCATTGGTTCGGGCAAAGTTACCTGTAGCTGACTTCGCTTGGTGTTTGACGGGCTCGAACGCAGTCGCCATAACCGCCGAAACTTCCGCCACCGCGGGACTGTGAAGGGTTTGGCACATGGTTATTCGGTCAGTCATTGGGGCGATGTTGGTGTTGGCGACAACGTCAGCCTCGGCTGCGGATCAGCGGTTTTCCATTGGCAATTACAATGAGCTGATTGTTGAAGGCGACATCGTCGTTAATCTGGAAACGGGAAAGGCCCCGTCAGCTAAGGCGCAAGGGCCGCGCGATAAGCTCGGCGCGCTGCGCGTTGAACGGCAGGGCAATGTCCTGCGGATACGAAGCGTCGGCTTGCAAAGCGGTCAAAGCGACAAAGGGCCCGTCACGATTGCGGTGACGGGGCGCGATGTTAAACGCATCGCTTTGATCGGGTCGGGTCGCATCAATGCGACTGCGCTGAACACGGATACCGCTCGCGTGGAACTGCGTGGTTCTGGCACTATCGACGTGGCAAATTTGAAAGCGTTCCGTTTTGTCATCATGATCGCGGGCAATGGCCGGGTGAACGTGGCTAAGGGCGAGGTTGTAAATACTGAACTCGCCATTGACGGCGGCGCCAATGTGATCTCCGCAGGCTTGGTCACGCAAAACCTAAAGCTGGTACACAACGGCCCGGCCTCGACCTTAATGACGGTCAGCAACAATGCAGAGATTAACAACACCGGCGCAGGTAGCATTACGATTGAAGGCAATGGCACGTGCCAAGTCCGCAAAGCGGGCAGCGCGACGATCAACTGTAAGAAAGAGCGAAAATGATGCGAAGCCTGCCACGCCTTTTGGCAATCCTTGCGCTCGGTACGCTTGCATCCTGCGCGTCGGCATCCGGCGGCGGTGCAGACGACGTTGGCTGTGACGCCGGGGCTAAGCAGGAAAGCAGCGCCGCTGATCTCAATCAGGTGCAATTGTGCATCAAAAGCAAAAGCAAAACCAAAACGCACAGCTTTGTTGTCGAAGTGGCCGAAACCGGCGCGCAACAGGCAAAGGGCCTGATGTTCCGTACAGAGCTGGCGGACAATCGCGGGATGCTATTTCCGTTCGTCGAAGTCCGCATGGCCAGTTTCTGGATGAAGAATACCGTAATCCCTCTCGACATCATCTTCATCCGGCCCGATGGTGTGATTGAAAATATCGCCGAAAATACCGAACCCTATTCAACGATTCCGGTCGAATCGACAGGCCCTGTTGGTGCTGTGCTTGAATTGCGCGGCGGGCTGACAGCGGAAATGGGCATAATGGCGGGTGACAAGGTTGAATGGAATTAGGCATTTGCCGCGGCGGTTTTCATTCGCCTTTTTCATTGCGCGCTGCGGCACTTGGCACTAATCGCTTGGCACATGGGTATTCTCGGCAAAATCTTTACATGGTGGGACGGCGCGACCATCGGC
>JBEBKE010000166.1:0-5125 GCA_040079555.1 Sphingorhabdus sp. | reverse complement strand
AGCAACCCGTTACGACAAGCTCGGCTCGTCCTTCCTCGCCATGGTCAAACTCGCTTGCATCAGGCTACGGCTGCGCCATTATGAGTCCACGGCCTAGAACTTTTGTTCGGTTTTTTAGCTGGATATCGACCTAAATGTCCGGATTTCACGGTATGGACGGATGCGCTGGAATGTGACGACAGTCAGACATTTGACAGCGGCGAACTCTCCATCGGAGGCTTGAGATGGAAGCACAACAAATTCCCCCATCCAATTGAGCGAATCCATATTTGCGGGCGCCACGGGGTAACGTTGAAAATTGTACTCACGGCGTTTGCTGCAAATCGCAGTGACTTCGTTACCCGCATAGCAGCGGTAGAGGATGTCCGATACTTTTCGAGGATGCTGAACGAGAAATTTGCACGAGTGATTCCCGTCTTAGAAGAGTATCTGAAGTCGCAGTTTAGCGAAGGCGAAGAGCAAAATTATCTTAGCAAGAAGGACAACTTCTTTGATTGGATTGACCAATCACCTGATCCTGACATTGCCGAGTTTGCGCGAAAGCATATAGAGTTGAAGGACAAAAAATCACCTTCCCTTTCGACCTTGATATCGAGATCGATTCATCCGCTGGAGTCCGCCGGTTTCCGTTTCGGAAAGTCAATTCCAAAACTAATTCAAAAGCGGCGCGGAGCCATGTTTCATTCGATGCCCGAACTCGACGACAAAGATGTGCGCTCATGGCTTGTTGAAACTCAAGCCGCCAACGCGCTTTTGTTGTTCCACACTTTGAAAGATCTCGGCCTACTATTGGTCTCTTTTTGCGAAAATGTTCACGCGCTGTACGAATATGCAGTGTTTCTGAAAAAGGGCGGTGCATAGATTACACCTGACCGGCACCGGTCGGAACAGAAACGGACATTGTCCCAATCCCGCTCCCATTTCTTGCGCCACGTAAACGGCAGGCCGCATGCGGCGCAGACTTTGGTCGGCAGGTCCGATTTTTTGCGCATTTTCGGCATGGGTTAGAAATCGATCCTTTGGCCGTCCCACGCGAATAGGTTTCCGCTGTCGGCTGGGGTCAGCGTATCGAGAATCGCCAACATGCGCTGCGCCGAGAATTCTGGGGTGAATAGATTCTCCGGCGTTACGCCGCGTTGGAATGGGCGTGACAATTGTGTGTCGACGGTTCCGGGGTGCAGCGCAACGATGATCGCCTGTGGGTGCGTGCGCGCCATTTCGATTGCGAAATTGCGCATCGACATATTCAGCGCCGCTTTTGACGCGCGATAGGCGTGCCAGCCGCCGAGCCGGTTATCCGAAATCGAACTCACTCGGGCAGACAAAACGGCAAACACACTCCGCCGGTCGCGGGGCAGCAAAGGCAAGAAATGCTTAGCAATCAGTGCCGGTCCGATGGTGTTGATGGCAAAGGCGTAGCCGTAGCTTTCTGCCGTTTGCGCACGCAGGGATTTTTCCGGCGCGATGATATCGCTGTGCAGCATACCGGTTGCGACGAATACCGTATCGATTGGGCCGGATGCACTGATGCCGTTGGCGGCTGCGGTGATGGTGGATTCGTCGATCAGGTCAAATGCAAACGATGCTGTTTTCGGCCCCGTTGCATCTGGCCTGCGCGCTCCGGCATGGATTGATCCCACTTGCGGGTCCTGCTGCCATTGGTTCAGGATTGCCGCACCAATCCCGCCGCTCGCGCCGAACAGGCAACTGTTCTTTGGTGTTTGGTCGTTGTCTGCCATGCTCTTAAATCCGCCTGTTCGGCAAAAATTACAATTCAGGTGAAACGCTGTGCGAACAGGGAGCAGGTTGGTCGTTTGAAGGCGCTTGGCGAAAATGCAGCGGCGCGCTATGCGAGGAAATCATTCTGAAAGTTGAGAGAATTCAATGCGTAAAATTCCAGCCGCTGTACACCTCGTGTTTCTTCTCGGCGTTTCGGCGACGCCCGTTGCGGCTAAGTTTCCATCGATGCCCAAAGAACTGCAAGGCATTTGGATGGACGATAGCGGCGAGGGGCGCGCGCAATGCCGCGCCTATAAAGCGGAAAAAGGGACAGAGGCTGCGCGCAATTATCTGGTCGGATCGGAAGTGATCAGCCGGAAAATGCTGCACAGCTATTCCGAATATGGCGAGGGAAATTTCTATCGCCCCGATCAAATCAAATCGGTTGGGAAGAAAAGCTGGACCGTCAAAGCGACTTTGGGGCTCGATCAGCCGCCGGGCGATGAAAATCAGGTGGATGCCGAGATGAAACTGTCGCTGAAAAACGGAAAGCTGACATCGCGATTTGTGGCAATCGGCGGTAAAGCCAGCGATGAAACCGCGTCGGTCTATTTCCGATGCGCTGATGTGCCAGCGGGTATGTACGGCGGCTGACGCCTATTCCTCCAGCTCGATATCCCAATACAGCCAGTCGCGCCACGTATCGTGCAGATGATTCGGCGGAAAGCCGCGCCCGCGATCTTGCAACTGCCAGCTGGTCGGACGGATTGCCGCCATTCGCAACTGCATATGTGCCTGCTGCGGCGTGCGTCCGCCCTTTTTTAGATTGCAGGGCAGGCATGCCGTCGTCACATTTTCCCAACTCGTCCGTCCGTTTAACCGGCGCGGCACAATGTGGTCGAAAGTCAGGTTATGCCCCGACCCGCAATATTGGCATTCAAATTTGTCGCGCAGAAACAGGTTAAAGCGCGTAAAGGCGGGGTATTCTGACGGCTTCACATATTGGCGCAGCGCGATCACCGAGGGAATCTGCATATCCAGATTGGGGCTGTGGACATGCTGATCATAATTGGCGACGATATCGACCTTGTCGAGGAACACCGCTTTGATCGCGGTCTGCCACGGCCATAGGCTGAGCGGGTAATAGCTAAGCGGCGTGTAATCAGCGTTCAGCACCAATGCCGGACAATTATCCGGGTGCCGTGACCTGCCGGTCGCCTGAAGAGTTCCTGCATGAAACACGCCGTCCATTCTCCCCAGAGTGCCTGTGCTTTTGACTACGTCAAAGCAGGCACTCTAAATTTTTGTTCCTCCGTGACTTCCGAGTCACCAGATGATTCCATCTGGTTTGAAATCACTCTCCGCCGCAAACTGTATCCGCTTTTACCGATTTGCGTTACAGCAATTTGACAATCGCCAACCTATTTGTGGTTAGGCCGACGTCAAGGGGGCAAAAGCCACTATATGTGGTATTTCTGTGGTTAAAATCGGCGGCATAAAAATTCCGCCGCAATCGGTGTCAGCAACCCGTTTTGCGCCGAGCCCAAACGGGCGGCTGCATATCGGACACGCCTTTGCCGCGATGTGCGCACATGATTTTGCGCGTGCCTTTGGCGGGCAGTTTCAACTGCGGATAGAGGATATCGACGGCACACGCAGCAGGCCGGACCATATCGACGCGATTATAGCGGACATGGAATGGCTTGGCCTTCATTACGACGGCTCTGTGATTTTTCAGTCGCAGCGGGTGGAACATTACGCCGATGCCCTGAGGAAGCTGCGCGATAGGGGGCTGGTCTATCGCTGCTGGTGCACGCGCAGCGAGATTGCCGAAGCACTGAAAACCAAATCCGTGCGCCACGGCCCTGATGGACCTGTCTATCCCGGCACCTGCCGCGGTGCTGACCGTGACAGTTCGTATTGCTGGCGGCTGGATATGGCAAAGGCGGTGGAGCTGGTCGGGCCGTTGCAATGGAACGACTTAGCGGCAGGCGCACAAATTGCTGACCCAATGCAGTTCGGCGATGTCGTATTGTGGCGCAAAGACGCCCCAGCGAGCTATCATCTGGCCGCGACGCTGGATGACGCAGCAGATGGGATCAGCCATGTGGTGCGCGGTAAAGACCTTTTTGCCTACACCGCCATCCACCGCGTGCTGCAAGAACTGCTTGCTTTGCCGCAGCCAGTGTATTGGCATCATCCGTTGCTGCTCGACGCCGATGGAGAGAAGCTGGCGAAAAGCCGTGTGTCGCAACCTTTGGCGCAGCTTCGCGCCCAAGGCGTTCATGGACCAGAATTGGTTCAGCAACTGCGGCGCGGCGAGCTTCCGCTTGGAATATCTGCTGGTTCGGCTTAGATAGGGCGCACACCCGTATCGCGATACTGCGGATCGGGGCCTATTGGAAATGTCATGAACGCTCTTTTGATCATCTTGCTGCTCGTTGCGATGGGCTTTGTTGTTTTTGCGGTTGTGCGCGGGCTTCGTGCCTTTGCCAACATGCAGCCCAATGACCTTGATGAAAATGGCGTGCCCAAATCGTTGGTCATTCAAAACAAGATGATGTTCTCGCGCGTAAAGTGGCAGGCGATCGCGATCTTGGTGGTTGTGATCTTGCTGCTGGGCCGCGGCGCTACTGTCTGATAGCTCGGCCGATATGGTCAAGCTCAACAAAATCTACACACGTACCGGCGATAACGGCACAACCGGGCTGGTCGACGGCTCGCGCCGGTCAAAGGCGGACGCGCGGATGTGCGCGATCGGCGATGTCGATGAAGCAAACAGCGCGCTGGGCGTTGCGATCTCTGCACTAGAACGCGCAGATTTTGACGCAGCGTTGGTCGCTGGTTTGCGCCGTGTCCAGAACGACCTGTTTGATCTGGGTGCTGATATCGCGACGCCCGGTGAAGATTTCGCGCCATCGGACATGACGTTGCGTATCGTCGCAGCTCAGGTTGATTGGCTCGAGTCGGCGATTGATGCTGCGAATGACCGGCTTGATCCTTTGACCAGCTTTATCCTGCCAGGCGGCAGCGAATCGGCGGCGGCGTTGCATTTGGCGCGTGCGATCACGCGGCGCGCAGAACGTGAGATGGTGGCCGCCGCACAGGCCGAAAGCCTCAACCCGCTGGCTTTGGCTTATATTAACCGGCTTTCTGACTATCTGTTCGTGCTAACGCGGCTGATGAACAAGGGGCAGGGCGGTGATATCCTGTGGGTGCCGGGCGCCTCGCGTTAGGATTTGCGCCGCGCCCGGTCGCACGGGCCAAGCGATTCGATGATGAACCGGTAATCGCTCTGCGCCTTTGCCACCGATTCTGTCTCAGTCGTTTCAACCAGCTTTGCATCCAACGCACGCGGCAACCCGCAGGCCAAGCGATACCACAGCAATGTATTCTTTGCGGGAGC
>JBEBKE010000165.1:0-5139 GCA_040079555.1 Sphingorhabdus sp. | reverse complement strand
CTATTTGATGTGGCCCGAAACGTTGCAGGGTGCAAAGGAGTTAATCGAAGACATGACCGCACGTGCCGCGAAATTTGGCCGGACGCTGAAATACGGTTTTCGCGCGCATGTGATTGTCCGCGAGACTGAGGCCGAGGCGCGGGCGTATGCCGACCGGCTGCTATCGAAACTCGATGCGCAAACGGGGGAGGCAATTCGCAATAAGTCTCTCGACACCGCGACATACGGCGTCGCACGGCAAACCGAATTGCGCGAAGCGTCGGCGGGGAATGACGGCTATATTGAGGACAATTTATGGACCGGCATCGGCCGCGCGCGCTCCGGTTGCGGCGCGGCGATTGTTGGTGATCCCGATCAGGTTTTGGCGAAATTGCGGGCGTATCAGGCGCTGGGGATCGAGGCGTTTATTCTGTCGGGTTATCCGCATATCAATGAGTGCGATATGTTTGCGCGGTATGTTTTGCCTCGGTTGGATCATGGGGGGTTGGTTCTCTAAACCCTCTCCAATGGGAGAGGGTTGCGCAGACTTACCGCCGGAGCCGTGGCGTAGGTGGTTAGTCGAAGCTGGGTGAGGGGTTGTGTCCCCTCGATAGCCCACAACCCCTCACCAACTTCGCCTAATTCGCGTTCGCTCATAAGGCTTCATATCCTCTCCCACTGGAGAGGATTCATGCAGACAACCCCGCCAACCGCTCCGCCTGATCCTCGCTAATCAATGCGTTGATCATCTCCGCCAGCCCAGTGCCTTCCAGTATCTCTGGCAGCTTATGCAGCGTCAGGTTGATCCGGTGGTCCGTCACGCGGCCTTGGGGAAAGTTATAGGTGCGGATGCGTTCGCTGCGGTCGCCGCTCCCCACCATTGCTTTGCGCGCTTCGGCCTCGGCGCCGTCTAGTTCGTCGCGCTGTTTTTCGTAAATGCGGGCGCGCAGGACTTGCATCGCCTTTTCCTTGTTCTTGTGTTGGCTGCGACCGTCTTGGCAAGTGACGACGATACCGGTGGGCGCATGGGTGATGCGCACGGCGGAATCGGTGGTGTTCACATGTTGCCCGCCTGCACCTGATGCGCGATAGACATCGATTTTCAGGTCTCGGTCTTCGATATGGACATCGACTTCGGTGGGTTCGGGCAGCACCGCGACGGTCGCCGCGCTGGTGTGGATGCGTCCGCCGGACTCGGTGACGGGAACCCGCTGCACGCGGTGGACGCCGCTTTCAAACTTCAACCGCGCAAACACGCCTGCGCCGCTGACCGACGCGACAACTTCCTTGAAGCCGCCAACGTCCGACGCGCTCATCGAAATCGCTTCGACTTTCCAGCCCTGCGATTGCGCATAGCGTTCGTACATGCGGAACAGGTCGCCTGCGAACAGCGCTGCTTCATCGCCGCCAGTGCCGGCGCGGATTTCCAGCATCGCGCTGCGTTCGTCGGCCACGTCTTTGGGCAGCAGCAAGATCGCCAGATCATGTTCTGCGACTTGCTTGTCATGCGCCACGTCGAGCAATTCCTCGACTGCCATGTCGCGCAGTTCAGCATCGGCGGACGGGTCCTTCGCCATCGCATCGAGCGTCTCCATCTCGGCGCGCAGACGGCGGACCTCGGCGGCCATTTTGGCGACAGGTTCGATCTCGGCATATTCTTTGGACGCGGTGACAAAGGCGTCGCCGACCATCGTCCCCGAAGCCATCCGCGCCTCAAGCTCAGCAAACCGCGCCTCGATCTGGCCGATACGTTGGGGGGATATGTTCATTACAGCTGAATGCCGAGGGCAGCGGATAATGCTGAACGCAAGACGGCCTTATCTCTGGAATCTTCAACGAAATATTGCAGATGAAATTCGCCCTTTTCATGATCGACTGCGCGAACAAACAGCGCGCCATCATGGCCTTGCTTTCTGGCAAGTTCTACCCGGCGTTTCGCATTGCCGCGATATGCCACGACAGTCGGTATGCCATTTGATCGCAATTGATACGCAACGCGTTGTGCTTTATTCTCAACCTCGGGTGCGTCTGGCACAATCGAAATAATGCCTTTCACGAACGGCATCTCAACCAACATCGCCAACCGCTCAATCCCGGCAGCCCAGCCGACGGCTGGCGTAGCAGCCCCACCCAAATTCTCGATCAACCCGTCATAGCGACCGCCGCCCAGCACAGTGCCTTGCGCGCCCAGCCGGTCGGTGGTGAATTCGAACGCGGTGTGGCGGTAGTAATCTAGGCCGCGCACCAGTTTCGCGTTGCGGGTCCACGCGACGCCGGCTGCATCCAACCCGGCGGTGACAGCGCCAAAGAAATCTTGGCCCTCTCCGCTGAGATAGGCGTCGATCAACGGGGCGGATTGGCAAATGGCGCGATCGCCTTCGTCTTTGCTATCGAGGATGCGCAGCGGGTTTTTCTCCAGTCGCGCCAGACTGTCCTTGGACAACGCATCTTTGTGGTCGTTGAAGTATTCGATCAAGGCCGCCCGCCACGCATCGCGGCTGGCGACATCGCCCAGCGTGTTTAGCTCCAGTGTCACGCCGTCTTGGATACCCAGATCGTGCAGCAACTGATCCGCCATCACCAACAGTTCAACATCGGCCTGCGGTTCCGCAGCGCCGATAATCTCGGCATCAATCTGGTGAAACTGGCGATAGCGGCCCTTTTGCGGGCGTTCGTACCGGAACAAAGGTCCGTGCGTGGTTACCTTCATCGGCGCGTGCTGCTGCCAACCATTGGTCAGGTAAGCGCGCGCAATTCCGGCGGTGAATT
Source organism: Sphingorhabdus sp. (assembly GCA_040079555.1). GTDB lineage: Bacteria > Pseudomonadota > Alphaproteobacteria > Sphingomonadales > Sphingomonadaceae > Sphingorhabdus_B. Next base: position 2,391 of record JBEBKE010000165.1, on the reverse strand, counting down.
CGGGCCGCAAAGTGATACTATCGCCGCCGCGATCATCGAAGGTGTACATTTCTTTCGACACCACATCGGTAGCCTCGCCAAGGCTGCGGGCAAACACAGCGGTCGGTTCAATCACCGGCAGTTGCAGGCCCTTAAACCCGTATAGCCGCCGCACGCGTTCAAACGTCGCGACGACATACGCAAACCGCTCCTCGGTTTCGCCGAACATATCTTGCGTGCCGCGCACTGCTTGGGGGGTCTGTATCTTCGCCATGATGCGGCTGGCCCTAGCGGGTTTTTTGGGGGTGGGGAATAACCTTAAATCCTCCCCGAGCTTGTCTCGGGGAGGGGGACCATCCGTAGGATGGTGGAGGGGCCGCCAGCGCAGCTGGCGCTCTTGCGAGCGCCGCCCCTCCGTCATCAGCTTCCGCCTCCGCCAAGGCTACGGCTGATGCCACCTCCCCGAGACAAGCTCGGGGAGGATTAAGACTAGACGCATCGAAAATTGCGCGGCACACATTGATTATGTCGCAACGCCTCACACTCGCCGCCATCGCGGCGCTCGCCCTTGTCTCCCCCGCCACAGCGCAGAACAGCCGCCCGCAACCGGTGGCGATTTCCGACACTGTGCCGGAGCCTGTCGATGCGCATTATGCACCGGGTGCGATGACGCTGGAGGTTGATGCCACTGACATCGAACGCGCGATATTCAACGTGCGGCAAAGCATTCCGGTCGAGCCGGGCAAGCGGCTGACCTTGCTCTATCCGCAATGGCTGCCCGGCAAACACGGCCCGCGCGGTGCGCTCGCAGAACTGGCTGGGCTGAAATTTACAGCAAACGGACAACCGGTGGCATGGGAGCGGGACCCGACGCAGGTTTATGCCTTTCACCTCAACATCCCCGAAGGTGCCAAGATGCTGGACGCCAGCTATCAGTTCCTGTCGCCCGTGCGCGATAGTGAGGGCCGCATTGTCGTGACGCCGGAAATGCTGAATGTGCAGTGGGAACAGGTTTCGCTTTACCCCGCTGGCCATTTCACCCGCCAAATCCGCCTGCGTCCCTCAATTATCTTGCCAGAGGGCTGGACGGGCGTTGCGGCGCTGGACGGTGCGCAAGTCAGCGGCAACCGCATCGATTATGCCGAAACCGATTATGAAACCTTCATCGACAGCCCGATGTTCGCTGGCAGGCATTACCGCAAATGGGATTTGGGCAATAACGTCACGTTGAATGTCTGGGCCGATGCCGCGAAGTTTTTAGAGGCAAAGCCTGAACAGATTGCAGCACATAAAGCGTTAGTGGACGAAGCGGTGTTGTTGTTCGGATCGAAACATTTCGACCGGTATGAATTTCTGCTCGCACTGACCGAGAAAATGGGCGGCATCGGCTTGGAGCATCATCGCAGTTCTGAGAATAGCCGCGAGACGGACTATTTCGCCGAATGGGCCGACAACGGCAGCGAGCGGGGCTTGTTGCCGCATGAACTGACGCATAGCTGGAACGGCAAGTTCCGCCGTCCCGCAACAATGTGGACGCCGAACTACAGCACGCCGATGCGCGATAATCTGTTGTGGGTTTATGAGGGGCAGACGAGTTACTGGGATCTGGTGTTGGCGGGCCGGTCTGGCATGCAAACGCCCGAAATGCTGCTGGGCGAAGTGGCCAAACATGCGGGCTATTATAGCGAGCAAGCGGGCCGCGAATGGCGGTCGGTTGAGGACACTACGCACGATCCAATCTTTGCCGCGCGCAAGCCAAAGCCGAATAGCAGCTGGGCCCGGCCGGAGGATTATTACAACGAAGGCGCTTTGGTCTGGCTCGATGTTGACATGACCATCCGGCAATTGTCGAAAGGCAAACGCTCTCTGGATGATTTTGCCCGTAATTTCTTTGGCATTCGCGATGGCGATTGGGGAGTGCAGACTTATACTTTTGACACTGTCGTGGCTGAACTGAACAAGGTGCAGCCCTATGACTGGGGCAAATTCCTCGACGAACGGATGCGCCAACCGGGGCAACCTGCGCCCTTGGCTGGCATTCAAAAGGGCGGCTATCGGCTGGTTTGGAAAGAAGAGCCCAATGTTTTCGACAAGGAGCGGATGAAGGAAGGATCGAATTTCGACCTTACCCATTCCTTGGGGCTGGTGATTGATAAAGAGGCTAAGGTGAGCTCGGTTTTATGGAACAGTCCGGCGTTTAGGGCTGGCATCGTCAATGGCGCGAAGCTGATTGCGGTGAACGGTGTGGGCTACAGCAAAGACGTGCTGACCGATGCGATCAAAGCGGCGAAGGCTGGATCGGGGCCTATGCGCCTGATTGACCAATTGCTGGTCGCGAAGAGGAAGTAACGCAGGATCGGCACTAGCGTAAGTAATGCTAGGGGACTGTCCCAAGCGTAGCGCCGTGGACTG
>JBEBKE010000164.1:0-5153 GCA_040079555.1 Sphingorhabdus sp. | reverse complement strand
GGCGACGATGGCGTTGTAATTGCCATAGCTGATTTCAGCAGAACCGCCGAATTCATAGCGGGGTTCCGCTGTGACGATGGAGATAACGCCAGCCGACGCATTTTTACCAAACAAAGTCGATTGCGGACCGCGCAACACTTCGACGCGCTGCAAATTGGGAAGATCGCTGATCGCCGATGCCGAACGCGAACGATACACGCCGTCGATGAATACGCCGACCGAACCTTCGATGCCGGGGTTGTTCGAACCATTGCCGAAACCACGGATGATGAAATCAGTCGATGCCGAGCTTTGCAGCTGGCTGACGCGCAACGACGGAACAAGTGTTTGAAGATCTTTAAGATCGCGGACCTGGGCACGCTCAATCGCGGCGGCGGTGGTTACCGAAACAGCAACTGGCACGTCCTGCAACGTCTGCTCACGCTTTGTCGCGGTGACGATGATTTCTTCTTCGTACGGGTTTGCGGATTCTTCATCCGCAGCAGCTTCGTCCTGCGCATAGGCAACTGTGCCTAGGCCGAGCGATGCGATGCTGATTGTCGACAACATAGCCGACCGAATTACGGTTTTCGCGATTTTCATAAAAGCCTCTCTAGCTTGGGTGTGTTCGGGTCCGTTTCGGACTTCCTGTGATTTATTCTCCACGGCCGAGAACGTTCTCGTATTGGAGTTGTAACACTGATAGCCACGCGAGCGACGTCCAGCAAATTATTGCTTTGGTTTCGCCGGATTTGCGCCAAAATAGTTGGTAATTGGTGCAAATTTGCAACAGCATTGCTGCGTTCGTCGGGCTTTAGAGCCCCAACACATCGGGCATGCCGTAACGTCCCGGCTTTTGCGCCGATAGCCAGCTTGCCGCCTTCACCGCGCCGCGTGCAAAAATTGCTCTATTTTCGGCGCGGTGCGAAATCGTGATGCTTTCTTCATCGCTGGCGAAAATCACACTGTGATCGCCCGCAACTGTGCCGCCGCGCAGCGAGGCAAAGCCGATGGCTCCTGCCTTGCGTACGCCGGTTATACCGTCGCGACCCCGTTCGCTATTGGCGGCAAGGTCTATGTGACGGCCCTTTGCCGCTGCCTCGCCAAGCAACATCGCCGTTCCCGAAGGCGCGTCGACTTTCATCCGGTGGTGCATTTCGACGATTTCGATATCCCAGTCAGGGCCAAGCCGCGATGCTGCCTCATTCACCAAAGCGGCCAGCATGGTGACGCCCAAAGACGTGTTGCCCGTCTGCAATATGGCGATGTCGGCGGCGGCATCGTCGATCAAGTAATGGTGACGCTCTTCTAGGCCGGTTGTGCCGATGACGATGGGTTTTTTTGCCGCGATGCAGGCGTCAAGCGTTGCCTCCAACGCGTGGGGCGAGGAGAAATCGACGAGGACGTCGGATGCAGCGATCAGCGCCGTAATATCGTCGCCTTTATCAACGCCGCCCGCATGTTCGAGCCCCGCTTCCTTTATGGCGTCGACGAGTGCCTGACCCATGCGCCCTTTGCTGCCGATGATACCGATTGCTGCCATTCCAAAACTCCGTCATGCTGAACTTGTTTCAGCATCCATTTGTCAGCCTAGACCAATGCTATATGCGGTGAAATGGACCCTGAAACAAGTTCAAGGTGACGACGAAGGCTAATCAAGTGGGTAAATACAAAAACATCGTAATCCTAACCGGCGCGGGGATTAGCGCGGAAAGCGGCATCGATACCTTTCGGTCGGCGGGGGGCTTGTGGGAGCAACACAAGGTCGAGGATGTCGCGACGCCAGAGGCGTTTGCCCGCGATCCCGATCTGGTGCTGCGGTTCTACGACATGCGGCGCGAGCGGATTCAGCAGGTCGAACCCAATGCCGCGCATCATGCACTGGCGCAGCTTGATCGCGAATGGCGCGGTGATGGCCGCAATCTGTTGATCGTGACGCAAAATGTCGATGACCTGCACGAGCGCGCGGGCACAGAGCGGTTGATCCATATGCACGGCGAGCATTTGAAAGCACTGTGCCAAGCGTGCGAAATCCGCAGTGACTGGCGCAGCACGATGGCGGAGCGTCCGCCTTGCCCGATATGTGGCGCGCCCGAACTGCGCCCTGACGTCGTCTGGTTCGGCGAGATGCCCTATCAGATGCCAGAGATTTACGCCGCGATCCGGACGGCGGATTTGTTCGTTAGTATCGGCACGTCGGGTGCTGTTTATCCCGCAGCAGGCTTTGTGAGGGACGCGCGGGGCCAGGGCGTGAAGACGTTGGAGCTTAATCTTGAGCCGTCACAAGGGACGCACTGGTTCGATGAAGCGCGGCATGGCGCGGCGACCGAATTGGTGCCCGATTGGGTGGAGGAGATTTTGGAGGGCTAGCTGCGCCGCAGGCTTTTATGAGCTCTCACGAAGACACGAAGTCACAAAGGAGGGGAGTTGCCAGCACGTGTCTTTGTGCCTTCGTGTCTTCGTGCGAGCTAATTCTAAGGCGCCTTGCGCACACCGCCGCAACTCGAACACTCCGAATCTTTCGGCAGAGTAATAGTCCGCATTGCCGGTTTTAGCCCGTCGAAAATGTGTAGCTTACCTTTGGCATCGTCGCCAAATCCGGTGAGCCAGCGGATTGCCTCCATCGCTGCAAAGCTGCCCATTAGGCCGCACATCGCGCCGAGAACGCCGTGCGTTGCGCAATCGTCGCAATCATCGGGGTCATGCGCATCGCCAACGAAGCAGCGATAGCAGGGCGCATCGGGCAGCCATCCGGTGAAGGTTCCGATCTGGCCGTGGAACTGGCCGATGGCAGAACTGACCAAGGGGACGTGTGCAGCTATACAAAGGTCGTTGACGATCAAACGGGTGTGGAAATTGTCGCTGCCGTCGATAACGACATCGACGCTGCTCAGGATTTCGGGAGAAGTATCCGCTATAATACGCTGTTTCAACGCATGAAACTGAACGTCTGGGTTGAGTTTCGCCACAGCCTCTGCCGCCGCCGCAACCTTGGCTATCCCTATCTGTGCTTCGCTGTACAACACTTGCCGTTGCAGGTTGGACAGGCTGACGACGTCATCATCAACGACGCTGATCGTCCCAACTCCTGCTGCCGCAAGATACTGGACTGCCGGACAGCCAATGCCGCCCGCGCCGACCAAAAGCACATGGCTGTCCAGCAGTTTCGCCTGCCCGGAACCGCCAATGTCGCGCAGCACAATGTGGCGGGCGTAGCGGTCTAGTTGGCTGTCGCTGAGGCTCATACCCCAGTCGAACCAAAACCACCGGCCCCGCGCGCAGTATCATCCAGCGTCTCGACCTCAATCATCGCTGCATGCGTCACCGCCGCCACCACCAACTGCGCAATCCGGTCGCCGCGCTGGATGACGAAATCCTCGTCGCCCAGATTGGCGAGGATGACTTTCACTTCGCCGCGATAGTCGCTGTCGATGGTGCCGGGGGTATTCAAACACGTGATGCCATGTTTCAATGCAAGGCCAGAACGCGGGCGGACCTGCACTTCAAAGCCGTGCGGAATGGCAAAGGCCAATCCCGTCGCGACCGCGTGCCGCTTGCCGACTTTCAGCGTCAGGCCTTCGGCTGCGCAGACGTCCATTCCCGCCGCGCCGTCGCTTGCGTAAGTGGGCATGGGCAAGCCCGCGCCATTGTTCAGGCGTTTGACTTGCACCGAAACGGGTTCAGACGGCATCGGAAATCTTCTCCATCAATTTGCGGGCGATCACGTCTTTGGGGCTGTCAGGCCAGCTTTCGACGCCGTCTTTGGTGACGATGTGGAACGCATTGTTCGCACCACCCATCACGTCGCCCGACACATCATTTGCCACAATCCAGTCACAGCCTTTTTTGGCAAGCTTGGCCTGCGCATGTTCGATCAGCTTTTCAGTTTCGGCCGCAAAGCCGATCAGTAACTTTGGACGCTGTGGATGCTTGGCGAGCGTCGCGAGGATGTCTGCGTTTTCAGCGAGCATCAGGGGCGGTATAGCCGAACCGTCTTTTTTGATCTTTTGCTCTGGCACATCCGCCGCGCGCCAGTCGGCGACGGCTGCGACCATTATGGCGACATCGGCGGGTAGGGCTTTCTCAACCTCGGCCAGCATTTCTGCGGCGCTTTCCACATCGATGCGGATCACCCCGGGCGGCGTCACCAAATGCACGGGGCCAGCGATCAAAGTCACATCTGCACCCATTTCTGCGGCGGCCTGCGCAATCGCAAAGCCCTGCCGCCCTGACGAGCGATTGGCGATGTAGCGGACAGGGTCGATTGCTTCATAGGTTGGCCCCGCCGTGACCAGCACGCGCTTGCCATAAAGCGGGCGATGGGTGACTTCGGCGAAATCGGGCTGTGCGACAAGCGGTGCTGCCGCTTTCGTCGATGGCGCATGACCACTGGTCAACGCCGCATCAAACGGATGGTCGAGCATCGCGCAAATCCGCGCTGCAACATCGGGCGGCTCTGGCAAGCGGCCCGGGCCAAATTCGCCGCACGCCATCGCTCCTTCATCAGGCTCCATCACGGTAATGCCATCGGCGCGCAACTGCGCCAGATTGCGCTGTGTCGCCGGATGGTTCCACATCCGCACATTCATCGCCGGCACAGCGAGCACAGGCTTGTCGGTCGCCAGCAAGATCGTCGTCGCCAGATCGTCCGCTATCCCCGCCGCCATTTTCGCCATGATGTTGGCGGTGGCGGGGCATATAACCACCAAATCGGCCTGACGGCTCAGCTGAATATGCCCGATCTCACGTTCTTCTTTCAAGTCGAACATATCGCCATAAACCTGATCCTCAGTCATCACACCGAGCGACAGAGGCGTGACAAACTCCGCCGCGCTTTTGGTCATGACGGCGCGGACAGCAATGCCTTGGCGTTTGATAAGGCGAACGAGTTCCAGCGACTTGTAAGCAGCGATGCCGCCGCTGACGATCAGGAGGATGCGTTTTTCGGTCATTAGACTATCCTAACCAATTCATCCCAGCAGCACCAGCGACCGCAGCAACCAACGCGACGCCGGCATATTTCCACCACCCGCTGCCTTCGTGCTTATCCCAGATCAGTGGTATCTCTGGCAGGGGCGGGGCAGGGGGCGCGCCGCCTTTGCGGGGCAGGCTTTCGTCTAAGCGTTTGATCAGGTCGGGGATTAGCCCCAAGATTTTGACGCGGTCGCGTAGGC
>JBEBKE010000163.1:0-5167 GCA_040079555.1 Sphingorhabdus sp. | reverse complement strand
TCGATCCTGCCGCATTTGGGCGATGGTTGGCGATGCTAGACCGGGCAGCGCCTGCCGACGGCGCAGTGCCGCAAGCTTATCACTGGGCCTTGTGCCTCCCCGATGCACCGACGAGCCATTTAGGCGCGGACGGCCACCCGCTGCGCAATGAAAGCCCCGATAGCTTTATGCCGCCCGTGCCTTTGCCCCGCCGGATGTGGGCGTCGAGCAAAGTCGAGTTTCTGATGCCGTTGCGCGTTGGCGATACGGTTCAGCGGACGTCGAAAATTGCATCGGTGACGGAAAAAAATGGAGGCTCTGGTCAGTTGGTTTTCGTCGATGTTGCGCACGAAACAAAGGGGCCGAATGGCATTGCGGTTCGCGAGACTCAGTCGCTTGTTTATCGCGCCGCTGCGCCGGCGGATACGCCGTTATCGCCGCCAGAGTTGGGCGGAGGGAGTTTCGCGCCTGCCGATTGGGATGCACACCGCGAGCTAACGCCCAGCGAGCCGATGCTGTTCCGCTATTCTGCGCTGACATTTAACAGCCACCGCATCCATTATGATCTGCCCTATGCACAAAACGAAGAACGCTATCGAGGGCTTGTTGTTCATGGACCATTGACCGCGACGCTGTTGCTTGATTTGGCGCAGCGAGAACTTGGCGACAACTGCCTGACAACTTTTGCATTTCGCGGAACATCGCCAGCGATTTGCGGCGAGCCGCTGCACCTAGCCATGCGCGCGACTGAAAAGGGTATCGAGTTGGCGGCTTTTGCCGATGATGGTCGGCAAATTGTGGCTGCGATGGGTACGTTGTAATTACCGGGTCTGGTTTTCGACCCGGTCAAGCTTTGGCAAAGCCGTCACCCCGCCGCGCGAAAGCCAAGCGATCATTGCGTCAATATCTTGCGGTCCAATAGCCGCATCGGTACCATTGACGAAGACCGAGAACAGATCACCGCCTGTGGAAAGGAAATCGCTGATTGCGACACGGTAATTCTGATCGTCGCGTATCGCGACGCCATTTAGTGACATGGCCAAAATGCGTTGTCCGACAGGCAGGTTCATATCATAGGAAAACCGGAATCCTTCCGATGCCGACAACACCCTTGTCCAATTCGCGTTTATGAACTGCTGTTCCAGAACAGCACGCAGTTGTTGCCCGGTGAAGGTTTTGACAACGAGTTGATTGGAAAAAGGCTGGGCGGCGAAGATCGAGCCAAATGTAACGCTGCCATCGGGATTGGGATTGACGTCAGCGCGCAATCCGTCGGGGTTCATAAACGCGATTTGCGCCCCACCCATTGAGGGGTCTTTGGTTGCCGCCAACTGCGCGTCCGCAATCAGATTGCCCAGCACACTTTCACCCGCTGGGTTATTGTCCCGTGTCGCTGGCCCAGCCAACGTGCCGATGATACGTGATTCTTCTTTTTTCGCAGCATCGGCATAACGCTTGGCCAATTCGGCCAGATCTGCGCGGGGTGAAAAAGCAGGAAACTCGGTGTTAATCGCAACGGTTCCGCGGGCACGGGTGTAAGCTTCGCTTTGCACCACAACATTGCGCGCTGATTTTGCGACGACCTTGTTTGCAACGGGATCGATTTTCAGATCAATCGCAGACACATATTGGCCGCGCACACCAGCACTTGTGACAAGAACCGGGCGAGCAGGATTAATGTTCGCGTAATCGCAGGTATAGGCCCAATGGGTGTGGCCGGAAATTACCACATCGACTGCGGGATCCAGACCATCAATAATCGGCATCAAATCGCCTGAAACACCGGTGCATTGAGGGTCGCTGTGGCTTGTCTTGGTAAACAGCCCTTCATGGATCAGAACAATGATAGCGTCGGCTCCAGCCGCTTTCAGCTTTGGCACCAATGCGTTTGCGGTATCGACTTCGGTCGCAAATTTTATTCCGGCGATCCGCCCTGCGGATACCAGATTTGAGGTGCCCTTCAACGTCATCCCGATAAAGCCGATGGTGACCTTTGATTTTCCGGTTCCAAAACTTTTCAACGCGGTGGCGGGAAACAGTGTGCCGCCATTCTCGGTAATGGTGTTGGCGGCCAGCTGCTTAAACTTGGCACCCGGAAAAGGATTGTCGATGCGACAGGGAACGGCAAGTGTGTGCTGTTCGCAGCCGCCCGACTGAATGCGTTTCAACTCGGCGATGCCTCGATCAAATTCATGATTGCCCAGCGCGTTAAACTCTAGGCCGATCATGTTCAGCGCGATGATCGAAGGCTCATCGAGGAACAGCGACGAGGAGAGCGGCGACGCACCGATCAAATCGCCCGCGGCAACCACGACATTGTTGGGGGCATCGGCGCGCAGAGAGTCGATGGCAGAGCCAAGATAAGCAACGCCGCCCGAAGGCAACCAGACTTTCTCTCCCTTGGCGTTGATAGCTTCAGCGGACTGTTTGGGCGGATCGAGATTGCCGTGGAAGTCGTTCAATCCGATTACCCGGACATTGACAGGTTCCGCAGCTATGTCGCGTGACATCTGACTGGTTGCACAGCCTGAAAGCGCAAAAACTGCGACGAACAAAGAGATTTTTCTGATCATCCGACAACCTTGGCAAAGGTCTGTTGCAGGTTCAAGACAAACCCCAAAATTCACACACTCGATTTTACCAGCCGCGCCAAGATATCAGCGGCAAAGGCGCTCAGCGTATCGTCGCGCGCGCCCATGATGACGATCCGGTCGCCGCTTTGCGCTAATTCGACAATCCGGTCGGCGCAATCTTCGCGTGAGGGGATATGTTCGGCGTGGCGACCAGCGGCGACGACGGCATCGGTAATGATCGGACTGCCTTGGCTGCGGTCCACCGTTCCACCGAAATAAACTGGATCGCACAGGATCAGATAATCGTCGCGGCCCAGATGCTTTGCGAACACGGCGGCCAATTCATTGCCCATCACGCGGATTGGGCCATAGCCATGCGGTTGAAAGAATGCGATGATCCGGCCGGGGAATGCCTTTAGTGTAGCCAGCGTTGCGGCGGTTTTATCGGGATTGTGCCCGAAATCGTCGATCACAGTAATGCCGCCAGCGATGCCGACAATGTCGAACCTGCGGGCGAGGCCTGCAAAGCGTTCCACGCCGTGAATGGCTTGCGCCACAGGCACGTCCAAAGCGGCGACCGCCGCGATCGCCGCTAGGGCGTTGGCGATATTATGCCGCCCCGGCACTTGCAGGGTGACCGGCCAGCTTTCGCCTTTGACCATAAGCGTGAAATGGCTGCCCAAGGGCATTTCGACAATGTCGGTGGCCCGGAAATCGGCGCGGTCAGTGAAGCCGAAACTGGTTGCGCCGTTTAGGCCCAAAGGTGCGATCAGCGCGACCGTTTCTAGGTCGTCGGCATTCCAGATGGCGTGTTTGGCTTTGCGGGCGAAATCACCAAACAGCTGCCGCAATTCATCCAGCGACTTGTGATCGAGGCTGACATTATTCAGCACCGCGACCTCTGGCTGAAACAAGGCAATCGATCCGTCGCTTTCGTCAACTTCCGACACAAACACATCGCCGCGTCCAACGCGCGCGCTGGCAAATGGCGCGTCGGCGGAGACGAAGTTCTTCATCACGCCGCCATTCATGATCGTCGGATCAAGCGCCGCGTCGGTCAAGATCCAGCCGATCATGCCGGTGACCGTCGATTTGCCGCTAGTACCGCCGATGGCGACCGAACGCTTTGCGGCGTTAAACAGTTCCGCCAGCAATTCGGCGCGTGTCATGCGCGCACAGCCCAGTTCCAGTGCTTTTGCAACGTCGGGTACGCTGTCCTCGACAGCGGCAGAGGCGATCAAGACTTGCGCGCCGCTGGTCAGCCCGCTGCCGTCTTGCGCAAACAGGTCGATGCCAAGGCTCTTTAGCCATTCGAATTTGGGCGCCAGCCGCCCTTGATCCAGCGCACGGTCGGATCCCGCAACAGCTGCTCCTCCGTCACGCACGATATTGGCCAAGGGCAGCATTCCGGAGCCACCGATGCCGCAAAAGAAATAGGATTTGGTATTTGCCATTCGCCCCCGCTATTGCCTTGATCGATGTTTGGCAATTGGCAACGGGGCGGGAAGCAATGAAGATCGGAATTTGCGCACCAGCCACCCCCTTTACGCGTGAGGATGCGGACAAGGTGATTGCGCTTTCGGCGCTGCATCATCCCGATGCCGAATTGGTGTTCCATAAACAATGCTTCATCGAAAAAGGTCATTTTGCGGGAACGGACACCAAGCGGCTGGAGGCTTTCGTCGCGATGGCCAATGATCCAGCGTTCGATGCAATCTGGTTCGTGCGCGGCGGCTATGGCTCTTGCCGGATTGCGCAGGACGCGATTGGACACTTAAAAGCACCGGCCAAGACCAAAAGCTATATGGGCTATAGCGACCAGGGCAATCTGCTCGGCGCACTCTATGCTGCGGGAATCGGATGGCCAGTCCATGGCCCCATGCCCGGCGATATTCGCCGCGATGGCGGCGATGCGGCTGTCGTCAGAGCGTTAGACTGGCTGGTCAAAGGCAATCCTAAAGCTTTGGCTAAAAACTTAAATCGCGGTGATGCTCACGTCGCATTCAACGCACTGACCTTGGCGATGATGATCGGCACCCCGCTGATGCCCAACCTAAAAGGCCATGTGGTTTTGATCGAGGAGGTCAGCGAATATCTGTATGCCTTTGATCGGGCGATGTTCAACATTACGACGGCTTTACAAGGCGTTGGCGTTTCTGGGCTGCGGCTTGGGCGTGTCTCCGATATTCCGGAAAATGATCGACCCTTTGGCGAGAGTGCGTTGCAGATTACAAAACGCTGGTGCGCGAAAAATGGCATTGAATTTTTGGGGCGCGCCGATATCGGCCATGACATTGATAATAAGGTCGTGCCGTTCGGCATCTTGGCTTGAGTTAGGGGACACACATGCGCGCATTCATATTTCCGGGGCAGGGCAGCCAAGCCGTTGGCATGGGCAAAGCCCTGGCCGAGGCAAGCGTGGTTGCCCGCGCAGTGTTTCAGGAAGTCGACGATGCGCTGGGGCAAAATCTGTTCAAGATGATGTGCGATGGACCGGACGATGCGCTGTTACTGACCGAAAATGCGCAACCCGCGATCATGGCCAATGCGATTGCGACACTGCGTGTTTTGGAAATCGAGGGCGGCGTCACGCTGGCGGAAAAGGCGCATTTTGT
>JBEBKE010000162.1:0-5276 GCA_040079555.1 Sphingorhabdus sp. | reverse complement strand
CTGTTTGCTGGTCGTCGATGAAGCGCAAAATCTGGCAGTCGATGCGTTGGAAGAATTGCGGATGCTGTCCAACTTCCAGTTGGGTTCGTCGGCCTTGTTGCAGATATTCTTGCTGGGTCAGCCCGAGTTCCGCGATCTGGTTCAATCGTCGCCGTCATTGGAGCAGCTGCGCCAACGCGTCATCGCCACGCATCACCTTGACGCGATGGATGCCGACGAAGTTGAGCCCTATATTATGCACCGGATGCAGCGCGCCGGATGGACTGGTCGCCCGCAATTGACCGAAGATGCTTATGAAGCGATCTTTGATGAAACTGGCGGTGTTCCGCGTAAAATCAATGCTTTGATGAACCGGACACTGTTGATGGGCGCTGTTGAGCAGCTCGATACGCTGGATGGCGGATTGGTGACGGCGGTCATCGCCGACATGGCAGGCAAGCCGTTTGAGTATGAAGCGCCTTTGTCTGCGCATGGTGAAGTTTCCGAGCCGCTGCCTGTGGTTGAAGAAGCGATTGAAGAGCTGGCCGAGCCTGAAGTCATGGAGCTTGAAGAAGAAGCGGTCGTGGTTGACGATGACGTTTTGGAATTGCCTTCTGCGTCGGTCATTTCTCTATCTGCGCCAACAAGTGCAGAACCGGTTGCCAACGCCGCGGACGCTGAAACGATGAATGCGCTACACGCACGGGTCGAACGGCTGGAGACGCGCGTAGCGGAACAGGATGCTGATCTGCGCCGCGTGCTTGCGTTGGTGATCGATTGGGTCGAAAAGGACAACCAGTCGCTAGCAGGTGAAATCCGGAATATCCGCGCTGCTTAATTCGACCAAAAAGGGGTGTTTTGGTGCGCAACGCGCTTTCAGTTGATGTTGAGGACTGGTTCCACGTCGGTGCTTTCGAGAATGTCATTTCTCGGGATAACTGGGCTGCGCTCGAATGCCGGGTGGAACGCAACACCGATGCTTTACTGGAAATGTTTGGCAACCACGGGATCAAAGCGACGTTTTTCACGCTTGGTTGGGTGGCGGAACGCTATCCGCATCTGATGCGCCGCGTCGGTGATGCGGGGCATGAACTGGCCAATCATGGCTCTGAACACGACCGCGTGTTCACCTTGGGCCGCGAGAAATTCGCTGCCGACATTGATCGTGCGCGCAAGATTATCGAGGATGCCAGCGGCGCGAAAGTCACTGGCTATCGCGCGCCGAGTTTTTCCATCGATCAGCGTACACCCTGGGCGCATGAAGTGCTCGCTGAACAAGGCTATGTCTATTCGTCCAGCGTCGCGCCAGTGAAGCACGACCATTATGGTTGGGCAGAGGCACCGCGCTTTGCCTTTAAGCCGGTTGCGGGATCGGACTTGATCGAAATTCCAGTGACCACAGCGGAGTTCGCTGGACGGCGATTGGCGGCGGGTGGCGGGGGTTTTTTCCGGCTGCTGCCTTATGCGTTTTCGCGCTGGGCAATCCGGCAGGTGAACAACGTGGCAGAACGCCCGGCGATCATCTATTTCCATCCGTGGGAAATCGATCCGGGCCAACCGCGCGTGGCGAACGCGCCGGTTAAATCGAAGCTGCGGCATTATACAAAGCTAAAGGCGATGGCGCCAAAGCTGGAGCGGCTGATTGGTGATTTCAAATGGGATCGCCTTGACGTGATTGTCGAAAGCGAGCGGGCGCGATTGGCATGAACGCGCCTTTGATTCACCAGCGCGCTGTCGTGCGGCAGGCGCAGCTTTCTGAAGCGGATGAATGCGCACGCATTGACGCTTTTGTCGCGACGCACCCAGACTCAACGCCGTTCCACCGGACGGCTTGGCTGAACGGTGTCGCGGCGGGAACAGGACAAAAGGCGTTCTGCCTGATCGCGGAAACATCATCGGGCGCGATTGAAGGCATGGTCCCTGCGCATGCCGTTGGTTCACCGTTGTTCGGGCGCGCTTTGGTGTCCTCTGGCTTTGCCGTTGGTGGCGGGATTTTGGCCAACAGCCAAGCCGTTGCGGAACGACTGGCTGATGCGTTTTGGAACTTGGCGCAATCCAACAAATGCCCATCGGTCGAGCTACGCGGCGGGGCGTTGCCGGAAAGTGGCTGGATCATCAAAAGCGATGCCCACGCCAATTTCGCGCGGCCCTTGACCGCCAATGACGAAGCCGAACTGCTTGCCATTCCGCGCAAGCAGCGTGCCGAGGTCCGTAAGGGTTTGGACAAGGGCTTGGTCATCGAAACCGGCAATGGTCCGCGTGATCTCGACTGGCACTATGCCGTCTATTCGGAAAGCGTGCGCAATTTAGGCACACCGGTTTTTCCCAAGGCGTTGATGGCGCAGGTGTTGCGCGCCTTTGGCGAGGATGCAGATATTTTGACAGTGCTGTCGGATGACAAGCCAGTGGCCAGCGTGCTAAGCCTATACCACAACGGCGCAGTGATGCCTTATTGGGGCGGCGGTGTGCACGAGGCGCGCGCGCTGCGTGCCAACGACATCATGTATTATGCGCTGATGAACCACGCGCGGAAACGCGGCTGCACGAGCTTTGATTTCGGCCGGTCAAAGGTTGGATCGGGTGCCTATGCGTTCAAGAAAAACTGGGGTTTTGAGCCGCAGCCCTTATCTTATGCGGTGCGCACAGCGGACGGCGCGGAGCCACGCGACGTCAACCCGAACAGTCCAAAATATAAGGCAAAAATTGCGCTGTGGCAGAAATTGCCGCTTCCTATCGCCAATCTGATTGGGCCGTGGATCGCTAAAGGACTGGGCTGATGCAGGAAATACTTTTTCTCGCACACCGTGTTCCTTGGCCGCCAGATCGCGGCGATAAAATCCGCTCGTTTCATATCCTCAAAAAGTTGAAAACGCTGGCTCCGGTGCATGTCGGGGCCTTTGCCGATGATGCGCGCGACATGGGTTTTGCGAAACGTGAACGCGCGGGGCTTGCCTCGTTGCACGCCGAGTTGCGCGATAAGCCGCAATGGCTGGCGGGGATTGAGGCACTGGCGCGGGACAAGCCTGTATCGCTGACCAGTTTCGGTTCGCGGACGATGCAGGATTGGGTCGATGAACGGTTGGCGAGTGGCAAGATCAGCCACATCTTCGTCTTTTCCGGGCAAATGGCGCAATATGTACCTGCGGATTTCGATGGCCGGTTGATCATGGATTTCGTCGATGTCGATAGCGCGAAGTTTGAAAGCTATGCGGGTGAAGGCGGCAATTTCATGCGCTGGATCAATGCGCGTGAGGGCAAAAAGCTAGCTGCGTTTGAGGCGGAGGTCGCAAGCCGTGCCGACGCCAGCCTGTTCGTCAGCGAAGCCGAAGCTGCTTTGTTCCGAAGCCGCAGTGGTGCCGACAATGTCTTCGGCGTCGGCAATGGCATCGACACAGTGTTTTACGATCCAGCCGCATCGTATAAAAAGCTGCACCCGGTGTTTCCCGATCCGTTGATCGTCTTTACCGGCCAGATGGATTATCGCCCCAACATAGAGGCCGTTTCTGACTTCGCGCACAACGCACTGCCCCTCATTCGCGCCGCAAATCCCGATACCACATTCGCCATCGTAGGCCGCAATCCAACCGAGGCGGTGTCAGCACTGTCCGCTTTGCCCGGTGTGCAAGTTACGGGGGCCGTCGATGATGTGCGGACATGGTTGGCTGGTGCCGATGTTGTCGTTGCGCCGTTGCGCATCGCACGCGGCATCCAGAACAAGGTGCTTGAGGCGATGGCGATGGCCAAGCCTGTTGTCGTCTCACAAGCGGCTGCCGAGGGCATCGATGCAAAAAACAAAGTGCATTTTCGCGTTGCAAAGTCGGTCGCGGACGAAGCAAAAATCGTCAATGAGCTGCTGTTTGATGCCGATGCGCGGCTGAAACTTGGCGCGGCTGCGCGCGCGCATGTCACGGCCCATTATGGCTGGGATGGTCAGTTGGCGGCGCTTGACAAAATACTCCAGCCAACCAAAACTCGTCATTCCCGCGAAGGCGGGAATCCAACACCGGAGCCGCCGGTTACAAGTGCGGTCGCTTCGTGACTGACGCGCAGGTGATGGATTCCCGCCTTCGCGGGAATGACGAAGTGGCAGAGAATGGAGCTATTTGGAAAGCTGCACTGACCCACCTCGGCATCGCCAGCGCGCTTATCCTCGTACTTTTCTGGCGCGATGCGGCGGACATGGCGGAGATCTGGTGGAACAGTTCGACGTTTAACCACTGCTTGCTGATCCTACCTATTATTTGGTGGCTGGTCGATCAGCGCAAATCAGAGCTTGCAAAAATCACGCCGCAAGCTTGGGCTCCGGCGCTTGCCTGGGTCGGTGCTGGCGCGTTCGGTTGGCTGTTGGGTGATGCGGCGGGTGTGGCGCTCGCGCGACACGCCGGGCTGGTGATGATGCTGCAAGGCGCAGTCGCCACGCTGCTCGGCCCTAACGTTGCGCGCGGCATCATGTTCCCGTTGTTCTACAGCTTTTTCCTGATCCCCTTTGGCGAAGAATTCGTTCCCGCGCTGCAAACCGTTACCGCCAAAATGTGCATGTGGTTGCTCGGCCTCAGCGGTATTCCTGCGCATATTGAGGGGATTTATATCTCCACGCCGACGGCTCTGTTCCGCGTGGCCGAGGCATGTTCTGGCGTGAAATTCCTCGTCGCAATGGTGGCGCTGGGCGCGCTGGTTGCTAACCTGTGCTTCAAAAGCTGGGGTAGGCGCGCCGCCTTTATGGCTGCTTGTGTGGTCATTCCAATCCTCGCCAACGGCCTGCGCGCCTTTGGTACAATCACCATCGCGCACCACGGCAACGTCGATTTTGCTGCGAGTTTCGACCATGTGTTTTATGGCTGGATATTCTTTGGACTGGTGATTGCTGTGGTGCTGGCCGCTGGCTGGCCCTTTTTTGACAAGGCGGCGGATGCGGCGGCGGTGGATGCGGTTAAGTTGCAAGCGCCGGTCTGGATGCCATTAACTGCGAGAGTTGCTGTCGTGACGTCTCTGGCCATTGCCGCCGTTCCAGCCGGTTGGTCAGCCTTTGTCGCCTCCGCTGCATCGCCAGTGCCTGCGCAAATCGCATTGCCAGATGTCGCAGGATGGCAACGCGTTGATTATGCCCCGCAACTGGACTGGAAACCGCATTTTGCAGACGCAAGCCACACGCTATTGGGCCGCTATCGCAATGCCGCTGGGCAAGTAGCGGACCTTTATATCGCCGTCTATGACCGCCAGTCCGAAGGCCGCGAGCTGGTTGGTTATGGACAAGGCGCGGTTGGGCCGAACAGCAAATGGTCGTGGATCGCGGGTTG
>JBEBKE010000161.1:0-5282 GCA_040079555.1 Sphingorhabdus sp. | reverse complement strand
CCACAACCGCCAAATCTATTCCGTCCAACAGACACAGCCGACGCTGAAAGACGGGAAAATAGTGAAGGTCGGCGTAATGGGTGTGGACCTCATGCGTGTACGGCTCGACAATGCGGCGATTGTTGGTGATGACAGCGACGTCAAAATCCTCGAACGTGTGCTGCCCGGCGAGATTGGCAAATGTGACCTCCGCTTTGTCGCGGGGCAGGGGCTGGTAACGGTGGGTGCAGAGTGAGTGTGTCGCGACGACGCATCTTTTGCCTTAGGAAGATTATAACATGACTCAAAAAAGGGCCATTTGGCATGCCATGATAGCGGCAATCTCCGTAGGCGCAGCAATCTTACCTCAGGCCGCTTTCGCGATAACGCCGCCTCTTGGCCCCCCGCAATATTCAGCTTATGGGCCGTTCCAGCTTTGCTCTGGCCGGTTTGTCATCGATATTAACACAGGCGAGGCGCTTCATGTTGTTGGCGATATCGCGCGGATCATTAACGACCAAGAGGTGCTGGCGATCAAATACGCCAATGCCCCTGACTATTATTTTCCAGACTTTGGGACACCGAAGAACAGCGGCAAGGCCGAGGGAGAACCGAAGGGAAATGATCACCGTCCTTTCTCAATCCGTCGCGTCGATACAGCCACCCCTGATGCCGCACGTTCGGTGCGTTACGCCCCGCATGGGCTATCGGATAAGGACGTTCGCTACGCGCTGACGCAATCGGACAATGTAGAAAATCCCCTGATCGTTGGCGCGACTAGCTTTGATGGTTCCCAAAATGACCAGCGCTTGCTGGCGCGGATCAAACATCCAAATGCCGGCAGTGCCAATTGCCTTTTGCTTTCCACTTTGTTCAACCGTGACCATAAAGATGCAGCCTATAAGCGCGCCTATGAATTGTCGAATGATGGCGCGGCGATCATTCCTCCGGTGCCCGACCAAGGCCCGCTTTTTCACTGCACAGCGGGATTAGGTTTCGCATTGGAAGCCGGCGAATCTTTGCATCGCCCCTGGCGCCCGCTCGGCGAAGCTGGCAACCTTCATATCAACACAGCCGGGTCGCACATCAAAATCGAACAGCGGTTCTACAACGCCGAAAAACCCCGTCTCGTCAGCGATCCGACCAATCCCACTGAACATCCGATGAGGAACCAAGACAAAACGAGGGTGACCTATTATCCCAGCAGAGGGATCGGCCCACCTTATTCCGAGCCGGGTGTGCGTGAACCAGGAAGTTGGGCGGTCAAGCTGATCGAAAGCTATGATTATGGCGTCACATTCAGCTTTCCAGCCTCTGAATACACCGGTGCGGGCTTTCGCTTTTTAGAGCGGTTGCAATTCGTCGCTGAGGATGATCGGCGATGCCTCAGCGGGTCGAATGATCTTTTGCTAAATGGGTCAACATCTGGCGAGAAGCGCGCAGGTTTATAAAGCGATATTATACACTGACGTCTCCTCAAGCTCTGAATCGACCACCGCCTGTACTTTGCAGGCTTGTTTCTCACGCAGACAGATAAATCTGACCATATTCTGCGCTCGGTCCAGATCGCTGTCTTGCGTCACAGCTAGGCTTTTTCCGTCTGCTGTATAAACGATCAGCGTCGTATCTGCCCCATATTGCGCGACCACGCATTCGCCGCCGGTATCGGCTTGGCAGTTGGCAAGCGCGTCACCTTTTGCAAGGTCCTGAGTATTGCGACCTGTGGCGACCCAGACTCTAACAGGCCTAGTCGTCGGCTTTTGCCACGCAACTGCGCCAAAGCGGCGGAATAAATCAGGTGACGCTTTTGGCACTTGATAGCTGGTCTTGGTGGGCGCTTTTAGTGCTTCAAATTCATGAAGGATAATGCAGTCGGTGTCGCGTGTGCGGCATTGCTCGTCCATTGCAGCCCGCGCGTCGGCCAGCGACGTTTTTGAATAAGAAACAAAATGATTGCCGTTAGCCATTTGTCCAATGATGCTTGCGCCGGTGGAAAATGTCATTGCGACCTTACAATCGGCTTTCAACACTTTATTGCACTGCTTCAATAGCGCCGCTTCAAGCTTTGCCGCATTGGTGCCCCGACCGATCCAAGGCTGGCGTGCGTTGACGTGCCAGATTATGGAAATGTGCCCATCAGGCTCATTCGCGGCGGCCACCGGCACAGTTGGCGTTAAAGCCAATGCCATAAAAGCAGCGGCTAGCCATAATGATCCACGCGGCGTCATCGTTGTCATTGTGCCGCTGCCGCGCGGTGGTGGCGTATGTCGCTGGCTAGGTTCCAACAATCACCCGCGACAACAAACACCAGCTTGCCGTCGGTATTTGCTTCTCCGGCGCGATAGGGTTTTCCGTCTAGCGTAAACGCGTTGCCAAGATCATCGCCGCCGGATGATTTACCGTCATAGGTTGCGCGGGTCCATTCGACGGCAAAACTTTCCGTCTGGCCCTGATTAAGTTCGATTATCACATGCTCGTCAACGTCTTGGCGCAGCGGATGTGCCGATTTGCGGTAATAATCCACCATCACGATCGGAAAGGCAGTATAATCCTTCGCCTGCACTTCTTCCCAGCTATCGACCGAAAAATCAGGGCTGAGTTTTACATATTCGATGGATCGCCCGCTATATTTTTGCTGCACCGCCTTTGATTGGATAAAGCTATCGAAAAAGGCGTTTGGCTCTCCATTTTTACACGCGGTCGCTGCCGCGGTCAGCGACATCTGATCGGATTCAGACACGCTGTCGGGGGCGCTGCTCTTCTTTGGGGCAATATCGCTGGTGTCGTGGCGTGTCGTTGCTTCTTCAACTGTCGGCTGCTCTACATCATTTTGGTTCGCAGCGCTGCTGCTGCAGCTGACACCAACCAACGCGACCGCAAGCGAGCCGATAACGGACCTTTCTGCAAAGCCTTTGGCGACCATTCTTAGCACTGCGACACTCCCATTCAACCTGCGGCATTTGCCATTGTTTGGTGATGTATCCGGATCGAGAATTCTAACGAAGGATTTTTAGATACCGGTGCATCGTTTTACTATGTCCTGTCATGAACCTGCGCCTCGGCCTAAACGGCTGCGCTGCAACGATGGCCGAATGATTACGGCCAGTCGGTCCAGCGCATTTCGTCGGACACCAATGTCCAGCAAGCGCCGCTCCATGCAAACGATAATCTGCCACGCAATCCCTTGGGGTATCCCAAATCGGGTTCGTACTCGTAGACTCGCGTGTCGATGCTGTGTGGCTCTTCTTCCCAGTCAATTCGAAATCCGCCATCTCCCGAATCGACTACGTTAAGCTGCAACGGGATGCCGCGCTCTGGTCCATATTCGTAATAGACAATATGGTCGGCAAATTTGATCGGTGGCAGTGTGTAGTAATCACGTGACCTCTGCATTTTTTGCGTATCGCCGCGAATGATCTCAATCTGTTTTTTCAATGCCATGCGTTGCGGCGTTTTTGATCCGAAAAAGCCCTCGATAAAGCCGTCCCGATCACGCGCTTTGCACGCACTGACCATCGTCTTTCTCGCCATCTGATCCGTGCCGCTTTTCGCATAAATATTGGGGCAGCGCCGCATAATATTTTCTTTATCGACTTTGTCTTCCTTCGCTTTCAGCCACATTCCATCCTGCGAAATATCTAGGTGTAAAACTCGGTCAATATCTGTTCCCGTACCTGCCGAAATGCTGATCGCGGGATAATCGCTATACGCCCAAATTGCTTTGACCGGTTCAGCGTTGACGCGCGTACGATCGATGATGATAGTCTGATTTGCCTTTGACGCTTTGCCGCATTGCGAACGACTTGTGGCCCATTCGCCGAGATAACCCTCTGGGATCAGCGAATGTTCCGTTTGAAACGGCGCGCCCCGGATTACGGCGTCATCAAAGACCGGTTTTGAAACCAGCATAGCGACAGCCAAAGCAGGCAGAATTTGCATAACGCTATTTACTCACTGGAATCCATCACGGCCTAAGATGGCGTTGCTGGTTCAACGGCTACCCCATGGTCGTTCAACCAATCAATGACCGCCGCCCGTCCTTTTCGCGTATCTGCATTGAGAAGGCTTTCGCGGGGCATATACAAAAAGCGCTGAAATGTCTGACCCTGACCATTGCGCAGTTCAGCGTTTGCGCCTGATTTTAAAAGTTCCAAGATACGCCAAGGCTCGTTGATTTGCGCAGCAACGTGCAGGGCGCTGTTCCCGACACGATCCGTCAGTTCGGGATTTGCTCCAGATTTCAGCAATAGCCGAAAATGCTTTGGCTTTTCGGCAATCAATGCTGTCATCAAAGGCGTGCGGCCCGTGTCTGGATCGCGGATATCAAGTGTTTGCCGGTCCCAAGCGATCCACTTTTTCAACGATTTCGTGCCCAGCTCGCGGATCACATTATGGACTTCATCGGGACTTGGCCGGATGACGACATCGCCCACCCCCGCATATGCCGTGCCGAGCGATGCGGGCAATGCAGCGCATAGGATCAGCAACGCGAAACGGGAACGGTTCATCATTTTATCTTAGCCTTTGCCCAAAACGCTGCAAGGCAACCGACATACCGGTACATTTGCCCGTCTGCTGTCAACGAATGAACCACCGGGCTGCAGTGGTTTCAATGCTTGCCAATCGCAATCAGCCAATATAGTTTGATATCGAACTAATTTAGGAAGGTAGCGCTTTCAATGAACCGCAGGCATTTCGTCATGGGCGCAAGCGCGCTATCGGTCGTCACCATTGGCGGCGTTTCCTATTGCGCGGCAGCCAAAACGCCCAAGAGCGCGTATTTGCCATGGTCGCCTAAGGTCCCAGCGCCGGCAGACGTTCGGCTTGACGCGTTCCGTTTTGCTATATTGGCGCCCAATCCCCACAACCGGCAGCCGTGGCTAATCGCGTTACAGGGAGACGATGAGGCGCTGGTGTTTTGCGATCTCGAAAAGCGTCTGCCGGTAACGGACCCGTTTGATCGGCAGATTACTATCGGCTTCGGGACATTTTTCGAACTCGCGGCGATTGCGGCGGCGCAGCGGGGCGTAGTGATTGAATTCACACTGTTTCCTCAAGGGACGCCGAGCGGTCGTCTGGACAAACGACCCATCGCGCTTCTGCGCTTTATGCGGCGTCAGGATGTGGCGCCCGATCCCTTGTTTGTCCATGTGCTTAATCGCCGTTCGAACAAACTTAGGTATGACATGAAGCGGACTGTCGACCCCGCTGCCCTTTCGGCACTGAGCGAAACAGGACTAACAAGCGTGGACCGCGCAATCATCGACAAGGCGAAGGTGATTCTATTAGGAGCCATCGAAACC